>DATADW010000400.1:0-40990 GCA_036258335.1 Acidimicrobiia bacterium
GGCATACAGGCTCATCCTCGAATTGGGGTGGCCGATCGACCAGGTTGTGGCCACTTGCCTCCTCACCGGGTTGGTGACCGACACCGGCAGGTTCCAGTACGGGAACACCTCGGCAGAGACCTTGCGTGCTGCCGCCGACATGGTGGAGGCGGGGGCTCGTCCCGAGCTGATCGGGCGCCACGTCTATGAGGAGGCGCCCTTTGGCTTTCTGGGGGTGCAGGCGGCGGTGCTTGGTCGAGCGGTTCTCGAGAAGGATCGCTCAATGGTGTGGTCGGTCCTCCACGCTTCGGACCTCGAACGTCACAAGATCGGCATCGAGGACACCGACCCACTGATCGATGCCGTGCGTGTGGCGCAAGAGGCCGAGGTCGCTGTTCTCCTCAAGGACGTCGACGGTTCGGTCAAGGCGAGCCTGCGGTCTCGTGGTCTGATCGATGTCGGGACGGTGGCGGTGGCCCTGGGAGGTGGTGGGCATCACAACGCCAGCGGGTTCACCCATCCCGGGCCGACCCAGGCGACCATCGAGGCCATCCGTCGCCTGCTGCCGGCGGCCGGCTGATGGCGGAGATGGCCGGAGGGTTTCTCTTCGTCGACAAGCCCTCGGGCATGACCTCGCACGACGTGGTTGCCGCGCTGCGTCGAGCTCTAGGGGTGAGGAGGGTGGGTCACGCCGGAACGCTCGATCCGATGGCAACCGGTCTGTTGGTGGTTGCGGTGGGGCGGGCGACTCGCCTGATTCGCTTTGTCCAGGACCTACCCAAGGAGTACCGAGCCCGTGTCATGTTCGGGGTTGCGACCGACACACTCGATGCCGATGGCGCCGTCCTCTGGCGCGAGCCCATGCCCTTCACCGAGGCGGAGCTCAATGAGGTGCTGCCGCGGTTCGTCGGGGCCGTGCTCCAGGTCCCACCGATGGTGTCGGCGGTGCGGGTTGGGGGCCGCCGCCTCCATGAGCTGCACCGCGCCGGGGAGACGGTCGAGAGACAGCCGCGCCCCGTCGAGATCGAGCGGATCTCCGTCGAGGAGTTCGCCCCGGGCGATTACCCCGAGGCGGTGCTCTCGGTGCGTTGCGGCAAGGGGACCTATGTGCGGGTCCTCGCCGACGATGTCGCCGCGGGACTGGGGGGTAGGGCTCACTTGTGCGGGTTGCGCCGCACCGCGGTGGGCTCGATTGCAGCCGACGGCGATGCCATTGCTCTGGACGACCTGGTGAACGCCATCCGAGATGGCCAGGATCGGCTCCACCGTGCCGAAGCCGGGTTGCGCGACCTTCCCGAGGTGAGGGTCGAGGGGGAGACGGCCAGGGGAGTGCGCCACGGCGCCAGCTTTGGATTCGGGCTCGAGGCGCCAACGTATGGACCGTTTCGCGTTCATGACGACGAGGGCGGATTGCTCGCCGTCTACCGTGTCGAAGGCAGGCTGGCCGTCCCAGAGGTGGTATTGAATGCGGGTTCTGCGGGGTGACCCCCTGCGGTGGGGGCCACTCCGACCGCATGGGTCGGCCATCACCATTGGAGTGTTCGACGGTGTCCATCGCGGGCATCGCAAGGTGCTCGAGGAGCTCATCGCCCGAGCAGACGCCGAACGGCTCGATACCGTGGCGCTCACCTTCGACCGTCATCCGCTGGAAGTAGTCGCGCCGGACAAGGCACCGCCGCTTCTCACCTCCGTCGAGGTTCGTTTGCGGCTCTTCGAGCAACTCGGGGTGGATATCGCCGGGGTGCTCCCCTTCGACGAGGTGAGGAGCATGGAGGCGGAATGGTTCGTGGAGGGGGTACTGGTCCGGGCTCTCGGCGCCCGGTTGGTGGCGGTGGGGACCGACTTCAGGTTCGGCCACGATCGGAGAGGCGACGCTGGGTTGCTGATGAGCATCGGGGAGCGGTTCGGGTTTGAACTCGACGAGGTCCCACTTCTTGCCGAGGGCGACGGCCCGATGTCGTCCAGCCGGATTCGGGCGATGGTCAGCACCGGCGACGTGGCCGCCGCATGCGAGGCTTTGGGGCGGCCCTTCGCCCTCAGCGGCGTCGTCGTGCCCGGAGACGGTCGCGGACGCTCCATTGGGATCCCCACCGCAAACCTGGAGACGGACGAGCGCCTGGCGCTCCCCGGAACCGGGGTCTACGCCGCCATCGCCGACCACCGCGGCACCAACTACAAGGCAGCGGTCAACGTCGGAGTCCGCCCCACCTTCGGAGGCGATCGGCTCACTGTGGAGGCCCATCTCCTCGACGCCCCCACCGATCTAGATCTCTATGGCGAGACTCTCACCCTCCATTTCTTCGACCGGATCCGTCCCGAGCGCCGGTTCTCCGGATCGGACGAGCTGGTCGCCCAGATCCGCGCCGATATTGATGAGGTGCGGCTTCGACTCGACTCGGGTGCGGTTTCCACATCGGGCTCGCCGGGTATCCCGGCGTCGTGATCGAACCGACGCCACCCGCGCCACCTGAGGCGGCATCCGCTGCTGCCGTGGTCGCGGCGCGCGCCTTGAGCAAGGTCTTCAAGGACGACACCGGTGTCCACGAGCTCGATCTCACCATCCCACCCGGCACGATCTTCGGCTTTGTCGGTCCCAGCGGGTCGGGGAAGACAACCACCGTGAGGATGCTGACCGGATTGACCCGTCCAACTTCGGGGTCGGTGGAGGTGCTGGGCTCGGTTCCGACCCGCTTCTCCAGCACCACCAAGTCCCGGATCGGATACTTGCCCCAGCTATCGGCGCTCTACCCCCAACTCACGGTGCGCCAGAACCTCACCTTCGCCGCATCGATCGCCGGGCTGCCGTGGCTCGGTCGTTCCGCGGCGCTTCGACGGGTGATCGAGTTCGTCGAGCTCGGGGGGTCGGAGTCGAAGACGGTGACCGAGATCTCGGGAGGGATGCAACGGCGGCTCGGTCTCGCCGCCACCCTGGTGCACGACCCCGAGCTGTTGTTTCTCGACGAGCCGACCGCAGGGATCGACCCGGTGCTGCGTCGCAAGTTCTGGGATCACTTTGCCGAGATGCGCGACGAGGGCAGGACCGTTTTCGTGACCACTCAGTACGTGGGCGAGGCCGAGTACTGCGACCTGGTGGCGCTGATCGTCGGCGGGCGGCTGGTGATGATGGACACCCCGGAGGCGCTGCGCCGCGCCGCGTCGGGCGGTGACCTCGTCCGGGTGCGGTTTGCCACCGTCCACGGGCCGGAGACCATCGAGGAATTGTCCCGGTTCGACGGGGACACCAGGGTCCGTCCACTCGACGAGCGGAGCTTGGAACTGGTCGTGCCCGATGCGGCCCGTGCCATCCCGGATCTGGTTTCCTGGGCGCAGGAGCGCGGGCTGGATCTCGAGGAGGCGGAAGAGCACCGCCCACCGTTCGACGACGTCTTCGTCACGCTGGTCGAGCGGGCAAGGGATGTCGAGACGTCGATGGAGATGACAGGTGCAAAGTAGGGTCGCACCGGTCGTCCGCGCCGGAGCCTTCGTCCGCAAGGAGATCGTCGAGGTTGTGCGCCAGCCCCGTCTCCTCGCGTCGCTGGTCCTCGGTCCGTTCTTGATCCTGCTGCTCTTCGGGGTCGGCTATCAGGCGGTCCGCCCGCTCGACATGTATGTGGTCGCTTCCGAGGACGACTTCCTCGGCCAGGCTGTAATCGACTGGGCCGAGGACTCAGGCCAGGCGGTGACCGTGGTCGGCACGGGGAGCGATGAAGCCGAAGGTCTTCGCCTGCTGGAGAGCGGGGATGTGGATGCGGTGATAGTCGTCCCGCCCAGCCCACTGGAGACGATCCAGCAGAACGAGAAGGCCGAATTCCTCGTCATCCACGACGAGTTGGACCCCTTTGAGCGCACCGCAATCGACTTCTTCGCCCGGACATCGGTCGATCAGGCAAACGACCGGTTGCTCAGCGAGCTTGCAGAAGAAGGCATCGAGATCGGGATGAGCGAGGGGAGCGAGTACGAAGGGATCGATACCGAAGTCCTCGTGGCGCCGTTTAGCGCCAGCACCGAGCAGGTTCAGGGGATTTCTGTCGACGTGACCTCGTACTACGCCCCAGCGGTGATCGTCCTGCTGTTGCAGCACGCCGCCCTCACGTTTGCCGCGCTCTCGCTGGTCAGGGAGCGCTACCTGGGGACGGCCGATCTGTTCCGGGTAGCCCCGCTCACTGCTGGCGAGACGCTGTGGGGCAAGTACATCGGCCACTTCGCCATTGGGGGAGTGCTGGCCGCAGTGCTGGTGGGGGCATCGGTCTTTGCCCTCGGGGTGCCCATGGAGGGGTCTTGGTGGCAGTTGGGGGTGTCGGTGGCCGGGGTGATCGTGGCATCGCTCGGCTGGGGAATGGTGCTGTCCTCGTTGGTGGATACCGACGCTCAAGCGGTCCAGGCCTCGATGATCGCCTTGTTGGTTTCCATATTCTTCAGCGGCTTCATGCTCTCGCTGGACCGCCTGGCGCCCATGGTGCGCCCGGTGGCCTGGTTGATCCCGGCCACCCACGGGATTGCCGCCCTGCAGGACGTGATGTTCCGCGGTATCCAGCCCTCGCTGGTCACTTGGGGCTCTCTGGCCGCCCTGGCGGTTGGCCTGGCTGCGATCGCCTACCTCGGGCTTCGCCGTAGGATGCGCGCCACCTGAAGGGCGCTCACGGCAGAGGTGCTACTATCCGTCTCGCTCCCGTTCGGGAGTGATGGGGATCGAGCCGTCAGACTAGGTGGACAAAGCTCTGCCAGGCCGGGACAGCCGAACCCCGAGGCCCGTGCCCTCCCATCATCGGCTCGCGGAATGAAAACCACTGAAGAGATCATCACCGAATACGGTCACCATGACAGCGACACCGGGTCACCGGAGGTGCAGGTGGCTCTGCTGACCGAAAAGATCAACCACCTCACCGAGCACCTCAGGGCGCACAAGCACGACCACCACAGCCGACGTGGTCTGCTCATGATGGTGGGGAGGCGCCGCCGGTTGCTCAACTACCTGCGACGACAGGACGTCGAGCGGTACCGGCAGTTGATCGGCCGTCTAGGCCTGCGCCGATAGATGTGAGGAGCGCCCTTCGGGGCGCTCCTTCCACGTTCGAGCCCAAGGAGGGCCGGACGAGACAAACGAGGACGGAGAGCGCGCCAGTTGTCAGTTGCCATCCCTGGCCGGAAGTTGACTTCGGAGGGATGACCACTGGGAATTGGCCGCTCTCCCCGAAACATGAGGAGAGAGAGCGTGCCTGAAATTGTGGTACGCGGAGCTGTCGGCGACCGGGAGATTGTCTTCCGGGCCGGGAAGCTCGCAATGCAAGCCGACGGCGCCGTCACCGTGAGCCTGGGCGACACCCAGGTGCTGGTGACCGCGACCGCCAACAAGACCCTGCGGGAGGGCACCGACTTCTTCCCGCTCACCGTAGACGTCGAAGAGCGGATGTACGCCGCTGGCAAGATCCCCGGGTCGTTCTTCCGCCGTGAGGGTCGCGCCACCGAAAAGGCGATTCTCACCGCCCGTCTCATCGACCGTCCGCTCCGTCCCGCCTTCGCCGACGGGTTCCGTAGCGAGACGCAGGTGGTGGCGACGATCTTGTCGGTGGACAACGAGAACGCATACGACGTCATCGCCCTCAACGGGGCGTCGGCGGCGCTCATGGTCAGCACCATCCCGTTCCAGGGGCCCATCGGCGCGGTGCGCCTCGCCCTCCGCAACGGGGAATGGACAGCCATGCCGACCTACGAGGAGCTCGAGGAATCCGTGTTCGAGCTCGTCGTGGCCGGGCGACGCAACGACACCGGAGAGATCGACATCCTGATGGTCGAAGCCGGCTCCACCGAGGATGGGCTTCGTCTCATCGCGGGCGGGCAGCCCCCAAGCGACGAGGAGAGCGTCGGGCGCGGGCTGGAGGAGGCGAAGGTTTACATCGCCCAGTCAATAGACCTCCAGCTCGAGCTGCGGCGGCTGGTCGAGGTCGAGGAGGGTGACTGGCCGGTGGTGGTCGACTACCCGTCCGAGCTCTTGGACCGGGTGGCCGAGTTGAGTCGGGTCCCGCTCACCGACGTGGTGACCACATCCACCAAGGCAGACCGCAAGTCGGCCGAGGAGGCGGCTTGGGCCGCGATCGAGCTCGAGCTCAGGATCGATGACCCCGTCGAGCTGGCGGCCGCCCGAAAGGCATTCGGCTCCACCCTCAAGCGGATGATGCGCGAGCGCGTCATCAACGAGGGCATCCGTCTCGACGGGCGGGGGCCAGCCGACCTGCGGCCACTCAGCGCCGAGGTCGGGGTGGTGTCACGGACCCACGGTTCGGGGCTCTTCCAGCGGGGCGACACCCAGGTGCTCAACCTGGCGACGCTCGGGATGCTCAAGATGGAGCAGATGCTCGACACCCTCTCCATTGAGGAATCGAAGCGGTACATGCACCACTACAACTTCCCGCCGTTCTCCACCGGAGAGGCCGGCTTCATGCGCGGGCCGCGCCGGCGTGAGATCGGGCACGGGGCACTCGCCGAGAAGGCGCTCCTCCCGGTGATCCCCGATGAGGAGGAGTTCCCATACGCCCTCCGACTGGTCTCCGAGGTGCTCTCCTCCAACGGATCGACCTCGATGGCGTCGGTATGCGCCTCGACTCTGTCGCTGATGGACGCCGGCGTCCCGATCAGCGATCCGGTTGGCGGGGTGGCCATGGGGCTGATCGCCCAGGACGGCCAGTTCGTCACCCTGACCGACATCATCGGGGCGGAGGACGCCCTGGGGGACATGGACTTCAAGGTGGCCGGTACCGCCGACGTGATCACAGCCCTCCAGTTGGACACCAAGATCCAGGGCCTGCCCAGCCAGGTGCTCGCCGACGCGCTCGCCCAGGCGAGGGAAGCGCGGCTGCGGATCCTCGAGGTGATGCGCGAGGCCATCCCGTCGCCTCGTACCGACCTCAACCAGTGGGCGCCGCGCATCGAGGCCATCAAGATCCCCAAGGACAAGATCGGCGAGGTCATCGGGCCCAAGGGCAAGGTGATCCGCGAGCTCGAGGAGCAGACTGGGGCGACCATCGAGATCGAGGAGGAGGGCTCCCACGGCATCGTCCGCATCGGGTCCAACAACGCCGAGAGCCTCAATGCCGCCCGGGAACGCATCAACCTCATCGTCAACCCGCCCGAGGTCGAGGTTGGGGCCGACTACGACGGCGAGGTGGTGAACATCACCAGCTTCGGCGCCTTCGTCAACATCCTGCCGGGTCGGGACGGGCTGTTGCACATCTCGAAGCTCGACGCAGAGCGCCGGGTGAACCGAGTGGAGGACTACCTCAACCTGGGCGATGCGATAAAGGTGACGGTGCGAGAGGTGGACCGCAACGGCAAGGTCAGCCTCGACCTGGCAGAGCCGATCGAGCTCACCGAGGAGCAGAAGGCGAACTTGGCCGCTGCCCCACGGAACGGCGGGCGTGACCGTGACCGCGACCGGGACCGGGGTGGACGTGGCGGAAGCGACCGAGGTGGCCGTGATCGCGACCGCCGTGGCAGTGACCGCGATCGGGGCGGCGACCGAAGGTCGAGCTACGACCGACAGCCGCCGGCGCAGCCGGCGCCATCGACGCAGGGCTCCGGAGAGCGGCGCCGAGCGGCGGTTTCGCTGGAGGACGTGATGGAGGAGATGGACGGCGAGTAGCCGTCTCCGAACCGAGCGGGGTTGGGGCGGTCCACACGGGCCGCCCCACTCGCGCTATCGAACCAGCGGCTTGTACTTGATCCGGTGCGGCTGGAGCGCTTCTTCGCCGAACTGGCGACGCATCCACTCCTCATACTCGGTGTAGCCGCCCTCGAACCAGCGGATGGTCGAATCACCCTCGAAGGCGAGAATATGAGTGCACACCCGATCGAGGAACCAGCGGTCGTGTGAGATCACGAGGGCGCACCCGGGGAAGGCCTCGAGCGCCTCCTCGAGCGCTCGCAAGGTGTCCACGTCGAGGTCGTTGGATGGTTCGTCGAGCAGGATCACATTGCCGCCCCGCCGCAGCATGGTCCCAAGGTGTACCCGGTTCCTCTCTCCGCCCGACAGAGAGCCGACCTTCTTTTGCTGATCGGCGCCCTTGAAGTTGAGCGAGGCGACATACGCCCTGGCGTTCACCTCACGCCGACCGATGCGGAGCAGGTCGGCCCCGCCCGAGATCTCCTCGAACACGGTGTTGTCGGGGTCGAGGCTGTCGCGGCTCTGGTCGACGTACGCCAGGTCCACCGAGGGACCCAGTTCGACGATCCCCTCGTCGGGCTGTTCATGCCCGGTGATGAGCCGAAAGAGAGTGGTCTTCCCGGCGCCGTTGGGACCGATGATCCCCACGATGGCGGCCGGCGGCACGTCGAGGTCCAACTCATCGATGAGAAGGCGGTCTCCGTAGCCCTTGGAGATGCTTGAGAGCATGATGACCTTGTCGCCAAGGCGCTGGGTGAAGGGGATGACGAGCTCGAGCCTGTCTGGGCGGGACTCGACGTCCGCCGCCTCGGCGACCAGCCGCTCGTAGGCGGTGAGGCGCGCCTTGCCCTTTGCCTGCCTGGCCCGCGGTGACATGCGAACCCACTCCAACTCCCGCTCGATGGAACGGCGCCGCGCCTTCGATTCCCGCTCCTCCTGGGCCAGCCTGGCCTGCTTCTGCTCGAGCCAACCCGAGTAGTTGCCCTCGAATGGGTACGCCCGGCCCTGGTCGAGCTCGAGTATCCAGCCGGCGACCTCGTCGAGGAAGTAGCGGTCGTGGGTGACCGCAATGACCGTGCCCGGGTACTCCTTGAGATGTCGCTGCAGCCAGGCGACCGACTCGGCGTCGAGATGATTGGTCGGCTCGTCGAGCAGCAGCAGGTCGGGTGCCGAGAGCAGGAGCCGGCACAGCGCCACCCGGCGGCGCTCACCTCCCGAGAGAGTGGTCACCGAGGTTTCCCCCGGAGGCACGCGGAGGGCGTCCATGGCGATATCGACCTTGCGCTCCAGGTCCCAGGCGCCCGCCGCCTCGATCCGGCGTTCCAGGTTGGCCTGCTCCGTGCCCAGAGCGTCGTAGTCGGCCTCGGGGTCGGCCCAGCCTGCCAGCACCTCCTGATAGCGGTCGAGGAGCGCCTGAACCGGTGCCACCCCTTCCATCACGTTTCCGATGACGTCCTTGTCCGGGTCGAGCACCGGTTCCTGCGCCAGCAGGCCGACGGTGAACCCCTCGCCAAGCCTGGCCTCGCCCGATGTGGGCTCGTCCTCGCCGGCCATGACCCGCAGCAGGGTGGACTTGCCGGCGCCGTTGGGGCCGATCACCCCGATCTTGGCGCCGTGATAGAAGCCGAGTGTGATCTCGCGCAGCACGTCCCTGTCGGGCGGGACATGGCGGGTGGCTCGCACCATCGTGTAGATGAACTCGGGCACAGACGGCGACGGTAGTGCCTGCCGGGTGCCCGGGGTACCCTCGCCGGCGTGCCCGAGCTCCCCGACATCGTGGTCTATATCGAGGCGCTGGAGAGACGGGTGTTGGCCCACGAGGTCACCGGGATGCGCGTGTCATCACCGGCGGTGCTCCGGACCTACGACCCACCCTATGACGCAGTGGTGGGCACGAAGGTCATCGGACTGAACCGCGTCGGAAAAAGGATCGTGTTCGAGTTGGAGGACGACCTGTTCCTCGTCATCCACCTCATGATCGCCGGTCGTCTGCAATGGAAGGCCCCGGGGACGGCCGTGCCCAAGAAGGTGGGGCTTGCCGCCCTCGATTTCGACGAGGGGACGCTGATCCTCACCGAGCAGGGGTCGAAGCGGCGGGCCGGGATCTGGGTACTGCGCGGCGCTGACGCGGTTGCCGCAGAGGACCGTGGCGGGATCGAGCCTCTCGATGCGGATCCCGCCGAATTCGCCGCCGCCCTGCGGAAAGAGAACCGCACCTTGAAGCGGGCGCTGACCGACCCCCACATATTCTCGGGCATCGGGAACTCGTATTCCGACGAGATCCTCTGGGCAGCGCGGCTCTCCCCGGCCACACGCACCGGGCAGCTCAGCGACGAGGAGGTCGAGCGCCTTCGTTTGGCCGTGCGCGAGCAATTGGACAAGTGGACAGAACTACTCCGCCAGCAGGTTGGGGACGGTTGGCCGGTGAAGGTCACCGCCTTTCGAAACGAGATGGCGGTCCACGGCAAATTCAACGAGCCGTGCCCCCGGTGCGGCTCGCCGGTGCAGAGGATCGCCTATGCCGACAACGAGACCAACTACTGCGCCACTTGTCAGACAGGCGGCCGGCTGCTCGCCGACCGCTCTCTGTCCCGTCTGCTCAAGGACGACTGGCCCCGCACCCTCGACGAACTCGAGGAGCAGCGCCGAGGCTGACTATTTGGTCGGCTGTCAAACCTGCGGCGGGTTCTGATCCTCCTCCAGCAGTTCGGCGTCGAGCAACTCGCCATCGCGCTGGCCGCGGGCAAAGTCCGGCGCCTCGGGGTCCCGCTCGTCCTCGCGCTGGCCCCGGGCATAGTCAGGTTTGCCGGGCTCGGGGGGCTCTTCTTCCTGGCCACGGGCAAAGTCGGGCCGAGCATCGCTTTCGGGGAGGTCTTCCTGCCCGCGGGCAAAGTCGGGTCCGCCCTCCTCCTCAACCAGTAGCTCTTCCCCTTCAGGAAGTGGCTCCGGCTCCACTGCGACCTCCTCGATGACGATCTCCTCCACGACGAGCTCGTCATCGTCCTGATCCGGGTATCGATCGTCGGACATTGGCCCTCCTCGCCGACATTGAGGTACTCATACCCCGTCGCAGGGCCGGTCAACCCTCGAGTCGCATTGATCCTTCGGTTCGGGTTGCTCATCGAACATATGTTCGATAGATTGACCGGTCTGTGATCGGCATGACCCTGACCCAACCCGATCCTCCGCAGATGCAGGACCTGCTTCAACTCCGCCCGGGGTGGGTGGTGGGTCTGGTGGGCTCTCCCGGGAGCGGGCTCACACGCTTGGGTTTGGCCATGCTGGCTCCACCCGCCCGTCTTGCCCCGGTGGTGGCACTCGATGTGCGCGGCTGGCTGTGCCCACCTGCGGCGTGGGAGGTGGGGATAGAACCGGAACGCCTGGTGGTGGTTCGATGCCCGCAGAGCCAGGCGTGGCCGGCGGTGGTGGCCGCGTTGCTCGAGGGGGTCCGTGCTGTCTATGCCGAGGTCCCCGCTGGGGTGGGCGATAACCAACTGCGAAGACTGGGGGCGCTTGCTCGGGCCCGGCGCTCGGGTCTGGTGCTCCGTCCACTGCGTGGCGATCTCCCCGCCGGGGTGGCCCATATCCGGGTTCGGGCCGAGGCGGTGGCATGGGAGGGGACTGCTCAGGGGCACGGACGGCTGCGGGAACGCCGGCTCACCCTGCAGGCATCGGGCAAGGGAGCGGCGGGGATGGACCGTCTGCTGATGGTGGAGGACGATGGCACGGACGCTCTGCGTGTGGTTTCCGGACTGGCCGCTGCGCCGGCCGGACGCGCCGCTGGATAGGCCCTGTCTGGTGGTGGAGTCCGCCATACAGCGGGTGGTGGCCTGCAATACGCACGCTGCCGCCGCCGGTGTGGAAGCGGGGATGCTCCGCCGCCAGGCCGAGGCACTCTGCCCCACCGGTGTCGTCCTAGACCGGCTGCCCGAGGTGGAGGCGATCGGTTTCGAGATGGTGGTCTCGGCCGTGGAGGACGTGACCCCCCGGGTGGAGGTGGCCGAGCCTGGGCTGGTCTTTGTCCCTCTCCAAGGTGCAGTTCGCTACTACGGGAGCGAAGCCGAGGTCGTGGAGCGGGTGCATTCCGCGGTGGGCACCCATGGCGGGAGGATCGGGGTAGCTGGTGGTCCCTTCGCCGCCCGGTGCGCCGCCGCCGCCGTGGGGGACGGCGGCGTCATGGTGGTGGGCGACGACACCGGGTTTCTCGCATCGCTCGAGGTCGGGGCTTTGGGGGACTCGGACCTGGTGGCGACACTGCGTTGGTTGGGTATCACCACTCTCGGCGAACTGTCCAGTCTGCCGCGAGCGGCTCTCGCCTCCCGGTTCGGGCAGCAAGGGATCGAGGTCCACCGCCTGGCAGCGGGTGAAGATCGCGACCCGGTTCCCCGCCTGCTCCCCGATGACCCTGCGGTGGAGCAGCGATTCGAGGATCCACTTGAGACGCTCGACCAGGCCGGTTTCGCCGCAAGACGGCTCACCCATCAGTTGGTGAGCGGGTTGGCCCGGCTCGGGGTGGCCGCCCATCTGGTGGTGGTGGAAGCAGAGGCGGGTGACGGGTCACTGCACCATCGGGTGTGGCGCAGCGCCGACCCCTTCACCGAGTCGGCGCTCGCCGATCGGGTGTGGTGGCAATTGCGTGCCTGGATCGAGGCGGGTGGAGTCCCCGGTGGAGTGGCCCGGCTTCGTCTCGCTCCCGACGATCTCTCCGGTGAGGGCCGTCAACTCCCGATGCTGGAGCATCTATGGGGGACAGGGGGCAGCGAGGCGTGGGGGCGTTGGCAGGAGGTGATACCGGCGCGCATGGAGGCGGAGCGATCGATCGCTCGCGCCCAGGCGGTGCTGGGAGCGGATTCGGTGCTGGTGGCCAGGCCACAGGGAGGCCGGCTCCCGGGAGACCGGGTCCATTGGCGGCCATGGGGAGAGCCGGTTGGATCAGCCGAGCGAGACCCGGGAGATCCTTGGCCCGGCTCCACCCCGGCGCCGACTCCGGCGCTGGCGCCCTCCGATCCGCCGATGATCGAGGTCGAGTGGGAAGAGGGGATGCCGGTGCGGGTTCGGCTCGGGGCACGATGGGAGCCGGTGAGCTCGTGGGCAGGACCGTGGCGGCTCACCGGTCGATGGTGGAAGGGTGAGGGCCCGGCGGATCGGTACCAGATCGTCACCAGCGTCGGCGCCTTCCTCTGCTTGGTGCGGGAGGGCCGCACCTACCTGGTGGGCGTCTACGACTGAGAGAGGTTGTCCACCATCCGCGCCAGGGTGCTGACGGTCGTCTGATAGTCCTCGTCTTCGACCCCGTCCACGGCTGCCCGGCGCACCCTGGTCACCGCGGCGAGCAGATCGGTGTGAGCAGCCCTTCCCAACCCGGTCATCTCGACAGGGTCGGCATCGGTCACCCATCCCCGCTCGGCCAGCCTCGCCACCACGGAGGCGACCGAGGCTTCGTCGGCGAAGCTCGCCAGGGCGGCGGCCAACTCGTCACGCGGCACCCGGCCGGCGGTCGCCACCGTGTTGAGCACCTGCCACCCGGTGCGGTTGAGGCTCTCCTGCTCGAGGGTCGTGTCGAGTGCCTCGGTGAGGAGCCGGTCAAGCTCCTTGACCCACCACCCTATGGGCCGGTCAACCGGGGACCCGGGCATCGGTCACGCCACCAGTGCCCGGAGTCGCTCGTAGTTGGCGGCGATTTCGGCGCGTGAGGTATCCCGGAGCCGCTCGGCTTCGCGTGGATCGCCGGGGTTGACCTCGATTGGGGCAGATATCACGAGGTGGACCACGCCGGGGTTGATGAACCTCCTGCCCGGCTGCCATACCTCGAGGGTGCCGTGGATGGTCACTGGCAAGACGTCAAGCCCGTTGTCTACGGCGATGGTGAAGGCACCCTTCTTGAAGGGCGCCAACTCACCTCCCCGTGCCCTGGTGCCCTCTGGGTAGACGATGATCGACCGTCCCATAGCGATGGCGCTGCGGGCGTCGCGGCTCACTTGCTTGTGGATCGAAGCACCTGCCGTGCGGTCGACCTCGATCATCCCGACCGCCCTCATCGCCTGGGCGAAGAGCGGGATCCGGAAGAGCTCGGCCTTGGCCAGGAATCTCACCGGCACGGGCAGGGCGGAGAGGTGGACCATGATGTCGTAGGCGGACAGGTGGTTTCCCACCACGACATACGAGCGGGTCGGGTCTACCTTCTCCGCCCCTTCTACCACGACCCGAACGCCTGCCGCCCGGATCCACACCATCCCCCAGGTGCGGATGACCTGCTCCAACAAGGGCGAGCCGGGCCTCATCGCTGAGACGATGAGGGCGGCGAGGGAGCAGAAGATGGTGCCGACGACCCCGGCGATCAGGGTGAAGAACGATCGCACCGCCGCCCGCAGCGTCATGCGTGCCGAGGGTAGCGACCGGGGCTCACGCTCACCGCTCTGCCGCCCATGCGGTGACGCGCTCGATTCGCAGACCGATGACCGTCCCGGCGGGCGGATGCTCCCGGTATTGGGGGTATTTGTCGACCAGCGCGTCCACCGCCAGCTCCTGGAGATCGGGATCGGTCACTGGGCCACCTCTCAGGTCGGCGCGCACCCACCACAGCCGGTCCCAGTCGGAGTGGTCTACGTGTACCAGCAGACAGGCCGAGGGTGTCGTCTCCAGATTGACGATGCGCTGCAGCCTGGTGGACCGCTTTGGCTTGTGGTCCACCGCGGTCACCACCAGATCGTCCACAACGGCAAAGGTGATCGGAACTGCGTGGGGTGAGCCGTCCGGGGTGATCGTCGCGAGCACCCCGAATTGGGCTGCGACGAGCCGCCGGTTTGCCTCCTCCCGGTCCAGGGACGGGCTCATCCAGGGGGCGGGCCCCACTGCCTCATGAGGTGGCCGACGGTGGCGGTGCCCAGTTGGGCGACAAATAGCGCCACCCCGAGCGCCACCAGAGCCAGCTTTGCGAAGCGTCGGGTCTGCGCCAACTCGGCGATCTCGTCATCCAGAGTCTCCCGTGCCTGGGACGTCGATGTCTCGACCTCGTCGAGGAGGGTCTGCGCCGACCCGACCCGAGCAGCTAGATCACCCACCGCGGTACCGAGATCCGCTACATCCTCGGGGAGCCCTGCCGTCTCCTCGGCCAGCAGGTTGAGTTCTTCTCCCTCGGCATTGAGCTCTTCGGGAAGCCCTGCGAGGCTTGCCTCCAACTCGGTGAGCGCCTCGTCGAGCGGTACCTCGGGGTCGTAGTCGACCCCGACCACAGACAGTGCGGACAGGGTCCTGTCGAGCACGGCTGCCGTCGAAATGAGCCCGGGGAGTGCGTCGAGCACCGCGGTGACGCTGTCGGGGAGAGTTGTGGTCATGACGTCGGCGGTGTCGGACGCTATGGCCTGCATCCCAGTAACCGTCTCGGCGGCGCCGGCGAGAACCGTCTCGGCCGATTCGAGCCCGGGACCCACGTCCGCCAGCGCATCCGACAACAACTTTGTCGACTCGTCGACCGTCTCCAACGAGGTGTCCACCAGAGCGGCCGTTTCCTCGACCGACATGATGAGGGAGTCGGTTAGCCGCCATCCGAGCACCACCCCGACAATCGTCGCCACCGCCCCCACCCAACCGAGGGTGATGAGCACGGTCGCCAACCTGAGGCGGCCGATTGTCACCTCGCTGGCGCCCGGTCGCCGATGCTGTCGACCACCTGGCGGAAGCCTGGAATGGCCGCCTCGGCCCACACGGTGTGCCCGGCGACGTTGGGGTGGTACCTGTCCGGGCTGAACACTTCGTCTCGGCGGAAGGCCGCAGTGGTCAGCCGGCGCATCGGGATCATCCAGACGTTGTCGTGACGGGCGGCGGCCCGCTCCTGGATGGCGTTGATCAACGCCGACCAACTTGTTAGCAGCGAGCTGAGAGGGAATGGGGCTCGCGGCACCGTACCCAGGTCCCCCATCCCCGGCAGGATCACCGCCCGCGAGCAGGTCGCCAACCGCTCGACGATCTCGGAGAGTTGGGCGGCGAACAGCCGGGGCGGTGTGCGGTGGGTCACGTCGTTGGTGCCGACGGCTACGAAGGAGATGTCAGGGCGGAGAGCCTCGGCCGCCTCGAGTTGGTGGGCGAGCACGTCGGCGGCGCGTGTCCCCCCGGTGGCGAGACAGCGCAGCTCGATCCGGTGGTGGGTGGCGAGCGCCCGGCAGACCTGGCGGATCCAGATGTCGTCGGGGTCGGTCAGACCGGGGCCGGTGAGGGCACTGTCGCCCAAGGCGACGATGCGGACCAGGGGATCGTCGGGTGAGCCGAAATCGCCCGACGGGTCATACCCCTCGAAGGTGGGGAGGTCGCGCCGGTACCCGGCTCGGAGCGCCTGGACCAGTGCCGTGGCCAAGCCGCACACCACGATTGCGGGGAGAGCGAGGGTGAGGCGGCGGCCCCGGGTCGGGTGCACGGGCGGATAATGTAGCCCGCCGTCCAGGAACGGCCGGGCAGCGGCTTGGGGGGAATACCGGACGAGGAGGCCCAGGTGCGGCTAGGGCTCAACATCGGCTACTGGGGTGCCGGGATGGGGCGCTCGCTCGACTTGGTCAAGGAAGCCGAGCGCCTCGACTACCACTCGGTCTGGGCCGCCGAGGCCTATGGAGCCGACGCGGTAACCGTGCTCAGCTGGATCGCGGCCCAGACGGACCGAATCCATGTCGGATCGGCGATCCTCCAAATGCATGCCCGCACGCCTGCGATGACGGCGATGACCGCGGCGACCCTCGACGAGTTGAGCGGTGGCCGCTTCCTCCTGGGGTTGGGTGTGTCCGGGCCGCAGGTGGTCGAAGGTTGGCACGGAGTTCCCTACGGGAAGCCGCTGCAGCGGACCCGCGAATACGTCGATGTCGTCCGGCTGATACTCCGCCGCCAAGATCCGCTCGACTACCAGGGCGAGGAGCTCGGTATTCCCTATCGAGGTCCCGGCGCAACCGGTCTCGGGAAGCCGCTCAAGCTGATCAGCCACCCACCCAACCCGGAGCTGCCTTTCTACCTCGCTGCGATCGGGCCGCGCAATGTGGAGCTTGCCGCCGAGATCGCCGATGGCTGGCTGCCGATCTTCTGGTCGCCGGAGCGGGCCGGTGAGGGGTTTGGCGCGGCGCTCGGCCGTGGTTTCTCCCGTTCAGGCGACCCCGCCAAGGCTGCCAGCTTCGAGATCGCTCCGACGGTGCAGGCGCTGGTGACCGACGACCTCGCCGCCGGACGTGACACGATGCGGCCCATGCTTGCCCTCTACCTGGGTGGGATGGGGGCCAGGGGCCGCAATTTCTACGCCGACCTTGCCACTCGGTACGGCTATGGGGATGCAGTGGACCGGATCCAGGACGCCTACCTGAACGGTCGCAAGGGCGAGGCGATGGCGGCGGTGCCGGACGGATTGGTCGACGAGGTGTCGCTCGTCGGCCCGGCGGAGCGGGTCCGCGATCGGCTCGACGTCTACGCCGAATCGGGTGTGACCGAGCTGCTGGTCGGGACCACCGACCTGGCCACTCTGCGCACACTGGCAGAGCTGAACGAGTGAAGCCGGGCCAAGTGAGCCAGTGACGCTCCCGCTGAGCGACCCGGCTTGGGTCTTCTTGGTCCTCGCTGTCGCCATTCTGGTGTCGCCGCTTCTGGCGGAGCGGATCAGGTTGCCGGGGATCGTCGGGTTGGTGCTCGCCGGGCTGGTACTGGGCCCTCACGTCACCGGGCTGCTCGAACGGAGGGGGACCGTGGACCAACTGGGTGGCCTCGGTCTGCTGTACCTGATGTTCCTCGCCGGGCTCGAGCTCGACATCGACGAGCTGTACCACTATCGGCGCGCCGCCGGTGTGTTCGGCGCACTCACATTTGCGATCCCCTTCGTCATCGGCGCCGGTGTCGGTTGGGCCTTTGGGTTCGCCGCCGCCGAAGCCGTTGTCCTCGGGTTGCTCTTTGCCTCCCAGACCCTCGTCGCCTACCCGGTGGTGCGCCGCTATGGGCTGGTGGGGAACCGGGCCGTGGCCTCCACCGTCGGTGCCACGGTCATCACCGACACAGTGGCGCTCGCCGCATTGGGGGTCGTGGTCGGCCTCTCCACCGCCGGTGGCGGTGTCGATGTCGTCATCCGGCTCATCTTGGGGCTGGCGGTCCTGACCGCCTACTGCACCTGGGTGCTGCCACGGGTTGCCCGGTGGTTCTTTGCCGGGCTCGGGCAGGAGCCGGTGCTCCGTTTCGTGTTCGTCCTGGCCGGGTTTCTCTCAGCCGCCGCCCTGGGAGAGCTGCTGGGCGTCGAGTCGATCGTCGGGGCATTCTTCGCCGGGCTGGCGCTCAACCGCTTGGTGCCAAACCGGGGAACCCTCATGCAGAGCATCGAGTTCGTCGGCGCGGCGCTGCTCGTCCCCCTCTTTCTCATCTCGGTCGGGATGCTGGTCGACCCCGCGGTCGTTTCCAACCCCAGAACCGTGCTGCTTGCCGCGGTGGTCTCGGTCCTCATCTTGATGGCGAAGGCGGCCGCCGCCTGGCTCACCGGCCGCATCTTCCGCTTCAGCGGCGCAGAGATAGGGGTGATGTTCGGTCTGTCGGGTGCCCACGCTGCGGCAACGCTGGCTGCGACGATCGTCGCCTTCGAGATCGGGCTGTTCGACGACGAGGTCGTCAACGCCGTGTTGTTGGTCATCCTGGTGACGGTGGTGGTCTCCTCGTGGGCGGCTCGTCGCTGGGCGCCGCGGGTTGACGGCAGCCAAGAGCGGCCCCGCCGGCTGGGGGAGGTGGTGGTGGTTCCCGTGGCCAACCCGGGCTCGGCGCCCCAGTTGGCGCGGTTCGCCGCCAGGCTGGCAATGGCCGACGGTGGTGTCGTGGTGGCGACCCACGTTCTGGTCGACACCGACCAAGGGGCTGTCCAGCATGCCAAGCAGCTGCTCGAGGACGCGGCCCAGCCGGCCGCGGCAGAGGGAGGCGAGGTCGAGCTCCAGATGAGGGTCGATGTGTCGCCAACCGCAGGGATCCTCCACATCGTCGCCGAGCGATCGGCGTCGTTGTTGGTTCTCGGATGGCAGCACCTCACACCCATCCAGGACGTCCTCCTCGGCAGCAGGATCGATGAGATCGTGGCCGGATGCGCCGTACCAGTGGTGACGATAAGGCTCGGACGAGAGGCGCCCGCTGCGATGCTGCTGACACTCGGCGACGACGACTTGAAGGAGTCGCACGCCGGCGATCTGGAAGCTGCGCTGGCGGTCTGCCGGCTGCTCGTCCGGTCGGGGATGCCCCTCACCGTGTGTTGCCCCCAGCGGTGGCCCGCGGAGCAGTTGCTGCCTGAGGCGAACGTTCATGTTGTGCCGGTGGACGGATCGCGGGCAGCGACCGCGGAGGAACGAGCCGGGGCGTCCGATCTGGTGGTGCTCCCGGCTGGCCACCACCGGACCACGTTTGGCGGTGATGCCTCCTCGCTGGCATCACGCCGTCCCGACCTGACCGTGGCGGTGGCGATCGGGCCTGCCCCCAGGGAGCGGTTCGGCCGGGGAGACGAGGCCCCAATCCCCGGCCTCCTCGGCGGCCCGGAGTAGTAGTTGCATTCTGGCTGCCGTCCGCCGTCCGCTGTCTTTCTTGCTTCCGTCTTCTGCCTTCCGCTTCCGTCTTTGACTCGAACATACGTTCGATAGAATCCAATAGGTGCGACACGACTACGCCGAGCTCCACTGTCACTCCAACTTCTCCTTCCTAGACGGCGCCTCGCACCCCGACGACCTGGTGGAGAGGGCGGCCGACCTGGGTTATCGGGCGCTGGCCATCACCGATCACAACGGGTTCTATGGGGCGGTCCGCTTTTCCGAGGCTGCCCGCCGGGAAGGGCTTCCTGCTGTCTACGGGGTGGAGATAGGGCTTCCTGCTCAGCCGGCAGACGGCGCAGAGACGGCAGACAGCGTCCCAAAGACGGCGGACGGCAGACGGCAGACGGCAGCCGATCCAATCGCGAGAGCGGAGGAACGGGATCGTGAATCTTCCGTCTTCCGTCTTCCGTCTTCCGACTCGACGCCCGAAGGGCGCCGAAGGGGCCGGACCAAGAGGATGCACGGTGCCAAGCCCATTGGGCCGGACGAGACCGAGCACCTGGTGTTGCTCGCCCCCTCAGCTCAGGGCTATGCCGCCATCTCCCGGCTGGTGACCCTGGCCCAGTTTCGTGGTGAAAAGGACCGCCCGGTATACGACTGGGAGGACCTGGCCGGGGCCGCTTCGGCCGGGCGACTGGTGGCGCTGACCGGGTGCAACCGCGGGGCGGTGCCCGCCGCCGCCGAGCGGGGCGATCTCGAGGGGGCGATGGTGGCAGCCTCCCGTCTGCGCGAGTTGTTGGGGCACCGCCTCCACATCGAGTTGTGGCATCACGGCATGCCCGAGGACGACCCCCGCAACGATCTGCTGGGGGAGGTGGCTGGTCGGCTGAGCCTCCCCGTGGTGGCCACCAACAACGTCCACTACCACGACAGGGGTGATGCCCACATCTCCGAGGTGCTGGCGGCCATCGGCGGGCGGCGGAGCCTGACCGCTCACGACGGGTTCCGCCCCGCATCCGATGAGAGGTTCCTCAAGCCTGCCGATGAGATGGCGCGCCGCTTTGCCCGCCATCCCGGCGCGGTACCCCGCGCGGTGGAGTTGGCCGAGGCGCTGGCCTTCGACCTGCGGTTGGTCGCTCCCCAGCTCCCCGACTTCCCGATGCCCGGTCACTTCCAATCGGAGATGGCGTTCCTCCGCCACCTAGCCATGGAGGGTGCCAGGCGGGTCTACCCCGACTCCTCGGGGGGGATCGACCCGGTGGCGGAGTCACGGCTGGAGCACGAGCTCACCATCATCGAGAACCTGGGGTTCGCCGGGTACTTCCTCGTGGTGTGGGACATCGTCGGGTTCGCCCGAGGGCAGGACATCATGTGCCAGATACGCGGGTCGGGGGCGGATTCGGCAGTGTGTCTCTGTCTCGGGCTCACCAGAGTGGACCCCATCCGGCTCGGCCTCCCCTTCGAGCGGTTCCTCTCCGAGGAAAGGGGGCGTCCACCCGACATCGACCTCGATCTCGAAGCCGACCGGCGCGAGGAGGTGATCCAGTACTGCTATCGGCGCTACGGGCGGGAGCGGGCGGCGATGGTGGCCAACGTCATCACCTACCGGCCCAGATCAGTGCTCCGTGACGTCGGCAAGACGTTCGGGTTCACCCAGGCGCAGGTCGACGGGTTGTCGAAGTACGTCGACAGCCGCGATATCTCCCAACTGAGGCTCGAGGCACCGCTTCCCGAGGGGCTCACCGCCGAGCTCATCTACGAGGTGTGTCATCGCCTCGACGGCTTTCCCCGTCACCTCGGGATCCACTCAGGGGGGATGGTCATCGCCGACCGCCCCCTGTGGCAGGTGGTGCCTCTGGAGTGGGGCCGTATGGAGGGACGTACGGTCCTCCAGTGGGACAAGGACGACTGCGCCGCCATCGGCATCGTCAAGTTCGATCTCCTCGGGCTCGGCATGCTCAACGCACTGCATCTCACCGTCGACGCCATCGAGGACGTGCACGGGGTGGCCCTCGACCTTGCCACCATCCCTCAGGAGCCCGCGGTATACCAGATGATGACCAGGGCCGACACCGTGGGGCTGTTCCAGGTCGAGTCGCGGGCTCAGATGGCAACCCTCCCTCGAATGAAGCCGCGCACCTTCTACGACCTGGCGGTGGAAGTGGCCTTGATCCGGCCAGGGCCGGTCCAGGGTCAGTCGGTCCACCCCTATCTGCGCCGTCGCAACGGGGAGGAGCCGGTGCGCTACCCGCACCCGCTCACCGAGCCGATCCTGAAGAAGACCCTCGGGGTGCCGGTGTTCCAGGAGCAGCTGATGGAGTTGGCCAGGGTCTGCGCCGGGTTTGACGGCGGTCAATCCGACCGGCTGCGTCAGGCGATGACCCACAAGCGCTCCGATCGGGAGATGGCCAAGCTGGCCGACGAGGTCTACACGGGGATGGCCGCTAACGGGATCGTCGGCGCCGCCGCCGACGAGATCTGGGAGAAGCTGCAGGGCTTTGCCAGCTTCGGATTCCCCGAGAGCCACTCGGTGAGCTTCGCCTACATCGTCTACATGTCGGCCTGGCTTCGCTACCACTGGCCCGCCGAGTTTCTCGTGGGGCTGCTCAATGCCCAGCCCATGGGGTTCTACAGCCCCAATTCGCTGGTGCAGGACGCCGGACGGCATGGGGTGGTGGTGCTTCCAGCCGACGTCAACCGTTCCTGGCACGACTGCACCATCGAGCCGTGGGAGGCCGACTCCGACGACGCGGTGAGCTTCTCCGGATCGGTGTGGCGGCGGGGGAGGGGGCCGGTCGACGATCCGCTGCGACCGGCCGTGGCGGTGCGGATGGGGCTGCGCTACGTGCGCAACCTGGGGGAGGGCGAGATAACTCGTGTCGAGGCAGCCCGCCAGATGGGCGGCGAGTTCACCTCACCGGAGGACCTGGCACAGCGGACGGGGCTCCCGGTCAACGCCCTCGAGGGGCTGGCCGCTGCCGGGGCGCTGGAGTCGATCGGGCTCGCTCCGAGGGAAGGGATGTGGGCGGCGGGTGTGATGGCGGAGATCGGTCCGGGCCGGCTGCCGCTCGGTGCGGGTATCGACCCTCCGCGCCTCCCCGCCATGAGCGAGCTGGAGCGTCACCAAGCCGATCTGTGGGCCACAGGTGTCTCGGTGTCCCACCCTGTGCAGTTCGTCAGGGACGCCTTGTGCGAGATGGGCTGTCTCACCGTGGCAGAGGTGCTCGAGTTGCGGAGCATGAGGTCGCGGGTGGCAGTGGGTGGGATCGTCACCCATCGACAGCGCCCGGGGACGGCGGCGGGTGTGATCTTCTTCAACCTGGAGGACGAGACCGGGCTGCTCAACGTGGTGGTGCTGCCCGATGTCTGGACGGCCCACCGGGAGGTGGCCCGTCGTCAACCCGGGCTGGTGATCGAGGGGATGGTGGAGTACCGCGATGGGGTGACCAACCTGGTGGCCCGCTCCTTCCGGCCGATCCCGGTGGAGGGAGTGGCGGCGCGGAACTTCCGCTAAAACACAATCACCCGCGAGTCCCTGGCGCCGAACTCCCAGAGGCGGTTAAGCTTGACTCCGACGACATCCGTCGTCGACGGTCGGCGCTCCGATCAAATGCCCCTCGGGGCTGGCGAGGAGCGAGCTCGTCGAACGCCAAAGGAGCTCGCCGCTCCCGGAGACACCGGGGGTCGCCGTTCCACGAGGAGCACAACAAGCATGAACCTGTACGTGGGCAATCTGCCCTTTTCTTACGACTCGGCCAGCCTGAGTACGTTGTTCGCCCGCTTCGGCGAGGTGGCATCGGCCCAGGTGGTGACCGATCGCGACACCGGGCGCTCACGCGGTTTCGGGTTTGTCGAGATGGCCGACGAGGACGCCCGCCGGGCGATCGAGGAGCTGGACGGGTCCGACATCGACGGGCGCCGCCTCACAGTCAACCAGGCACGGCCACGGGAGAACCGCGGCCCGCGTCGCGACGACAGATCGAGCGGCCGCTCGCGCTGGTGAGTTCAGAGGATCACTACGTCCGAATGAGGGGGACCGTGGCAGGCGTTGATCGCAATGCCACGTTCCGGGTCCGGATCGAGGGGGGTCTGATCGTCACCGCCAAGGCGGCGGGGCGAATGAGGCGAGGCCGGGGGATACGGATAATCGAAGGGGACGAGGTCGACGTCGAAGTGTCGGTATACGATCCGACCAAGGGCCGCATCGTCTGGCGGTACACCTAGCCGTCGACGGCGCAGCGCCCGTCCCAATGCCACCAGCCGCCGCCTTGGTATACCAGCCAGGCGGCGGCTGCTGTGTTCGCCTCGGCATCAAAGGGGCTCGCTCCGGCAAATCCGGCACCTGCCGCCCGCTCTTCCCATCCGCCAGGGAGGTGCTGGAAAAGGCCTGAGGCACCGCTCAACGGGTTGTAGGCAGATGGGTCCCACAACGATTCGCAGTACGACACCTGGAGCGCCTTGTCAACATCGTCGCCTGTGAAGTAGGCGGTTACCAAGTCCCTCATTGCCGCCTCGGACAAGGGCGACGACGGTGGAGGCTCTGCGCTGGGGATGGTCGTCGGAGCACTGGTGGTGGGAGGGGCCGTTGTGGTGGACGGGGCCGTTGTCACCGGCGGAGCTGTGGTCGTCGGCGCAGCCGTGGTGGTCGGTGGTTCGGTCTCCGGTGGGACCGTGTCGGGAGGCGGAGTCGAGTCGGCCGTCGATTCGGACGATGCGGTCTCGGCCGACGGTTGCGTTGTCGCCTCGGTGGTGGTCGTCGGCGGCGGTTTGACCACCGGGGAGAAGGCCGATGCAGCCAGCCGCCCGGCCACTCTCCCTCGACCTGCCGCCACTTCTGCGGCGACGCTGGTAGTGGTGGATGAGGGCGGGGGATCCGAGCGCGTCGAGAACACGGCAAAGCCGGCGATGGTGAGCAACGAGACTCCGAGCCACGCCGCAAAGGCGACGAGGCGAGTTCTCCGGATCAGCCCACCTCCTCATGTATCGCAGCCCAGCGAACCGCGACCGACCTGGCGACACTACCGACCTGCAAACCACTGCGCCAGGGGAGATCCCTCCAGTAGTTCCCAGAGCCAACGGGACGGTCTGCGTGTCAGCCGTCAATGAGAAGAGCGCTCGTCCTCGCCGCGATGGCGGACCACGCATCGCCGGTCGGGTCGATCAGGTCGAAGTGGCTGGAGTCGTACTCGGCGGTCTCCACCGGGTCGCCTGCCGTCTCGGCCGCCTCGACGTAGCGGTGTGTGTGCTCGGGCGGGACGACTGGGTCGTCGGCAGCGGTGTTGGCGAGGTGCCAGGCGCGACATGGCAGCCGGAGGAGAGGGTTCACGGTGGCGAGGTCCGCCGGTGTCGCCGCGGCCGCAAGGAACCGTCCCACCGCACCGCCACCGATCGATGCAGTTGCCGCCTCGACGGGGTCACCAAAACAGGCGAGGGTGGTCACGACTTGTGGGATCGTCGTCGCTTCCGGCCACTCCTCACCTAGCCCACGTCGGGCAGCGGCCCAGACAGCCAAGTAGCCGCCGGCCGAGTGTCCGATCAACGCCACCCGGTTCAGGTCGAGCGGTGAGCTCAGCCCGGAGAGGGCGTCCACCACGGCGGCCACGTCTCGCAGCGTTGCCGGAAAACCGCCCTCATCCCCCAGTCGGCGGTATTCCGCATTCCATGTAGCCACACCGCGGCGGGTCAGGTCGACTGCGGCGCCGTCCATCAGGTCGCGGGTGTACTGACCCAGGAAGAACCCACCGTGGAGCAACACGGCCACGGGGTGCGGGCCATTGCCCTCAGGCAGCCTCAGGTCGGCTATCTGGTCGCGGTGGTGGCCGTACGGAACAGTCGTGAAAGGCAGGGCGGCACGGGCGACGAGATGGGACAGAGCGTTTTGGTAGCCGTAAATGCCCCTCCCATATATACGGTGGACACAAGCGGGGCCGGTCACCGAGATCCGACGCCACGGCTCGCGCTCCTCCACGTTGGAGATGTGGACCTCGACTGCGGGGATCTCGACCGCCTCCAAGGCATCGTGGAGCGCGTAGGAGGTGTGGGTCAGCGCACCGGGATTGATCACGAGCCCGTCGATCGTCCCCTTGGCGGCGTGGAGACGGTCGATCAGCGAGCCCTCGTGGTTGGACTGGAAGCTCTCGACCTCGACACCGAGCCGCGTCCCCCATGCGGCGCACAGCCGCTCCAGATCGGTGAGCGTCGTTGACCCGTATACATCGGGTCGCCTCGACCCAAGCAGGTTGAGGTTGGGGCCGTTGACGACGAGGACCCGGCGCATGTCCGGCGAGGCTATCGGCCCGTTACTGTCCTCGCATGGCTCTCCGCACGGCAGCCGCCGCCGCGCTCCTTGCCCTCGTTGGCGGCTGCAGCGCCCAGGAGGCTATCCCGTCGTCGATCCCGACCACCGCGACCAGCGCACCACCCCAGTGGCGGACGATGGCCGAGGCACCCACCCCCCGCACCGAGATCACCGGTGCCGCTCTCGACGACCGCATCCTGTTGATGGGCGGCTTCGTCGAGGGGGGAGGGACGGTGCCGCTGGTCGAGGTGTATCTGCCACTCGAGGACCGCTGGGAGGAGGGCCCACCGCTCCCCATCGCGCTCAACCACGCGATGAGCACCGTCGCCGACGGCAACGTGATCGTGGCCGGCGGGTACCGCGGCCCGGGCTTGACCAACCCATCGGATCGGGTCTTCGCCCTATCGGATGGGGAGAACTGGGTCGAGACGGCGCCACTTCCCGAGCCCCGGGCGGCGGGTGGCATGGCGGCGGTGGGCGCCACCCTGGTCATGGCGGGTGGGGTTGGGACCAACGGTCTGATTGAGACCACTGCGGTTTGGCAACCCGAGACCGCCGACTGGGAGGAGGTCGCCGGGCTGATCACACCCCGCGAGCACCTCGGTGTTGCCTCGGTCGATGGCGCGGTCTACACCGTCGGCGGACGGACCACCGGGTTGGGGAACTTGGCCTCCTTCGAGGTCTTCGACCTCGAGGCGATGGATTGGGAGCGCCTTGAGGATCTCCCCACGCCGCGGGGCGGTCTGGCGGCGTCGGCCATCGACGACATGGTCATCGCCGTCGGTGGCGAAGAGCAAGCCACGTTCGACGAGGCGGAGGTGTACGACGTGGTCACCGCAGAGTGGGCCAGCCTCCCACCTCTACCCACCGCCCGCCACGGTCTGGCAGTCGTGAGTTGGGAGGACACCCTCTTCGTCCTCTCGGGTGGGCTGACACCCGGTTACTCCTTCTCGGCGGTCAACGAGGCACTGACCTTGGGCACTGGTTGAGCAGACCGATCGACGATGTGCCGCGGCGCCAGCCGCTCGGAAAGGGCCAGCGTCTCGGGATCCGGCTCGACCTCGACCAGCTCCGCCTCCTCCGCCACTCGGTCGAGCACCGCCCCCACCACCTTCTCCAAGTCGATCCCCGGGAGGATCGAAGCCAGGTCCCCGGTCGTGTCCGGATCCCACGAGATGCCGAGTTCGCGGTAGACCGGGGACAACACCCGGCGGACCTCGGCGGCGCCGTCCACCACGATCACGCCGCCGACGTGAGCCGCCCGAGCCACGAGCCGCTGGCCGACGCCCATCACCTTGCGTCGCCCCTCGACGTTGACGCTGTGGGATCCGGGGCAGTACTCGCCCGGGACCTCTCCGATCCGGGCGTCGACCCCGAGCCGGCGTAAGCTGTCCGCCATCACCCCGGCCACCCGGTCGAAGCGGTGATGAACCCGATCTCGCGGCGCCGCGTCGGGGAAAGCCCAGGCGAAGGCGATCGTGCCACGATGAAACACAGCGGCGCGCCCCCCAGCCAGGCGCTCCACAGCCTCGAACCCCTCCGCCCTGGTGGCGGCAACCGCAGCATCGAACCGAGGATCGACCACGTCGCGCCGCCCGAAGGCGACCACCGGTCCTGGACGGTGTAACCGTATCGTCTCGCCCAGCTCGCCGGCGGAGGCCCTGAGCAGGATGGCATGCGATAGCGCGGTGTCCATGCCGGGCCGCTCGGGGTACCCGGTGCGCAATATCTCGATCCGGTGGGGCATCGTCGCAGCGTACGGATACACCGAGGAACTTTGGGCGAGCCTCCGTCGTCGGTAGCGTGAAGGCATCCGCCAAGGAGTGCGTTGAACCGGGGCGCCGTCATCAGGGTCGCCACGACAGCCATGGTCGCCGTGGTCATGCTCACATCATGTGGTGAGTCGCCGCTGCGCGGGATCGGCAGTCGCAGCCAGAGCTGGGTCGACGCCGGTGCCCCCACCACGGTCGAGGGCACGGTCCGCCGTGACTTCCCCATCCACGCCACGTCCCGTGTCGATTGGGCCAACGACCGCTTCGGCGATCCATCGGCTCGGGCGGGCACCGATGCGGTCCTCCGTCGGGTCTGGAAACGGCGTGAGGCGGGCGAGGAGTACCTGCAGGCGAGTCGATTCGAGATTGCCCGGGTGCTGAGAGGGGTCGAGTTCCCAATGGCGGTCCCCGACGAGGTCCTCTACGTCACCAGCCAGTTGGTCTTCACCGGCGACGGCACCATGGCCGACCCGTTGCTGGCCGCGTTCGGGCTGTGGACCATCCCGCCGTACAGCCAAAGCCGGTCCGTCGGCCAGAGCGGTGTGCTCAGCGTCATGCGGCCCTTTCCCGCAGGCCCGCTAGCCGCGGGCGATGATGGGTGTAGTCGTTTCACCGACCGCGTCCTCGAGAGTTGCGCCCGGATCCGTCTCGAGGACAGACCGGCCTGGGTGCTCACCGATCCGGTGGGGACAACGATCGTCTGGGAGGAGGGTTCCTTCCGGTACGAGCTTTTGTATCGGGATGAGGTCAAACCGGTCGTGGCGCGCGCCATGGCGGTGGGGATGGCGCCGATCAACCGGGCGGTCTCCGCTGAGCCCGATTTGGCCGAGCTGCTTCGACGCGCCCGACGGACCCTGAACAGCTGAACGTCGTTCGGGTCGGCCCGGGGTAGCGGTCGCGGGTCTTTAACCTGGCCGGGCTCCCCCCGGAGGTTCATCATCCACCACGGCGGGTGGTTCACCTACCTGCAAGCCGACGAGGACGCCGAACCGCCCAAGCTCGACCGGGCGCTCTTGCGACGCGTCTTCCAATACGGGCGGCCCTACCGGCTGCTGCTCGTCGGCGTCCTTGCCACGATCTTCGTGATCTCGCTCCTGTCGGTGATCCCGCCAGTGCTTTCGCGGCAGTTGGTGGATGTCGCCATACCTCAGGGCGACATCGCGCTGCTCACCCTGCTCGGTGCCGCCATGATCGCCGTGCCCTTTGCCAACGCCTTGATCGGTGGGCTGCAGCGCTGGCTGTCCGCCCGTGCCGGGGAGGGGATCATCTTCGACCTGAGGCGCCAGCTCTATGTCCACCTCCAGAGCATGTCGCTGCGGTTCTTCACCAACACCAGGACCGGGGAGCTCATCTCACGGCTCAACAACGACGTGGTTGGCGCCCAGCAGGCGGTCACCGGGACCTTCGTTTCGATCGTGTCCAACATCGTCCAGGTGGTCATCATCCTGATCGTCATGCTCCAGGCAGAGTGGCGGCTGACGCTGCTCGCGGTGGCGGCGCTCCCTCTCTTCATCTGGCCGGCAAGACGGGTGGGGAGGGCGCTGCGCAGGGTCACCGAGCAGCAGATGGAGCACAACGCCGCCATGTCGAGCATTCTCCAGGAGACCTTCAACGTCAGCGGCGCATTGCTGGTCAAGCTGTTCAACCGGGCCGGGCGTGAGGTGGACCGTTACTCGACCGAGGCGGGCGAGGTACGCGACCTCGGCGTGAGGCGGGCGGTCATCGGCCGGTGGTTCTTCGCCGCGCTCGGGCTGGTCTCCGCCGTTGGGACCGCCGCCGTGTTCTGGCTGGGCGGCTATATGGTCATCACGGGGATCATCACTCTCGGCGTCATCGTGATGTTCACCGGGCTGCTGGTGCAGCTCTACGGACCGCTGTCGGCCATATCGAACAGCAGGGTCGAGTTCGCCACTTCGCTGGTCTCGTTTGAACGGGTCTTCGAGGTGGTCGATCTGCCGAGCGACATCCAAGAGACGCCGGATGCCGAGGAGCTGCGGCCGCTCCGGGGCGCCATCGAGTTCGATCACGTCTGGTTCCGCTATGGCGCCGAGGGTGTTGTTGGTCTCGCCGATGCCAAGAGGCCCAGACGTCCGGCGCCGACGGCGGTGCCGGGTTTCGGCGGCGATGGGCGACGTTGGGCGCTGCAGGACGTGTCGTTCCGAGTCGAGCCCGGTGACCTCGTCGCCCTCGTAGGGCCGAGCGGAGCCGGCAAGACCACGGTCAGCTACCTCGTGCCCCGGCTCTACGACGTCGAGCAGGGCCGGGTAGTCATCGACGGTCACGACGTGCGAGCCGTCACCCTCGGATCGTTGGCCGACGGGATCGGAGTCGTCACCCAGGAGACATACCTGTTCCACGACACCATCGCCACAAACCTCCGCTATGCCAGACCTGATGCCACTCAGCAGGAGTTGGAGGACGCCGCGGCGGCAGCCAACATCGACGAGTTCATCGCTTCGCTGCCTACCGGGTACGAGACGACGGTGGGGGAGCGGGGCTACCGGCTGTCGGGAGGCGAGAAGCAACGCATCGCCATCGCCAGGGTCATCCTCAAGGACCCGCGCATCCTGGTGCTCGATGAGGCCACCTCGCACCTCGACTCACAGTCGGAGGCGAAGATCCAGGAGGCTCTGGAGAGGGTGATGAGCGGCCGCACCTCGCTTGTGATCGCCCATCGGCTGTCCACTGTGCTCGCCGCCGACAGGATCCTGGTCTTCGACCAGGGTCGTCTGGTGGAGCAAGGCAATCATGCCGAGCTGCTCGCTGCCGGTGGTTTGTACAACCGCCTGTTCGAGACCCAATTCCTGGCGCAGCGCGCCGGGTTGATCGACATCCTGGGCGCAGAGCCCGTGCTGGAGTCCGGCGGCGACGTCTGACCGGCGGCGGTCTCAGCCCGGGACCGGCTCCAGCCGCCGTCGGGCGCTGACTTCACGGGTGAGGTTGGCGGCGAGGAGTGGGTCGGAGGGCGCCAGCAAGAGCATCTCGCCGTCGTGGCACAACCACAGCTCATCGTCCACCCGGAACCAGACCCCAGGCTGAAAGGCGGCGAGGTGCGACCGCAGCCGTCGCCCAGGGGGCCGGTAGAGCAGGACCCAAGCGGCCGGGCCCCTCACCACAGGGAGACGACCCACGAGGTCGTACTGCCCGAAGGCACGGGTCATCGCCTCGGCGGGATCCATCGGCCCGGAGGGGCCGAACCACTGCACCATCCCGCAATCGGCGCAGGCCACCACCGACATCCCGGCCAACCCGACCGGCAGATGGCGGCAGTCGAAGCTGGTGCGGTCGAAGCTCGTCCCGTCGAAGCTCGTCCCGTTGAAGCCGTTGTTGGTCCCCTTGTAACCCGTCCCATCCATGGTCACCATCCTGTCACGAGGGTGCGACATTCCTGTCGGGACGGATGGGGTGATCAGGCGGGATCGGCGACAAAGGGTCTTTCGGTCGCATCCTCGATCTCGCGCGACACCCCAGGCACGAGCAGGAGCGGCCGGCGAGAGTTGCGCATCACGTCGGCGGAGACGCTCCCCCAGCTTCCGTCGGCGAAAATGGGCCGGGTGGCACCGATGACGATCAGCCCTGCATCGATCCGGTTGGCGGTCTCGACTATCGCCTCCGCTGGGTCGGATCCCTCAACGTAGAGCGCCGCCGTGGTCAGCCCGCGGGAGCGCAGAGCCACCACCACCGGCTCGGTGAGGCGTCGGCCACGCTCGGCCACGTAGCGGGCCACCGCCGCCTCTCGGGCGGCCACCCGATCGCTCGGGTCATCCTCGAATGGCCGCCACTCCTCGGCGCTCAGCGAGTCGAGAAAGCTACGTGGCACCTCGATCACTGAAAGGACCGACACCTCGCCATCGCCGCCCACGAAGCGCTCCACCAAGTCGGCTACGGGGCCCGGAGGCAACACGCCTGCGGTGGCGATGAGGATCCGCACGACGCAAGAGGTTAGGCCGAAGGCCCGCGGCTGGGCCGGCCGTCATTTCGTCGGTAGCCTGTCCGACCCGCCCCGAGGAGAGCGATGAGCGACACCTTGACCGACGAATTGGTCAACCAGGTCACCTGGCGCATCCCCAATGCGTTGGCCCTCGTCGGGTCGCGCCACGGAGATGAGTGGAACGGGATGACCACCAGTTGGGTCACCCAGGTGTCGATGGAGCCGGTTCTCATTGGGATCGGGGTGGACAACAAGTCCGTGACCCATCGTTTGATCACCGCCTCGGGCGCCTTCACGGTGAACCTCTGGTCACCCGATGACACCCGGGTGTTCGTCAAGTTCTCCAAACCGGCGAGGTACGAGGACGGGAAGCTCAACGAGCGGCCGGTGCGACCGGGTCGCACCGGGTCCCCGATCTTCGAAGAGGCGATCGCCTGGATGGAGTGCGAGGTGCGGCACTCCACCGATCTCGGAACCCACACCTTCTTCGTGGGAGAGATGGTCGACGCCGGGCTTCCTTCACCAGACGTGGAGAAGGCTGCCGCCATCGGCGATACCCGGATGAAGTACGGGGGAGTCAAGAGGGGCGGCCACTGACCGAACCGACGAGGAGGCGGCATGGACGCCAGGGTTGAGGACAAGGTGGCCGTCGTCACCGGGGCGAGCCGGGGGATCGGCGCCGCCACCACTCTCGAGCTGCTTCGCAGCGGGGCGCGGGGGGTGGTCATCACCGGTCGCCGCGCCGAGAACCTCGAGGACTCGGTGACCTCTCTCACCGACGCCGGTGCCGAACCGTCGTCAATCCATGCCCGGGTGGCTCGGGCCGACGACGAGGAGGATGCCGAGGCGACCATCGCCACCGCCATCGAGCGGTTCGACGGCTGTGACATCCTGGTCAACAACGCCGGCACCAACCCGTCGGGCGGGCCCATCATGGATGTCGATCAGGGCGCCATCGACAAGACATGGGCGGTCAACCAGAAGGGCCCGCTGCTCTGGTCTCGCCAGGTATGGAGCCAATGGATGAAGGACCACGGTGGCGTGATCGTCAACGTCGCCTCGGCCGGTGGATTGGCGCCCAGCCACGTGCTCGGCGCCTACAACGTCTCGAAGGCGGCGCTGATCCATATGACGCGGCAACTCGCCTTCGAGCTGGCGCCGACGGTGCGGGTCAATGCCGTTGCCCCTGCCGTGGTCAAGACCAGACTCTCCAAGCTGCTGTGGGAGGACGAGGCTGGCGCCGCCGCCCTCCACCCGCTGGGGCGACTCGGCACCCCAGAGGATGTGGCCGACGCCATCGTGTTCCTGTGCTCCGACCGGGCTACCTGGATCACCGGCGTGACCCTCCCGGTGGATGGCGGTGTGGTCGGGGCAGGTGGATCGCTGGGGTGAGCGAGCCCTAGACCAGCGGGTACCCCGGGCGGCCCTCCGCCACCCAGGCGTCGAAGGCGAGGTCGGTCCCCACGTCATAGCCACGGTCCTTTGATATGGCGTAGCGGTGGTAGAGGACGTCGCAGTAGGCCTGTATCGGATCGACCACGCCTTCGGTGTCCCGCAGCCTTATCAGCATCGGCTCGAATTGATTGACCCGCCACCGAACCGCTTCGATCGCCTTCCCCGTCAGGGTCTCGCCGCCCGTTAATTCCGACTGGAAGTAGTAGAGGTCCGCCAGGATCTGCCTCGCCTGGAATTCGAGGGCGTCGACCCCGGTGAGCTCGCGCAGCTTGTCGGCGTGGAAGGCCCGGCCGCCCACCCGTGCCCTCACCTGGAGCCGGTTGCCATCCTCGCTGGGGACGAGGTCGACCTCCTCCACGATGAATCCGAGCTCGTTGAGCCGCTCCACTCGCTCGTTTATCTTGTAGCGCTCATCGGGCCCAATGGTCCACACCTCGGTCAGCTCGTGCCACAGCCCCCGGTAGCGCTCGGCGATCCCCTCACCGAGGGCCATGTCCGCCTCCTCGATGTCCACGCCGTGTTGGGCGGCTATGTCGGCCATGCCCCAGGCGACGTTCTCGATCATGATCCCCAGATCTTGCTCACGTTGCCCGTCGCTCAGCTCGGGGTGGATCTCGGCGGTCTCGGCGTCAACCAGCATCGTCTCCACCTTGTCGGCGTCGAACCGGTAGAGCACATTGGAGAGCGATCCGTCGCCCCAGAAGCACCCGGCCACGTGGAGCTCGGCGAAGAGGCCGGCGAAGGCGTCGAGCATCTGGTTGCGTCGTATCCCGAACCCGGGACCCTGGAGCAGCTCGTGGTACGAGTATGAGAAGTCCTCGTAGCGGGTGATGAGTGCGGCGGCCTGCTCCATGGTGGGGTCGGGATGACGGCCCTCGACCAGACCCACCGCCCGGACCGCAGGTGCGTCGGCGAGCTCGAGACGCCGCAGGACGTCGTAGTCACGGCGAGCGGGTCTGGTCGGAAGCTCCTTGATCGCATAGATGAAGGGTCCAATGGCGATGAAGCGAACCTCGTGACGCGATATCCCTTTGGGGAGGTCGATCAACCTCGGGTCGTGCCACTCGACGATGGGGTCGTTCCACGGGAGGTCGAGGAAATCGGGGTGTCCGGCGCGAACGGTGACGGTTGCTGCAAGAGCCATTTGATCAGGTATCGCCGACGAGCGCCGAACCGTACCGGCGCTTGGCTCGCTCCAAGTCCGCCGCTGGCAGGCTGGGCAAGTAGTCCATCCGGTTGAGCACGAGTGCCTTCCGATGTGTCGCTGGTGCCGGAAGCTATCCGGATATCCCGGCCCTCACCTGGCACGTAGGGCACCAGGTGGTGTAGCGGAGCGGATCGCCCATATGTGCCTGTTGGATGAGCGATCCACACCGCAGGCACGGCTTGCCGGCGCGCCCGTAGACCCAGACCGGTCGGCGGCGGTCTCCGGTGGTCGATCTCCTCGAGCCGTCCAGGTTGGCGCGCAGCAGCCGGTGAGCTCGTCGGGCAAGCGCAAGCAGGCCCTCACGGTCGAAAGCGGCCACTGGTGTCGCCGGGTGGACCCGCTCCAGGAAGAGGATCTCGCATTTGTAAGCGTTACCCACCCCGGCGAGGACGGACTGCGAGAGCAGGAGGTCGGACACCGGCCTATGGGAAGCGAAGCCGTTGGCTCGGCGCAGGTACTCCTCCTCGTCGAACTCCGCCCCGGCGACATCGGGGCCGAGATGGGCGATGGTGCTCTCCACCACCCGACGCCGCTCCACCTCGATCCTCGGTGCCGAGAAGCACACCGCGGTCACGCTGTCGGTCGCCAATACGAGGCGGGCGGCCCCGTAGGTCCGACGCCAAGTCTCACCCGACCTGTAGACGTGCCAAGCCCCCGACATTCCGAGGTGGGTTCGGATGCTCAGCCCATTGTCCAGGTGGATCAACAGGTGCTTGCCGTGCGATCTGACCTCGTCGACCCGGCCGCCGACAAGACGCGACGCGCTCCGTCGCACTGCCGGGTTGCTCCCCTCGACCCGCGTGATCAACGCGCCCCCGAGGGCCTCCTGCAACCGTGCCGCGGCCCGGGCGATGACATCTCCTTCCGGCATGGCGCCATCAACTCCTCGACGGCGTCACCCTCGCCAGGCCAGTCCGCGGAGGGCAGTGGCGAACCCGACTGCGCTCAGCGCATCGCCTAGAGGGGTTTCCGCCACCGGTCTGCCGTCCACGGTGGTGAGGAGGAGACGGTGCCGGCGCCGCCCCAGGTCGGCCAGTGCCGCGGCGACCGGCTCCAATTCGTCACCATAGGTGACCAGCCTTCGGCCGCCTCGCTCCACAAACGCCGCCAGTGAACCGTCGAGGAGCACCACTGCTGCGCCCGCTGCCCGCGCCGGCTGGGCGCCTGCGCTGTCCGGCCATGGCAATGCCGCACCATATGGGTTGGCGGGGTCGGTAGCGGCGAGCACGGTTACGTCGCCACCGTCAGACGATCGCAACCGGTCGACGGCCCCGGGCATGGCGAATTGGGCGCCGCCCAGGCCCTCGACAAAGTAGCCACGGCGCACCCTGCCTGTCTCCTCCATGCGGGACAGGACCGGGTAGAGCCCGCTGAACCCGCCGGGGAGGCCCTCGGCCGCCACCGCCGCCCGGGTGAGTACACCGTGACGGTCGAGAAGTTGCCTCGCCCATGCCGTGGCCGACTCCGCCGGCTCGGGCTCGACGCCAAGGAGGTCGGCGACCAGGTACCACCGTCCGGTGGCCGCAGGCGGCGACAGACCGATCCGGCCCGGCCGCCGGCCCCCGGAGCGGCGAGTCGAGCGTCTTCCCCCGATCAAGGCTCGGAGAGGAGCGAGCGTGTCGTTGGTGACCTCACCCGACCACACCAAGTCCCAGAGCGCCTCCACCACGGGGTCGGGGTCGCCGCCGCCGGTGGCTTGATATAGCTCCCGGAAGAATGACGCGCCCCGCTCGCCCAGGTGCCGGCGCAGGGCGTCGTGGACGGGCCCCTCGACAGAATCGCCTCCAGCACCCTTGAGCAGCGGAAGCTGATCGGCGAAGAAGAGAGCGATTCGGCCATCGCGAGGACCGATCGAACCGGCCCCCATCCACACCAGGTCGCCGCTGGCCATCAATCGATCAAGGTCATCAGGGCGGTAGGTGAGCCGGGCGGGGAGCACATCGATCTCGAGCGCCGACGCCGGAATGGCTGCGCCTTGGAGCTGTCGGATCACATCGGAAAGACCAGAGCGGTCGGCGGGAGCCGAGCCCACGCCGTGCCAGGCCGGGAGGAACCGCCCCAGCGCATCGTGCCCGACCGGTTCGATCTCCTTGCGCAGCACGGCGAGCGACCGCCGCTTGAGCCGGCGCAGCACGTCCACGTCCACCCATTCCACCTCGTCGCCACCGGGGCGGAACGCCCCCCGCACTATCCGGCCCTGCGCCTCGAGACGCTCCAGAGCTGCTCGGGCCACCGCTGGCGCCAGCCCCAGGGTGTCGGCGGCGGCACTCTCGGTGAATGGGCCGTGGGTGCGGGCGAACCGGCCGACTACGTCTCCCATAGGGTCCGGCACGGGTTCGAGGAAGGTGAAGGGCACACCGGGCGGGGGTTGGACGCCGAGCGCATCCCGCAACCGCGAGGAGTCCTCGATGGCAGCCCAGGCGGCGACGCCTCCGATCCGCACCGGTATGGCGCGTCTCGCCGCGGCAAGTTGATCGAGCAGCGCCAGCGCGTCACCTTCCACCAGCCGGACGGAAACCCCCTCTACGGTGAGTGGGCCGAGCCGGAGCAACAGGTCATGGACCCCATCGATGCCGCGAGCCCGACGCTCGTCGGTGAGCGCCTGCAACTCGAGTTCGACATCGGCCACCACATCGGGGTCGAGCAGTTCGCGCAGTTCGCCCTCGCCGAGCAACTCGGCGAGGAGGTCGCGGTCGAGGGTGAGGGCGGCAGCGCGCCGCTCTGCAAGTGGAGTGTCGCCCTCGTAGAGATAGGCGGCTACGAAGTCGAAGAGCAGCGATGCTGCGAACGGGCTGGGGGTCGAGGCGACCACCTCGGCGAGACGGATGCGGCGAGATTGGATCCCGCCAAGCACCTCGCGTAGTGCGGGGAGGTCGAAGTCATCCTGGAGGACCTCCCTGTATGTCTCCAGAACGATGGGGAAGGCGCCGAACTGACGAGCCACCGCCAACAGGTCGGCGGCACGGCGCCGCTGTTGCCACAGGGGAGTGCGCGTTCCGGGGCGGCGCCGGGGGAGGAGCAGGGCGCGCGAGGCCGCCTCCCTGAAGCGAGCGGCGAAGAGGGCGGTGTCGGCCAACTGATCCATGAGCAGCGCCTCGGCCTCGTCGGGATCGATGGCTACCTCCTCGGCTGAGGCGACATCGTCTGTGTCGGGGAAGCGGAAGACCATCCCGTCGTCCGACCAGATGACATCCACGTCGTGTCCGTACCGCTCCCTGAACCTCCTCACCAGGGCCATGGCCCAGGGAGCGTGGACCCGGGCGCCCAGCGGTGACAGGACGACGAGCCGCCAGTCGCCGATCTCGTCGCGGACACGCTCGACCACGATCGTCCGGTCGGTGGGGACCGCCCCGACAGCCTCCTTCTCCTCGGTCAGGTAGGAGACGAGGTTGGACGCGGCCAGGGTGTCGAGTCGGTACCGGTCGCGCAGGGTCGTCTCGGCTTCGTCGGGAGGAAGCGCCGCCACCAAGCGGATGAACTCACCGATTGCCCGGCCGGTCTCGAGCGGTCGCCCTGGGGCGTCGCCGTGCCAGAACGGCATGTTGGCGGCCGCAGCCCCGGGCTCGGCAACCACCTCCACCCGGTCGTGCTGGATGTCGACGATGCGCCACGAGCTGGCGCCGAGCAGGAAGACGTCACCGGGCCTGCTCTCGTAGACCATCTCCTCATCGAGCTCGCCGACTCGAGCGCCGTCGGGAAGTGTCACTCGGAACAGCCCCCGGTCGGGGATAGTGCCAGCGTTGGCTACAGCAAGCTGTCGAGCCCCCGGGCGAGGGGTGATGGTGCCCTCGACGCGGTCCCAGGTGATGCGCGCCCTCAACTCGGCAAAGAGGTCGGAGGGGTAGCGGCCTGCCAGCATGTCGAGCGTCGCCTCGAACGGCCCCGCGGCCAGGTCAGAGTAAGGAGCGGCGCGGCGCACCACTGCCAGCAGGTCGGCGGCGTTCCATGGTTCCACCGACACCATCGACACCACGTGCTGGGCGAGCACGTCGAGGGGATTCCGCGGGATCCGCGTCGATTCGACGGCCCTGGCCACCATCCGATCGACCACGACGGTCGCTTCGAGCAGGTCTCCGCGGAACTTGGGGAAGACCTTGGCCCGGCTGACCGCACCCACTTGGTGGCCTGCCCTCCCCACCCGCTGCAGCCCGGAAGCCACCGAAGTGGGCGACTCGACCTGGATGACCAGATCGACCGCGCCCATGTCGATGCCGAGCTCGAGCGACGACGTGGCCACCACCGCCCGCAACTCGCCCCGTTTCAGCCCCTCTTCGATGGCGACCCTCTGCTCGCGGGATACCGAGCCGTGGTGGGCCCTGGCCAGCTCCTCACCGGCGAGGGCGTTCAGCTCGGAGCAGATCCGCTCTGCGAGCCGCCGGCTGTTGGCGAAGACGATGGTCGATTGGTGGCTGCGGATCAGCTCGAGGACTCGGGGGTAGATGGCCTCCCACACCGACGGGCGGCTGGCCGGCAGCCTCGGGTCGGGCGGGTCGACGATGCCGTCGGGAGTGGTGCTCACCGCAGGCTCCGGTCGCAGAGGTGCGGTCATGTCCTCGACCGGGACCACCAACTCGACCTCGAGATCGTGGTCTCCCGGGACATCGACCACCCGGACCGGGCGCGGCACCCAGTCGCCTCCCTCGTCCACGGTCCCTCCGCCGAGGAAGCGGGCGATGGTCTCGAGTGGGCGCTGCGTGGCGGAAAGCCCGAGCCGCTGTGGGGCGACCCTGGTCAGCTCCTCGAGACGTTCCAACGAGATGGAGAGGTGAGCCCCTCTCTTGGTACCAGCGACGGCGTGCACCTCGTCAACTATGACCCAGCGAACCGGTTCGAGGATGCTGCGGGTGGCCGAGGTGAGGATGAGGAAGAGCGACTCAGGGGTGGTTATGAGGATGTCAGGTGGGTGCCGCTGCATCCTCCTCCGCTCGTCGGCCGGCGTGTCACCGGTGCGGATGCCGGCGATCACCTGCGACGGCGGGGGGAATCCGAGCCGAGTAGCGGCGTGCCCGATCCCGGTGAGCGGTGCCCTCAGGTTGCGCTCAACGTCATATGCCAGGGCCTTGAGGGGCGAAACATAGAGCACCCGGCAACGCTCCATGGGCTCGGGGACCGGCTCGTGGAGGAGCCGGTCGAGCGTCCAGAGAAAGGCAGCGAGGGTCTTCCCCGAGCCGGTGGGGGCATGGACGAGAGTGTGCTCGCCCCGTCCGATGACCGGCCATCCCAGCGCCTGAGCTTCGGTCGGTCCCGCAAAGGAGCTCTCGAACCATGCCCTGGTGGCCGGTGAGAACCCGGCCATAGGGTCGGGAGCCATTCGGCCATCGTAGGGCCAGGGTGGGACAGCCGAGACCGAAGCCGGCAGCCGGCAGCCGGCAGACGGAAGACGGAAGACGGAAGACGGAAGACGGAAGACGGAAGACGGAAGACGGAACTACTCCGCCTCATCGGGGAAGGCAGGTGTCTTAGGCGGCTACGAGCTCCGGTAGGGCGTCGGCCATGATGAGGTCCTCCATGGCATCTACCACAACCGGATCGAACTGCGTGCCGGCGTGAGCGATCAACTCGGCGATGACAACCTCGACCGGGAGCGATGAGCGGTAGCAGCGATCGCTGGTCATGGCGTCATAGGTGTCGGCCACGCAGAGAATCCGGGCCAGGTAAGGGATGTCTGTCCCGGCACGGCCCAGTGGGTATCCCCGCCCGTCCCAGCGCTCGTGGTGGCAGAGCACCGTCTCGGAGATCTCGGGGTGGAAGACAGAAGCGGTCATGGCGAACCCGAGTTGGGGGTGACGACGCATGTGCTGCCACTCGTCTGGAGTCAGCGGACCCGGCTTCCCCACAACGTCCGGGTCGAGCCGGATCTTGCCGATGTCGTGCAGCATCGCCGCCACTTCGAGATGGTCGAGCTGCGATTCGGATAGGTCGAGATGGCGGCCGAGCGAAAGCGCAAGGTTGGCGACCCGGAAGCCATGCCCCTCGAGGTCGTCCACTCCTTGGCCCAGCAACGTGAAGAACTCATCTACCTTCCGGTCCGCTTTCAATCCTGCGCCCACGATGTTCCCCCGCATCCTTCCCGGTCCCCTGTAGAGATCAAGCTCACCCTCGCCCGATACACAGTGTCCACGATCGCTTTCGCCTGGTCCATGGGGCGGGCGACCCATTCGGCCGGACGAGGGACTATTCGGAACGGGCGATTGACTCGGTTTGCGTCAGCGCCCGGTGAAGCGCCCGGGGCGGCGCTCGAAAAAAGCGTCCATCGCCTCGGCGTGGTCATCGGTGTGGTGGGCGATCGCCTGGTGGGCGGCGGTCAGGTCGAGGAACTCCTCGAGCGGCAGCGAGCGAGCCGCCCGTAGCAGCCTCTTGGTGAGCCTCACCGAGTATGGCGGCTTGGCGGCGATGGTGCCGGCCAGGTCGAGGGCGCGGGGCATCAGATCCGCTGGGTCGAGGACCTCGAGCACCAGCCCGATCCTCGCCGCCTCGTCGGCATCGACCTGCCTAGCGGAGAACGACAATTCTGCGGCCCGCTGCCATCCCAAGATTCGGGTGAGGAACCAGGCACCGCCGTCGCCGGGCAGGATCCCGAGGTCGACGAAGCTGTGGGCGAACCGTGCCCGGCTCGAGGCGAGCCGAAGATCGCACATCAGGGCCAAGTCGAACCCGGCCCCTATCGCTGGCCCGTCGACCGCGGCGATGGTCACCAGGTCGGTGGTGGCGAGAAGCCGGGGGATCTGTTGGATCGTGGTGCGGTACGCCTCGGACACCTCTGCCGGTGTGCCGCCGAAGATGCCACTCCGGGTTCGCATGTCCTTGACGTTGCCTCCGGCGCTGAAAGCGCCACCGGCCCCGGTGACGACGAGGACCCGAATTGACGGGTCGGTGTCGGCCTGCTCCAGCGCCGAGATGATGGCGTCGAGCATGTCTCGGTCGGTGATGGCGTTGCGTGCCTCCGGCCGGTCGAGTGTGAGGACCGCCACCCCATCACCATTCTCCAGCCGGACGGGGCCCCCGGTCACGGTGAGGTTGGCTGACGGGCGGCTGCGACCAGGGCCGCGGCCCGTTCGGGATCAACCTCACCAGCGGTGAACCCGTCCCGTTTCAGAGCGGTGCCGGCGATGACGCCGTGTGCCGTCGCCAAGAACTGGGCCACCGTCTCCGTGGTGACACCGGAACCGACCACGACGGGC
>DATADW010000401.1:0-1791 GCA_036258335.1 Acidimicrobiia bacterium
TGGCGAGGGGGAGGGGGGCCATCGCCCAGTCGGCGGTGGGGACGCCGGCCTGCCGGAAGAGCCGTTTGGACACGTCCTTGTCCATGGCCATGGCGCTGCCGAGACGGCCGCTCCCGGTGTAGGGTACGCCCACCATCTCCAACAGGGTCTGGATGGTCCCGTCCTCCCCCCGGCCGCCATGGAGCGCAAGAAACAGCACGTCTGCGTCCCGGACGACCGCCAGATTGCCCAGCCCGGAGAGCAGCAGCCCCCGCTCCAGCGCGTGCAGCTCGTCACTCGAGGGGGGCGTTACTCCTACGCGCGCCGAGAGCAGGCGGCTCTCATCGGCCTGGGGGATGAAGCCGCGGGCGGTGTCCACCACGGACACCTCGTGCCCCTTCGACCGCAGGGCGGCGATGATCTGGACCGCGGAGGCGATGGCGACGTCACGCTCGGAGGAGGTGCCGCCGGTGAGGACGGTGATTCGCATAGAGGGTGGAGTGAAGGGTGGTGGTGTGACACCTCTGACAGCACTATCTGGTTCCAATCAGTTGCTGCAGCACGTCGTACCGGCTCACGATCCCGATCAGCTTGCCGTCCTTCCGCACCAGCGTCGCCGGGCTCTCGCGGCTCAGCATCGAGCCGACCCGCTCGGCCGAGGTGTCGGCGGAGACCTCCGGGAACGGCTGCTCCATCACCTCGCGGACGGGGCGGTCGAGCAGCGAGGGCTGGGCCAGCGCTCTCGTCATCAGGGTGCCCTCGATCAACCCGCCGACACACTCCCCGTTCTCCAGCACCGGGATCTGGCTCACGCCGTAGGTGCTCATCAGGTTGAGCGCCTGCCGGACCGCGGCCGATGGGGCGACGCTCACCAGCGCGGGCGCGTTCGCCGGCCGCCGCTCGAGCAGCTGCTCCACCGTGACGCGGGGCGCCTCCAGCATCTGGTTCTCCTGCATCCACTCGTCGTTGAACACCTTCGAGAGGTAGCGCTCGCCGGTGTCGGCCAGGATGGTAACCACCAGCGCGTCGGCGGTGTCGAGCTCCCGTGCGACTTCGACCGCCAAATACACGTTGAGGCCGGCCGACCCACCCGCGAGGATGCCCTCCTCGCGAGCCAGACGGCGGGCCATGGTGAAGGACGTGCGGTCGGGCACCTGGCGGAACTCGTCGATCTGGTCGAACCACAGCGTGGTCGGGATCTTGTCGCCGCCGATCCCCTCGACCTTGTAGGGGTGGCCCTCGCCCATCGTCTTCGAGCGGTGGTAGTGGGTGTAGAGCGAGCCGATCGGGTCGCCCGCGATCACCCGGACCTTGGGATTCCGCTCCTTGAGGTACTTCCCCGCGCCGCTGACGGTGCCGCCCGTTCCGGCGCCGCAGATGAAGTGGGTGACCTTGCCCTCGGTCTGCTCCCAGATCTCGGGGCCCGTGGTCCGGTAGTGCGCCTCGGGGTTGGCCTGGTTGTAGAACTGGTCCGCCAGCACCGCGCCCGGGGTCTCGTGCACGATGTGCTTGGCCTTCATCACGTAGTGATCGGGATGATCGGGCGGCACCGCCGTCGGGGTGATCACGACCTCGGCCCCATAGGCCTTGAGCAGGCGGACTTTCTCCTGCGACATCTTGTCGGGCATGGTGAAGATGCAGCGATAGCCCCTAAGGCTCGCCGCGATCGCCAGGCCTACGCCGGTGTTGCCGCTGGTCCCCTCCACAATGGTCCCGCCCGGCTTCAGGTCGCCGCGCTGCTCGGCGCCCTCGATGATCGCCATGGCGATCCGGTCCTTCACCGAGCCGCCCGGGTTGGCGTACTCCGCCTTG
>DATADW010000402.1:0-3073 GCA_036258335.1 Acidimicrobiia bacterium
ATTGGCATGGCAGGTGTCTCTCAGCTGGGATGGAGCAAGGACCGGCATGTCCGGGCTCGACTCTGCCCAACCGTTGGTTACTGGCTGGGAGATCACCGTTCCCGGCGACCGGTACCATGCCATCCCTACATGGGCCTGCTCGCTGCGCTGGTCTCGGCGCTGCTCCTGATCGTCGCTTTTCCACCATTCGGGGTGGGTGTCCTCGCCCTGGTTGCCCCCATTCCGCTTCTGTGGGCGCTGCGGAGGGCCAGGTCGGGCTGGATGGGCGCCCTCTACGGCGCGGTGTTTGGTGTTGCCTTCTTCCTTGGGCTGATCTGGTGGATCGGGGCGCTGGGGCTGGTGGCCCTGGTTCCGCTCGTCCTCACCCAGGCCGCCTTTCCGACGGTGTACGGCGCTCTGCTCGCCCGAGCGAGGTCGTGGTCACCTGCGCGGTGGTGGGTGGCGGCCGTGGGTGGATGGGCGCTGATGGAACTCGTGCGGGAGCGCTTTCCTGTGGGCGGGCTCTCCTGGGGGATGCTCGGCTACCCGGTTGGGGAGTACGCCGCTACCCGCGGCGCCACACAGTGGATCGGCACTTCCGGCTGGTCGGTCGTCTTGATAGCCGTCGCTGCCGGCACGGTGGTCGCGCTCGAACGACGGCGGTTCGGCCCACTCGTTGTCTCCGGAGCAGCGGTCATCGGGTTGGGCCTTGCCGGATGGGCATGGCCGGGTGTTGCGGAGGGAGCTCCACTGCGGGTGGCCATCGTCCAGGGCAACACCCCATGCCCTGGTACCCACTGCACTGACGAGCGGTATGGCACTTACCAGCTGCATCTCGAGATGACCCGCACCATCCCGGCCGGTTCGGTCGACCTCGTCGTGTGGGCGGAGGGAGCCACTGGGTCGACCAACGCCGACCCGGTCCTGGTACCTGAGGTGGCAGAGGCCATTGGGGACGAGGCGGCGCGCATAGGGGCGTACCTGATGGTCGGTGGCGACCGGGTCATCAGCGACACCGAGTGGATCAACGCCAACGTGCTCTTCGATCGCGAGGGCGAGATCGTCGGGGAGTACCGCAAGCGCCAGCCCGTCCCCTTTGGTGAGTACGTCCCGTGGCGCTCGTTTCTAACGCCACTGATACCCGAGCTGAGCCAGGTGCCGAGGGACATGATCAGGGGAGATGACCCCGTGGTGTTCTCGGCGGATTTCGGAATGCTCGGGTCGGTTGTCTCTTGGGAGGGCTCGTTCGCCCGTTTCCCCCGCGACATCGCCCGGAGCGGGGCCGAGTTGTTGGTGGTTGCCACCAACAACGCCAGCTACGAGGTGTCACCCGCCTCGGACCAACTCATCGGCATGACTCGCATGCGCGCCGCTGAGCTTGGGTTCGACGTTGTGCACGCCGCGGTTACCGGCAGGTCCACCTTGATCACCGATGGCGGCGAGGTCGGTGAGCGGACTCCCATCTACGAGCCGGCGTTACTGGTGGGCGAGGTGCAGATGCGCGACTCCGGCCCCACCCTGTACACCCGCCTGGGGGATTGGGTCCAGGTGACGGCGGTGTTGGGTCTGGTTGTTGTTCTATTCCGGCGCCGCCCCGCCCCTCCCGAGCCGACCGAGGAGATTCCCGAACGTCGGATTACCGCCGTCGGTGGCGGCTAGTTCGTCTGCCGTCGCACTTCGATCACTGTTGGACGGAATCGGATTGGCTGTCGTATGGCGTCATCCGTCTTCCGTCTTCCGTCTTCCGTCTAACTTGAACGCCTGACCGTCGGCGGGAGGACAGAGGTATGACCCAGGCGATCGAGAACCTGCTGCGCGAGGAGCGGAGCTTTCCCCCGTCCGCCGAGTTTGCCGCTGCGGCCAACGCCCAGCCGGGGATCCACGAAGACGCAGAGCAGGACTTCACCGCCTTCTGGCTCGACAACGCCCTAGAGCGGGTGAGCTGGTTCAAAGAGCCGACTGTGGCTCTAGACGATTCCAATCCGCCCTTCTACCGCTGGTTCACTGACGGCACTCTCAACCTCTCGTACAACTGCCTGGATCAACACCTGGAAGAGCGGGGAGACAAGGTCGCCTACCACTGGGTTGGCGAACCCGGCGAGACGCGGGACCTCACCTACCGGGATCTGCACCGTGAGGTGTGCCGATTCGCTAACGCCCTCACTTCGCTCGGAGTGGAACGCGGCGATCGTGTCGCCGTCTACATGGGGATGGTCCCCGAGCTTCCGGTGGCGATGCTTGCCTGCGCCCGCATCGGCGCGGTTCACTCCGTGGTGTTCGGCGGGTTCTCCTCCGACGCGCTCGCCGACCGGATCGACGACGGTCAAGCCAAGGTGCTGGTCACCCAGGACGGTGCGTGGCGCGGCGGGAACGTCGTCCCGCTCAAGGCCAACGCCGATGTCGCCGTCGCCAGGACCCCGTCTATAGAGCACGTCGTCGTGCTGCGACGGGTCGGGTCGGAGGTGGCGATGAAGGAGGGCCGCGACCTTTGGTGGGACGAGATCGTCGACGGTCAGCCCGACACCTTCGAGCCGGCCGAGCTGGGCGCCGAGGACATGCTCTACATCCTCTACACCTCTGGGACGACGGCCAAGCCAAAGGGGATAGTCCACACGCAGGGCGGCTACCTGGTGGGGGTGGCGACGACGCACCACTACGTGTTCGATCTCAAGCCAGAGGACGTCTATTGGTGCGCCGCCGACATCGGCTGGGTCACCGGGCACAGCTACATCGTCTATGGCCCGCTGTGCAATGGTGCCACCGGGGTGATCTACGAGGGCGCGCCCAACCACCCCGACTTCGACCGTCTCTGGCAGATCATCGAGGACTACGGGGTCACCACCCTCTACACGGCTCCCACCGCCATCCGCTCCTTCATGAAGTGGGGCGACCAGTACCCGGCGAAACACGACCTATCCAGCCTGCGGTTGCTCGGGTCGGTCGGCGAGCCGATCAACCCCGAGGCGTGGATCTGGTACCAGCAGGCGATCGGCGGTGGACGGTGCCCGGTGGTCGACACCTGGTGGCAGACCGAGACCGGGATGATCATGATCACCCCCCTCCCCGGGATCACGGCCACCAAGCCGGGATCGGC
>DATADW010000403.1:0-6082 GCA_036258335.1 Acidimicrobiia bacterium
GGGGTTCGTCGTGGATCTGGAAGCGGGAACTGTTCGTCCCCTTCGTTGCGGTCGCCGCGGTGGACGACTTGGACGAGGGGTTGACCCGGGCCAACGACACCGAGTACGGGCTCACCGCGGGGTTCTTCAGCCGAGACCAGGACGAGATCGACCGCTTCCTCACCGGGATCGAAGCCGGTGTCGTCTACATAAACCGCCGAGCGGGTGCCACCACCGGCGCATGGCCGGCGGTGCAGCCATTCGGTGGGTGGAAGGGATCGGGCACCAGCGGCAAAGCAGGCGGCGGTCCGCACTACCTCACCCAATACCTCAGGGAGCAGTCCCGCACCATCGTCGGGGGGTGACGCGGGGGCTCATTCCTCGCGGAGAGACCGGAGATCGGTGAGTACCTCCTCGGCGTGAGTGGCGTTGTCGGTGACCAGATAGGCGCGCCGCACCATCCCCGCGGGGTCGACCAGGTAGGTCACCCGTTGCGGCCAGCCAAAACGACGGTCATCAGGTTCCCGTTCGACACCCTGGGCGCGCCCCATGGCATGGTCGGGGTCGGACAGCAACGGAAAGTCGAATCCCATCATCTCCGACCAGGCGCGGTTGTCCTCGGGCGCGTCGTAGGACACGCCGAAGATGGCGGCACCTGCTGTCTCGAATTCAGGGGTTCGGTCACGGAACCCCTCCCCTTCGAGCGTTCAGCCGGGGGTGTCCGCCTTTAGATACCACCAGACAACCGCCCACTTCCCCAACAGGTCTCGGCGTGTGATTCGCCGGCCGCGGTCGTCGGTGGTGTCGAAGTCTGGGAGCGGCATTCCCTCCTCGAGCAAATGGATCACCTCCTCTCTGTGCGCCTTACGAAGCTACAGCGAAGGGCTCACCCGTACACTCCCGAGCCTTGGACGAGCAACACGACTTCGGCTTCGCCACCAGGGCGATCCACGCCGGCCAGAGACCTGACCCCGAGACGGGCGCCAGGGCCATGCCCATATACGCCACGACGTCGTTCGTCTTCGAGGACGCCCAGCACGCCGCCGACCTGTTCGCCCTGCAGAACTGGGGCAACATCTACACCAGGATTGGCAACCCGACCAACGCCGCCTTCGAGGAGAGGATGGCATCGCTCGAGGGCGGTCTAGGGGCGGTAGCCACGGGCTCGGGGCAGGCGGCGCAGCTCATCGCGATCCTGACGACCGCCTCGGCGGGTGACCACATCGTGGCCGCCCGCAACCTGTACGGAGGGACCTATACGCAGTTCGACGTCACCCTGAGGAAGATGGGGATCGACGTCGACTTCGTCGATCCATCGTCTCCGGATGCCTTTGATCTAGCCGTGTCCGAGCGGACCAAGCTGATCTACGGGGAGACGATCGGCAATCCCCGCGGCGACGTGCTCGACATCGAGGCCATCGCCGAGGTGGCCCATTCGCACGACATCCCATTGATGATCGACAACACCTTCGCCACGCCGTTCTTGTGCCGACCGATCGAGTGGGGGGCCGACATCGTCGTCCATTCGGCCACCAAATTCATCGGCGGCCACGGCGTCGTCATCGCCGGGGTGATCGTCGAGTCGGGGCGGTTCCCCTGGGACAACGGGAAGTTCGCCTCCCTCACAGAGCCGTCGCCCGCCTATCACGGCCTCCGGTTCTGGGAGAACTTCCGGGAGTACGGTTGGCTGAGCAAGGCGCGGGTCGAACTGCTGCGCGACGTCGGCGCCGCTCTCTCGCCGTTCAATGCCTTTCTCCTGCTGCTGGGGTTGGAGACCCTCCCATTGCGGATGTCGGTCCACGCCTCGAACGCCCGGGTGGTAGCGGAGCACCTCAGAGGGCATCCGGCGGTGGACTGGGTGAGCTATCCGATGTTCGACGACAGCCCCACCCGAGACCTGGCCGAGAAGTACACACCAGTTGGACCTGGCGCCGTCTTCACCTTCGGGCTCACCGGGGGTTTCGATGCGGGGGTGAAGTTCATCGAGTCGGTCGAGTTGGCCAGCCACCTGGCCAATGTGGGAGACGCCAAGACGCTGGTGATCCACCCCGCATCGACGACCCATCAGCAGGTGCCCCCGGAGAGCCGGGCCGCATCGGGGGTGAGCGACGACATGATCCGCATCTCGGTTGGCCTCGAGGACCCGGAGGACATCCTCTGGGACCTGGACCGAGCGCTGCGATGACCACCAGAACCACCGAGGCTCCAGTGGGGGAGCGGCTGCGAATCCTCGGCAGTGCTCGCACAGTGGCGCTGGTGGGGGTGTCGGCCAACCCGCTGCGGTCGTCGAACTTCGTCGCCACCTACCTGATCCGCACCAGTTACACCATTTGGCCGGTCAACCCCACCTACTCCGAGGTGCTCGGTTTGCGCTGCTATCCGGCGCTGGCCGATCTGCCCGAGCCGCCCGACATCGTCGACGTCTTCCGGCGGGCCGAGGAGATCCCATCCGTAGTCGAAGAGGCGATCGACGTCGGGGCCAAGGTGGTCTGGTTCCAACTCGGGCTGCGCCACGAAGAGGCGGCGGAGCGTGCCCGAGAGGCGGGTCTCGCCGTCGTCCAGGACCGCTGCCTCAAGATCGAGCACGCCCGGTTCGCCGGGGGGCTCCACCTCGGCGGGTTCGACACCGGGGTGATCACGTCGAAGCGCCGCCGGCCGATCTGAGCTATCAGAGGGCGCGGATCCGGTTGTTCCTGGGATTGTGCTCCAATTCGGCCAATCCCATCACCTCGAGCACGGGCATGACGTAGTTCCCCACCCTGCCCCGCAGGCCCTTCTTCAACCCATACCAGCCGCCTACCGGGTTGTCGGCCGAGCGGGCCCACGCCTCCACGGAACCCTCGGGCGCCGGCTTCTGCTCGTCGGCGTTCCCCAGCGGCATCCAATCGCCGTGGGCGGCGAGCATGGCGTGCATGTCGTCGATGACACGCAGGTCATAGTGGAGGACGGTACTGCCCACCGTGCAAACGAGCACCGGCGGGTCGGCCGACTCGTCGCGGTACATCTGGAAGGTCGAGGTCAGGCTGGGCGTCTGCAGCACCCAGGGGTCGTCCTTCGATCCCGAGCCGGTCGCCATCACCCAAGCTCCTTCGGTAACGAATCAGTTACGTTACCACCCTGGTCCGACACCTGCACTCTGGGGGAGCGCCCCTGGTTCTTGGGTCGCTAAAGAGTCTCAGCTACTTCCGAGTCACGCAGGAACGGTTCGGATCGGGCCGCTCCGCGTTCTTGCGTGGCTGAAGAGTCTGAGCGACCACTGAGTCACGCAAAACGGTTCGGACACGGGGCGACAGCGGTGTCATGAATCGCCTATCGCGGCGTACTTGACGTTGTACGGCCCTCCAAGTGAGGACGCCCGGTACCCGGTCACGGAGCTGGCGATCGCCTCGACGTAACGGGCGGTGACGATCTGGATCTGATAGAGGGCCTGCTCGACGTCGTAGCGTTGCACAGCCTGCCAGGCGGCCCCGGCCTCCTCCTCGGGCGCCTGCACCGCGGCGAGGAGGAGGGCGTCGTACTCCTCGTCGGCGGGGAACCCGTACAACGAGCCGTTCAGGTTGCCTGGCATGTCCGAGGTTGCTGCCAAGTACGGGTAATCGGAGCCAAACCCGGATCCTGCCTGGACCTCGACGGCGAGCAGTACGAGGTCATATTCCCCGGTTACGGTGAGCCTCTCGACCACTTGGCTCGTGCTCTCCACGAAGAGCGCCACTGGTATCCCCGCCGCGGCGAGGTCCGCTTGGACCATCACCGCCGTGTCCAAGAGGTATGGGTCGTCGATCAGGTAGAGGCCGAGCGGTCCGTCGGGTGGCCCGCCCGCTTGCTCGAGATACTGCGCCGCCCCTTCCGGGTCGGCCGGGCCGCCAAAGAAGTCGCCCAGCTCGGGGTCGAAATGATCGGCCCCACTGGATAGAAGGGTGGACGCTGGGATTGCCGCCCCGAAGAAAGCGTCATTGGCGATCCCGGCTCGTCCAATGGCCTCGGCGATGGCTCTTCGGGCAGCGTACGAGGCGCCGGTGAACCGACCCGGATCCAGGCTGGGGTACATATAGACCCGGGTGGTTGAGTCCTCGGCGATGCTCACAGTGGCTCCACCCCCGTTGAGGACGTGGAGCTGGCTCAGCGCCGGGTCGGGCACGATGTGGGTGGTGCCGGCAACGACGTTGGCCGAGCGGGCGCCGTCCTCGGGGACGATCTTCATCACTACCTGTTCCGTCACGGGCAGCTCGGGGTCCCAGTATTGCTCGAAGCGACCGAGCACGATCTGGTCGCCCTGGGCCCACTCGACGAACCTGAAGGGCCCCGTCCCGATCGTGCTCCGTGCATATGTGTCGCCGACGATGTAGGGCACGTCGGAAGGTACGAGCGGGATCCTGGCGAGGGTCCCCAAGAACGGCGTGAAAATGCTTCCCAGGGTGAATACGACGGTCTTGCCGTCCGGGGTCTCGATCGAGGAGATCATCGACACCCTTGGCTTCCATTGCGATGTGCTCTCGTCGGCGCCGATGGTCTCGAAGCTGAACTTCACGTCCTCGGAGGTGAGAGCTTTGCCGTTGTGGAAGACGACCCCCTCCCTGAGCGTGACGGTGTAGCTGAGACCGTCCGAGCCAACCTCGGGGAGCTGGGCGGCGAGTTGGGGAACGATCTGGCGGTTGTCGTCCCAGGTCAGGAGCGACTCGTTGGTGAGCCGGTAAACCCTCTGGATCGATTGCGCACTCCAGTTGAGCGGGTCCACGTCTGGGGTTGGATCGGCGAGGATGTCGATTCTCAACTCCCTGGCCGTACCGGCCGATGCGGCTGAGGAGGCCGTCGTCGTGGCGGTCGCGGCTGTCGTGCTGGCCGTCGTCGCCAACGATGTCGTCACCGAAGTGGTGGAGGCTGATGGCTCGCCGCCGGCACAGGCGGCGAGGAGTGCTCCCGAGGCACCGATCCCGGCCATGCCTTTGGTCAGGGCGGCAAGGAACCGCCGCCGGCTCATCTCGGCTGACCCGTGGCCATTTGGCTCGGTGTCCATCAATCTCTCTCCGTGGGGTGTTGGTGGGGAAGCTGCGGGGTCAAGGGTACGGTGGTCCGCACCCGTCGTAGGACGCTATCGGCTCGACGGAGACTGGTGTGACGGCGCCCAATACGACCCCCGACCCGGCGACGCTCGATCGCTCCCGCCTTTTCGTCGGGGGCTTCCATGAGAGCGAGCTGTCGGCTCGTGCATTCGTCGTTCCCGGACTGCCTCCTGGATGCGAGGCAAAAACGCTGTCGCGCGACCCGATGGGCGCATCGACCCAGCTCGTCCGCATCCCTGCGGGCTGGCGATCGGGGCGCGGCGGCTTCACCGAGGCCACCGAGGTGTTCGTGGTCAGTGGGAGGCTGCAGCTCGACGGGCGGCCTCTTCGCCCAATGACCCATGTCGCTCTACCTCCAGGAGCGACGGGCCGATACTCAGCGCCCATCGACACCGTCGTGCTCATCCACGCCACGGGACCGCTGAGCTTCGGCGAAGGATCAACTACGGGCGGATCCGTTGTGGTGGACACCGAGGAACTGGATTGGGAGCCGGCGCACGATCCTGGGCTCCCCACCGGGCTGATGGTAAAGCGGGTCCACGACGGCGACGGTGGTGGACCCAGCCTGTGGCTCATGGCGGCGGTCCATTGGGGAAAGCGGGCGGTCTGGCAGCGACACCAGGTGAGCGAGGAGGGGTTCCTCCTCGAGGGCGAGATGGGGGCAGCCGTGGCGTTGGCCGACGGGGTGAAGGTCCATCGCTACCGGGAAGGCGGGTATTTCTACCGGCCACCACTGACACCGCATCTGTTGCGCACCGCCGGTTCGATGTTGTTGTTGATGCGGTCGTCAGGCCCTCTGACCACCGAATGGAACGACGCCCCCTTCCCCGACCGGTCCTACCAGGGCTGAGGGCTGGCGCCCCGAGAATGTCGCACGCCGGTCTTACGTTGCCCTCAGTTCCCCGCGCTCCCCGGAGAGGAGCAGTAATGGACCTCAACCTGGTCGTCTTGTCGGGTCGGCTGGCGGCAGCCCCGGAGATGAGGGTGCTCGACTCAGGGACCCGGCTTGTTCGGTACCTGGTGACGCTGCGCACCGAAACGCC
>DATADW010000404.1:0-5917 GCA_036258335.1 Acidimicrobiia bacterium
CATGAGCGGGTCCCTCCGTCTTCTCCTTCGGCGCGGGCGATGTCATCGACCAGCCGTTCCTGCTCCCTGGGGACATATCCGCCCTTCGGGTAGTTCTGAACAAGCGCTTCGACGAACTCCACAGGGTCCTCCCCGACGACCCCGCGGATCGGCGTTCCGTCCGCCGCGGCCCGCTCGAACAGATCGGCCAGGTCCTCGAACATCGAAGCCGCGCTGTCGCCGTCCATTGGCCCGAAGAACATCAGGTACCGCTCCAGCGCATCGACCGCCGTGCGATAGTTTGGGGGAAGCTGTCGCGAGCGAGCCTTGTACTCCCGCCAGCGCCGCTTGTCGCCGATCACCTTCGATGTGAACTTCGAGATGGACATGGTCACCTGCCTCCTTCGTGGAGCTGTTCGAGATGTTGGATCGCATGCGGGGAATTCATTTCACATACCTCTGGATTTCCAATACTGATAGTATTCCGAGTCCAAGGGTATGTCAAGTGCTAACGTGGAATGTGTGGCAGAGGACTTCCCACCCGCCCCTCTCACCCGGGCCGAGCAGCAATCCCGCACCCGGGCCGCCCTTGTTGCCTCGGCGCGCCGGGTGTTCGGCCGTGACGGGTTCAACGGAGCCAATCTGGCGACGATTGCTCGTGAGGCTGGATTGACAAAAGGCGCCGTCTACTCGAACTTCGACGGCAAGGCGGACCTTTTTCTCGCGGTCTTGGATGACGATATGGCCAGCTTCGAGCCCGCGTCATGGGATCCGGCGGCGAAGTTTGCCTCCGTCCCCAACTTGAAGGGCCAGAGCGTGCGATTGCCCGGTCTCGCAGCTGAGGAGCGTGATGCCCTGGGATTTGGACTGGCAACACTCGAATTCGCCGCGGCAGCCGCCCGGGACCAGGAGCTCTCCGATGCGTTCAGCGAACGGCTGGGCCGCCTCCTTGCCGGGTTCGAGGCCATCGCCCGGAGGGGGCACTGTGACGACGACCCGTTGAGTGCGGAGCAACTGGGCACCATGCTCATGGCGTTCGATCAGGGTGCCGCCATCCACTGGCTAGCCGGCCAGATGGAGATCGACGCCGCCATGGTGCGCGAGGTGATGCTGAGGATGCTCCGTCCTACCAAGGAGGAGATCGCAGACGAGGACTGACCGGTCGGCGATGTGATCTCAGCTCCTACCGGAGATCGAGTGGGTCCCCAAACCCGCTCACCGCGCAAGGATCCACACTCGACCTGACAGTACGGTTAAGAGTCAGTCGGAGACGGCGCTCAGACCTCGGCCATGCATGAAGAGTTGAGCTTGCCGCGGGTTCGGCGTCGACAACCGTGGACGCTCGCAGCCTGTCGTCGAACATCGGGCTCGGTTGGGTCGAGCCCCGGCCGGCCGTCGAGCGCTCCCCAAGTGAAGACGAGCCTTTCCGCGGGCACGATCTCGCGATAGACATCACCGGCCGTGTACGGCGTGCCCTCCGATGGGACGGATTGTTCTCAATCGACCTTCCGGGACCCGAGGAGTTTGCCCACCTCGCCGTAGAAACACCCCAGGAGCGTGCCGGGAAGAACGACCCATTCGATCTGATCGTGGAGATCCCGCAGAGCGCTGACCCGGATCCATGGTGTCGGCCGGCGCCACGTGGGTCCTCACCACTTTTGAGCCACAGCCTGGGGAAAGCCGAGGTTCGTGAAGTCATCGACGCCGGTCCGTGACCTCACGTGCCAGTGCACCGGTCAGGGGTGAAGTACCTCGGCGCCTTCGCCTCGCTAATCCCCTCTACGCAACAACAGGTGGCGGTATGCCCAACCGTCCTCGGGGCTGAACCCCTCGTCGACCAGCTGCCATCCGGTTTCGTCGATCCAGCGGAGCACCTGATCACGGCCTGGGTAGTAGTGGTATCCGGCGACATCGCCTTCCACCACCTCACCTCGCACCGCAGGGAGGCCCTCTGCCGTCATACGGTCGTATGCCTTCCCGATCTCGTCGTCGTCGGTCTCCTCTACCGTCAGATAGAGCTGACCGCTGGGGATAACCGCACGCCACAGATTGCCGAGCACTCTCGGCCAGTCTTCTGGTGACACATTCTCCATGGCGTCGATGGTCATCGCAGCGTCGAACTCCTCGACGAACTCCAGCTCCTGCAGCCCGACATGGTGAGTTGCGATTGCGATACCGCGCCGTTGCGCCTCCATAACCATTCCGGAAGACTGGTCAATGCCAACCACGCGCCGGCCGGACGCGGCGACCATCGGGAAGTAGCGACCGGTGCCACACGGAGCGTCAAGAACGAGGCCTTCTGGCGGGCAGCCGCTCAGAAGCCGATCGACCCATTCGCGTTGTGCGCTGTTCGGGTACTCCTGGAAGGTCGGGGCCTCGGCGTCGTACGCTGCTCGCACGGCAGCACGACGTTGGGCCAGCCAAGTCACTCGCTCCACGAATGAGCATCCTACGGTCGTGTCGCTCGTCCGAGGGCTCCGTCGCGGCAACCTAGCCGGCGAGCAGGGAGTCCAGCGTGGTGGACATCGCCTTATCGGAGACCCCTTCTGAGCGTTTCCCCCGGTCAGGGACCGCGCCGTTCTGCCCTCCCACGTAAGTCAGGTATTAATCCCCTCCACCAGAGCGGCCCTGTCACAGGGCCTGTCTGCATGAAGGGTCCGCACCTACTTCCGAGGCCCTAGCCCTGATCGTGGTTGGTTGGCGGTGCCGATTTCGGAATCAGCAAGCAATGGGTCAAAGAAGCGGGGGAGCCAGCGACGGTTTGCCTCGAGCAGTGCATCGAGGAGCGAGGGTGCAACCCCCGGCCCACCGGCCAGCGGGTTGGCTGCCAGGGCCTCGAGGGCCATGTCGCGGTCGCCAGTGCGTGCCGCCTCCGCGGTCAGGCGCTCGTAGGTCTTGACCTGCTTGACCAGCTCGCCCGATTCGCGGTCGAGGGGAGCCTGACGCAGCGGGTGGGCACCGTCGCGGTCGATCCGGGCGGGGACCTCAACCACGGCGTCCTCCTCGACTTCGGGAAGTGCCCCGGCGTTGGCGACATCGACGACCTGGACGTCGCCGCGCCCATCATGAAGCGAGGCGATGAGCTGCACCGCCGCCTCGCTGTAATGGGCGCCACCGCGTCGGTCGAGAAGCAACGGCTTGTCGGCCAGCGCAGGGTCGCGATACATTTCGAGCAGTTCTCGCTCGATCTCGATGACACTCTCGGCACGCGTCATGCCATCACCCGCCTCGGCGATCACCTCCTGCTCCCGGTAGTAGTAGCGCAGGTAGTACGAGGGGACGGCGCCGAGCCGTCGAAGCCTTTCCGGCTCGAGACCCACGTCCTCTGCCAGTTCCTCACCGTCGGCAGAGAGCACTTCGGGAAGCCGGTCGACGCCATCCACGATGATCGCTCGGATCCAGGTGAGATGATTGAGGCCGACCTGGCTGATCTCAACATGCGAAGGCGGCACCGCGAAACGCTCGGCGAATCTCCGCTGGAAGCCGATGGCCACGTTGCATAGGCCGACTGCGCGGTGGCCGGCGTCCACCAGCGCCTGGGTGACGATTCCGACCGGGTTGGTGAAGTCGACGATCCAAGCGTCCGGTGCGGCAAGGCGTTCAACCATCTCTGCGAGCTCGAGGGCGACCGGTACCGTCCGCAGCGCTTTGGCGAAGCCGCCGGCGCCGATCGTCTCCTGGCCGATGAGGTGGAAGCGTCGCGGCAGGGTCTCGTCGCCGAGCCGCGCCGCCTGACCCCCGACTCGGAGCTGCAGCAGAACGAAATCGGCTCCGTCGAGTGCGGCCTCCGCGTCGGTAGTCGGTGTCAGCCGGCCCGGCCAGCCGACCCGGGCAAGCATGCGATCTGCGAGACCCCCGACCACCGCCAAGCGGTCCGGGTCGATGTCGTGCAAAACGATCTCGTCCACAGGCAGGCGGTCGCTGTTGGTCGAGATGCCGCCGATCAACTCCGGCGTGTAGGTGCTGCCTCCACCCACCACCGCCAGCTTGAGGCCCATTTGATCACCCCGGATCAGCGCTGCGCCAACACCCTTGACAGATTGCTTATAACGTTATCATAATCGCGCGTCGTGCTTGGGAGGACGGAGCAATGACCCTATTCCGCCTAGAGCAAGGCCCCGTCCCCCTCCATCGCCAGGTCTATCTCGACCTGAGGGCAGGACTCGACGCCGGGGAGTGGGCGCCCGGTGACCGCCTCCCTCCCGAGCGCGAGCTGGCCAACCGCTACGGCTGCAGCCTGATCACCGTCAGACGAGCCTTGTCGGAGCTGGCCCGCGAGCAGCGTTTGCAGCGGACGCCGGGACGGGGCACCACCGTCCTCAGGCCTCCGATAGAGCGCGACTTCGCCGGAACGATGAGCTTCACCGACGAGATGCAGACCCGCGGCCTGGACCCGGAGACACGGGTGGTCGCCGCCCGGGCCCAGGCTGCAGGCGAGGAAGTGGCCGAAGCGCTCGAGCTCATGGTGGCCTCGCCGACCCTGTACCTCGAACGGCTCCGCCTCGCCGACGGAGAGCCGCTGCTGCTGGAGCAGGTCTATCTGCCAGCCGAGCGCTTTCCCGGCCTACTGGCCTCGGATATGGAGCACACCTCGCTCTACGACCTGCTGACCGAACGCTACGAGACCCCGATCGTCCGGGCCCGCGAGTCACTCGAGCCGGTACTCCTCCGGCCCCGGGAGGCTCGGCTTCTCCAACAGCGACCCCGCACTCCTGCGCTGCTCATCCGAGGCATTGCCTTCGCAGCCGATCACACCCCAGTCGAGTTCGGCCGGACCTACGTGCGCGGCGACCGAACCCGCTACTACGTGGAGCGGGTGGTGGTGCGGAGCAGGTTGCGGGCGTCGGGGCGGGACGCCTCGCTCGACGCCCGATCCATCCATCCGATTGGGACGGTGCCGGGCAGGAAGCCCGGACCGCAGAAGGGATCACCCATCAAGGGACCGCAACCCGACGGCCATCAATCGATCTAGGAGGTCCACATGCACGGCTCTTCGCACCGAACCGGCTGGCGCCTAGGCGCACTGCTACTGGCCCTGGGGTTAGTGGCGGCGGCGTGCGGCGGTGGCACCACCGCCACGACGGAGGCGGACACCGCAGCACCGGGATCGACAGAGGCGGCCACCGGCACCACCGAAGCGTCGGATACGACTGCGGCGGCCACCGGCACCACCGGGACGTCCGATACGACTGCGGCGGCAGCATCCGGCGAGCCGGTGGAGATCCGGTGGTATTGCTGCCTGGGCACCGGGGAGGATCCCGCCCAACAGCCTACAGAGAAGAAGGTCGTCAAGGACTTCAACGCGTCGCACCCCAACATCCACCTCACCTTTGAGGTGGTGACCTACGACGCCGCCCGCGACACGCTGTCCACTCAGATCGCCTCCGGAAATGGCCCTGACATCGTCGGACCGGTAGGTGTGGGTGGCGCCGAGGCCTTCCACGGCCAATGGCTCGACCTCGCCCCGCTCATCGAGGAGACCGGGTACGACGTCGCCCAGTACGACCCGGGAGCGGTGGACTTCTACAACACCGGCGGCGAGGGCCAGGTCGGCCTCCCGTTCGCCACCTATCCGTCGATGGTCTGGTACAAGGCGAGCCTCTTCGAGGAGGCTGGTCTCGAGCCACCACCTCACGCCTATGGCGACCCATACGTGTGGCCCGACGGCACCGAGGCCGAATGGAACTACGACACGGTCCGCGAGCTGGCACTGTTACTGACGGTCGACGCCAACGGGCTAGATGCCACCCAGGATGGCTTCGATCCGGAGAACATCGTCCAGTACGGCTTCGAGCCTCAGCGGGACGATCTGCGCGGGCTCGGCGCATATTTCGGCGCCGGTTCGCTCGCCGCCGACGACGGCACCACCGTCCAGATCCCCGATGCATGGGCCGACGGATGGAAGTACTTCTACGACGGGATGTGGGCTGACCACACC
>DATADW010000405.1:0-12097 GCA_036258335.1 Acidimicrobiia bacterium
CCCGGTGTCCCCGAGTGGCTGGCGCCAATCCCCACCGTGGTCGCCGCCCAGCTTGCCACATACCACCTGACCCGCGCCCGCGGCCTCGACCCCAACGCCCCCCGCGGCCTCCGCAAGGTGACCAGAACGGTGTGAACGGGAGCCGGCCGGAAAGAGGGGTCCGCCTCCCCCGGTGAGGTGTCCTGTCGCGGGGTGGTTGCGACACGTGAGATCAGCGGCGCATCCTTGGGGTTGGCCACAACCGACCAAAGGAGCGCCGCTGATGAGTGTCCATGATGCCGTCTTGGAGCACAGGAGGCGACTGGTGGCGGTGATCGCCGCCTCGCCCAACCGTCGACTGGCTTGCGCCCAGGCCGGGATCCACCCCTCCACCTTCTACCGGTGGTGCAAACAGCCCGCCCCTGTTACTGCTCGCCCCGTTGGTTTTGCCCGGCGCCATCTGGAGAGCCGGGTGGTGGCCATGGCCCTGGCCCACCCCGCGGCCGGTCCCCGTCGGGTGGCGGACCTGCTGGCCGCCCAGGGGGTGGTGGTGGGCCCCTCCCGGGTGTGGCGCATCCTGGGCCGGCACCGGCTCAACACCCGTGCCCTCCGCTACCGGCTGCTCGCCGCCCACCGCTCCCCGGCCCCCGAGGTGGTGCTGCTCCCCGCTCCCCGTTCCACCGCCCCGGGGAGGCTCAACGCCTCCCGCCCCGGGGAGCTGGTGCAGATGGACACCTTCCACGTCGGCTCCTTCAAGGAGACCCGCCTCGGCTCGGCCAAGGCGGCCCACGGCCAGATCTGGCAGTACACCGCCATCGACGTCGCCTCCTCCTACCTGTGGGCGGAGCTGGCCACCACCGCCCACAACCCCTCCGCCGCCCTCACCTCCGCCCTAGCCCACCGGGTGGCCGCCGACCTGGCCGCCGCCGGGTGGACCTTGGGGGCGGTGAGCACCGACAACGGCAACGAGTACCGCGCCGCCCAGTTCCGAGAGACCATGGCCGAACTGGGGGCGACCCACCGCTTCATCCGCGCCGGCCGTCCCCAGTCCAACGGCAAAGTAGAACGAGCCCAGGGGATCATCCTCGAGGAGTGCTATCAGCCCGCCCTCCATGGTTACGTCACCCCCTCCATCACCGGGCTACGCCGCGACCTCGATGACTACCTCGGCTACTACAACCACGACCGCCCCAACTGGGGCCGTTGGAACCAGGGACGCACCCCCACCCAGATCATGTACCCCAACCCCAAACTGCACTCATGATCTCCCTGTCGCACCAATCGCGCGATACGACACTCACCGGGGGAGGCACCGACTTAGGGGATCCCTGCGATGGGGGGTGGTTGCTCGAGTTCGACGCTGGCTGCTTCGGCGTCGACCCGGCCATAGCCGTACTCGTCGGTGCGGCCCATGCGGCCCATCGGGTCGGCCCTCCAGGCGAGAAGTCGGCGGACGGTGATGTTGTCGGCGAAGCGGTGCGAGCCCCAGACGAGGGCGGCGGTCCCGGCGACATGGGGACTGGCCATGCTGGTCCCCGACTTGGTGCCGTATCCGCCACCGGGGACGGTGGAGAGCACGCTCACCCCCGGAGCGGCCAGCTCCACCTCAGTACCGCGGTTCGAGAAGGAGGCGATCATCCCGGCGCTGTCGAGCGCCGAGACGGCCACCACCGACTCCCACTTTGCGGGATACCCGACAGGCCCTCCGTCGTTGCCGGCGGCGGCGACGAGGAGGCGGCCGCGTTCCCAGGCGAGGACACACATCTGCTCGAGGGCGGCGGGTGCACCGGGGCCGCCCAGGCTCATATTGAGGATGCGGATGTCCTGGGCATTGATGCACCAGTCGATCCCGGCGATGAGGTTGCTCCACTGCCCCCGCCCGTTGCGGTCGAGCACCTTGACCGCGTAGAGCGCCGCAGCGGGAGCCACCCCCACCACGCCGATCTGGTCGTGGGCGGCAGCAATGGTCCCCGCCACGTGGGTCCCGTGCCCGTTGAAATCGTCGGTGCTCGTTTCGGTGCTGACAAAGCTCATCCCCGTCCGCAGGTTGGTGACCAGGTCAGGATGGGCGGGGGCGATCCCGGTGTCGAGCACCGCCACCTTTATCGCCTTTCCTCTGGAAGCGTCCCAGGCAGCGGGCGCCTTGATCGCCGCCACCCCGGCGGGAACGGTCTCCTCCAACACCGATGGCTGCCCCTCGATCACCAACTGGCCCAGGGCGAACATCGGGCCGTCCTCTTCAACCGCGGCCACGTCCTCGGCGCTCCGCACCGAGTCGATCTGATCGTCGTCGAGGGCGGCGATCACTATCGGCGCCTCGTACGCGTCAACGTCGTAAACGACCCGGTCGAGGTCGAGCCCGCGGGGCAGCGGCCCGTAACTGGCCCCGGCAACGGGCAACTCCGCGCCCACGGCCTCGGCCAGCAGTTCCAACTTGTCCGGCTCGGGGTTGGCCCGTGTGTCCTTCTTCTTGAAGGTCACGATCACGCGGCGGCGTTCGGGCGTGGTCAAACTCATGGCGGCACCCTATCGATCGACAGTGACGTCACGCAGCAAACCCCCACTCACCTTGTCAGCCGCTCTCGGTGACGAACTTGTTGGGTTGCACCACGACCACGTTCCCCGCTCCGTCGACGTCGCGCAGCGGATGGGCAAGCACCTCGAGCGCCGCCTGGTGGACGGCACGGGGTGTCTGCGCCCGGCCCGGGTTGGACTCACTGGCCCGCGCGGCGATTGCCGCGGCCACAACAGGCGTGGCGAACGAGGTACCGCTCCACTCCGCCCACCCCTCGAACACATCGTCGTCCGCCCCGGCATTGGTTCCCGGCCAATGCAGAAACGTGCTGGTCACTCGATCCCCGTGGGCCCAGACGTCGACCCAAGGGCCGAAGTTGCTCCAACCCGGCTTCCGCGAACACGCGGTGTCGAGCGCGCCAACCCCGATGACGTCGGGATATGCCGCGGGGTACCAACGGTCGTCGCTGCCGGCATTGCCGGCGGCGGCCACCACCACCAACCACGGGTTGCGGTCACGCATCTCGATCACTTTCTCGCGCAGCGCCGGCAGGCCGGAGTCGCGCGCCGTGGGACCGCCCAGCGAGAGGTTCACTATGTGGAAACCTGCCGCATCCTCGAGTGCCGCAGCCAGCGAGGCGTCGTCCACAAAGCCATCACTGCTCAGGACCTTGAAGCAACGGACCTGGGCTGCTGGGGCGTATTGCCGGATGATGCCGGCAATGAACGTGCCATGGCCCGCTTCGATGTCGAGCGTCCCATCGCTGTCGGCATCGGGTTCTTCGTCGGCATCGCTGCGCGCCCCGACCAGGCTCTCGTCAAAGAAATCACTCTCGGGGTCGTCGGTGCCTTCCTTCAAGTCGAGACCACTGTCGAAGACCGCGATGCGAATCCCTTCTCCGACGTCGTCGCCGCCTGCGGATGTGAGTCGCTTCGAGGTGGGCACGACCGGGCTAGCGGGGCCGAACGCCAGATGGCTCGCCCCGAACACCACATGATTGGGAGTCACTGGCGGTGGGCCCTGGGGCGGGCTCCACCGGAGGTCCTCGTCGAGCAGTCGGTCGACGATCTCGGGGACCCTATCCCCCGCTTCTTCGTCGGGAGCCTCCCACAGCGTCAGGCCTCTGGATCCGCCGACCACGCGGCGCCCAACTCGAAACCCGTCTCGGGAGCGCAGCTTCCGAGCCACCGATTCGACGGCACGATCCGCTACCAGCACGGAGCCCGGTAGGTAGAGGTAGCCGCCGCGTCCATCTTCCTCGTCGTCGCGTTGTCTGATACGTGGCGGGAGATCTGCTACATCGTGAAATCTCGGTTCGTCATTGCCGTTGCTCATCATGCTCCCCTCGGGTGCCGGCAACACGTGGGGCGCGTGCAGCTCGAGTGGTGGGCACGCGTCGGCGCCGGCTGCTCTCCGGCCGACCCTACACCGGTGTCTCTCGGGTCCGGAGCGCCTTCCGGAACCGGGCGTATGGTGGCCCGGTGAGAGATCCCGGGTTTGCCGACGCGGGGGATGCCTTGCTCGAATCGGCCCTGTCTGACCCGGAGAGGGCCGCCGGAGAACTGGCTCGGCTCGCCCAGCAGAGCGACGTCGACCCGGGGTTGCGTATCACCGCGCTCCAAGCTCATGGGCTGGTGGAACGACAGCGAGGTCGTCACCAAGAGGCTCGGGAGTATTTCCATGAGGCCATCGAACTGGCGAGAGACGCCGGACTGCCTCAGATAGAGGGGCAGGTACGGGTGAGCCTCGCCGCTTCCTACGCCCTCGCCGGGGAGGTCAATCGCGCCTTGGCCGAGTGTGACCGGGCCGAGGCGCTGGTGCGTGGCCGCTGGATGGCTCGCCTCGATTCACAACGCGCCGCACTGCTTCGGGTCGCCGGTAGGAGCGATGAGGCGCTGGAGATGATGACAAGGGCGCTGGTCGCGCTCCGTCGTCATCACGACGCTCGCTGGGAGGCCCGCCTCCTCCACAACCGGGGGAGCACCCACCTGGAGCGGTACGAGTTCTCCCAGGCACGGGCGGATTTGGCCCGGTCGGAGTCCATTGCCTCTGCCCTCGGGATGGACCGCCTGCTGGCCCAGTCGAGGCACCACCTCGGAATAGTTGCTGCCGCCACCGGGGATCTTCCTGCGGCCATACGGTGGTTCGACTCGGCTGATGGTGTGCTCGCCAAGCTCGGAGTCGTCGACCCGCACACCCTCTTCGACCGCGCTCAAGCTTTCAGCAACTCCGGATTGGGAATCGAGGCTATGGGCTCGGCCGCGGCGGCGGTACGGCGTCTGGAGGCCGAGGGCGATGCCTTGTACCTCGCCGAGGCTCAGCTCGCCCTTGCCGAATCGGCATTGATGCTGGGGCGCGACCGCGAGGCGAATGAGGCCGCCGAGACAGCTCGTCGGGCCTTCGTCCGGCAACACCGCCATGGGTATGCAGCGATGGCCCGGTTCGCCCTCTTGCGGGCGCGAGCGCGGGACGGAGCGGATCTTCAGCTGTTGCAGGAGGCGCGTCGGGTGGCGGCGAGACTGCACTCCTTTCGTTTCGTTGACCCTGCGTTGGACGCCTCCCTTCTCGCCGGGCAGATGGCGCTGAAGATCGGTCGTAAACGGGCAGCAGTGCACGAACTCGAGTCGGTATCCGTCCACCGACACCGCGGGACGCCGCTGCAGCGGGTCAAGGGTTGGCATGCCGAGGCTCTGCTGCGGGTCGCGGCCTCCCGCCCCACATCGGCACGATCTGCAGCGCGAGCCGGTTTGACGGTGTTGGACGAGCACCGCGCTTCGCTGAACGCGACCGACCTGAGGGTCCACGCCGCTCGCCATGCCACAGATCTCGCCGCCCTCGGGCTGCGGCTCGCGGCGGCACGACCAAGTGCCAGGGCGTTGTTCGACTGGATGGAGCTGACCAGGGCGGGTGCGATGCGATTCACGCCGGCGCTGCCTCCCGATGACGAGTTGCTGGCAAGCGACCTGGCGGCGTTGCGCACCGTCGAGCGGAACCTGAGGAGGGCCGACCTCGAGGGCAGAGACACTGGCCACGCCCAGCGGGAGCAGGCCCGCCTTCAGGCGGCAGTCAGGCGTCGGACCCGCCAAGTTGCCGGAGCGGAAGGACGACGTACCGAATCCTTGCGGGCGGGCGATGCTCTCGCGGTTCTGGATGGATGGTCTCTGGTCGAGTTGGCCGCGATCGACGGGATCTTGCATGCCGTGGTCCTGGGCGATGGCAGGGCGCGCCGTACCGCGCTTGCCCCAGTCGCGCAGGTCGCTCGCGAGCTAGACGCCCTGCGGGCAGCCACCCGTCGGATGGCCAGTCCCCAGATCAGCGAGGCGTCCCGTGCCGCAGCATGGCTGATGGCAAGCAACGCGAGGCGCTCTCTCGACGACGTACTTCTGGCGCCACTCCCGCTCGACAACCATCCGCTGGTTCTCGTGCCGCCCCCTGTTCTGCAAGCGGTGCCCTGGGGTTCACTGGGCAGCCTCAGGGGGAGGCCGACGGTGGTATCGCCTTCAGCCCGAACCTGGTACGAGCGCCGTCCATCTCGCACGATGACCAAGCGCGTGGTATTGGCCAGCGGCCCCGGCTTGCCGCAAGGGGCGTACGAGACCAGGGCCCTGGAGCGGGTTTGGCCGTCAGCGATCCGGATCGGGTCGAAAACCGCCACCACCGAGGCAGTTGCCAACGCCATGCAGGGTGCGTCCCTGGCGCACCTCGTGTGCCACGGCAAGTTCCGGGTCGACAATCCGTTGTTCTCCTCATTGGAGATGGCCGACGGGGCGCTATACGTGTACGACTTGGAACGGCTTCGGCGACCCCCGGAGACGATGGTGCTCTCTGCGTGCGATGTCGGGGTCCCGGCTGAGCGACCGGGCGATGAGGTGCTAGGAGTCGTTGCGACGCTGCTCGCGGGTGGTACGTCGACCGTCATCGCCAGTGTTGGATTGGTGCCCGATGCCGTCGTGACCCGCCGTCTCATGGTTGCCATGCATCGGCGAATCGCCGCCGGGGCAAGACCGGCCGTAGCACTGGCAGAGGCCCTCTGCGGGCTCGACCCGGACGACCCGGCGGCGCTGCTCGCCTCGTCGTTCGTCTGCTTCGGAGCGGGGTAGGGGTGTGCCCGGCGGCAGGCCGCCGGGCAGTTGAGAATCGAGCGGCCTGTCGGCCGCGCTCATTTCTGCTGGTCGTGACGGCAAGCCGCCCCGACCAGGCCGAGGTGGGGCTGGCGGAGCCACCCCCCTCGAGCACCCCCCAAGGAAGACAGGATCTCGCCTTCTGGTGCTATTCCGTCGTCTGACTTCCGTCTTCCGACTTCCGTCTTGGCTGCCGTCTGCCGTCTCTCTCGTATCACGAGCGGGGCCGGACGATCCGTCCTGCATGACCTTCGCACTCCGTTCTCTGCTGTACGGATCCCGGATACGGCGGGGTCTACCGTTCGGCTCGATGGAGGTGGAGAGCCCGAGTTTGGCCGAAATCCTGGCGGCGGCTGCTCGCGGGGAGCAGTGGGCAGGCGAGCAATTGGTCCGCCGCTACGAGCGGCTTGTCTGGTCGGTGGTCCGGCACTTTCGACTCGAGTCCAACACCGCATGGGACGTCTACAACACGGTCTTCTTGAGGCTCTGGGAGCACGCCGACCGGATCAGGCAACCCGAAGCCCTTCCCGGTTGGCTCGCCGCAACCGCCCGCAACGAGGCGATGCGGACCATCCGCAACCAGCGTCGCCAGGTGCCGACGGAATTCGAGTACGACTTGGCCGACCCGGCGCTCTCATCACTCGACGAGGCAATCATCGAGGACGAGGAGGTGGCCTCCGTGGTGACCGCCTTCAAGCAGCTGGAGGAGCGATGCCAGGAGCTGCTCAAGCTGTTGGTAGTCGAGCCGAAGCTGGACTACGAGACGGTGGCATCACTGCTGGGGAAGCCGATGGGATACCTCGGCCCGACCCGGGGACGATGCGTAGAGAAGTTGAGACGGATCATGGAGCGCCGGCGGCCGGGGGACGACGACGCCCCCGACAGGAGGTAGGGACATGAGCACGACCGGTAGCAACCAAGAAGATCGGGACGACGAGCGACTGCTCGCCCTCCTCGGCGCCGGGTTGGCCGCTGCCGACCCGATCCCCGAATGGGTTTCCCGGGGTGCTGCTGAAAGCGTCACCTGGGCCCGGATCGACGCCGAGCTCGCCGAGCTGGTGTTCGACTCGGCGGTCGAGGACCTCGCAGGGGTGCGGTCAGAAGCCGGTGCCCGGTTGCTCAGCTTCCGAGCCCCCGAGATCGAGGTCGAGGTGACCGTGGAGGAGGGCGTCCGCCGACTGATCGGCCAGGTGGTGCCGCCCCAGGAACTCGACATTGAACTCGTCGGACCCGCAATCGCCGTGGCGACACGCAGCGACCCGCTGGGGAGGTTCACCTTCGACCAGGTGCCCGCGGGTCCATTGAGCCTGCGCTGCCTCACCGTAGGTGGGGTGGTGCAGACCCAGTGGGTGGTCGTGTAGATAGACGGCAGACGGCGGACGGAAGCTCGGGCCGTCGGCCCTCGCGGACGGCGGACGGCAGCCAGCAACTCAGAACTTGGATCGGCACGTAGCAGCAAGCCCTGAGGCGGTAGGAGGCTCCACCCGGCTACTCTCTGGTGCAGATGGTGAGGATCCGCCCCGAGGTCCGCCAGATCGTCGCCTACACACCGGGCAAGCCGGAGGACGAGGTCGCTCGGGAGTTGGGTCTCACCGACATCGCCAAGCTCGCCTCGAACGAATGCCCCGAGCCGCCATTCCCCGAGGTGGAGCGGGCCATCGCCGCCGCTGCAGCCGGGGTCCACCGGTACCCGGACAACGACAGATTCCGACTGACCGAAGCACTGTCAAAGCACCTCGGCGTCCCGAGGGAGAGCATCTTGATCGGTGCGGGCAGCACGGAGTTGTTGCTCTGCTTGGCCGGGGCGGTCGGTGGCGGTGGCTCGATGGTCTATGCCTGGCCATCGTTCGTGATGTACCGGATCGCGGCCAAGCTGGGAGAGAGCGAAGCGGTCGAGGTGCCGCTCGACGCCGGCCTTCGCCACGACCCCGACGCCCTGGTTGCGGCGGTCCGCAACGACACCAGGGCGCTCTTCGTGTGCAACCCCAACAACCCCACCGGCACCTACATCTCGGGTGAGGCGGTGCGCGGTCTGATACAGCGGGTGCCGGAGGATGTCCTGGTGGTGATCGACGAGGCCTACCACGAGTACGTCCGCGAGCCCGACTACGAGACCATGCTTCCTTTGGCGGCGGAAAGGGACAACGTGGTCGTCACCCGCACCTTCTCCAAGGTCTACGGGCTCGCCGGGCTGCGAGTCGGCTACGCCGTGGGGAGCCCGGAGCTCATCACCGAGCTGCGCAAGGTCCAGGCGCCGTTCTCGGTCAGCGACCTGGCTCAGGCAGCGGCGATCGAAGCGCTCCGCCACCAGCGGCGCGTCGAAGAGCGGGTGCGGCGCAACACTGCCGCCCTGGAGAGGTTCCGAATCGAGCTGGAGGCGCGTGGCGTCGAGCATCCACCCAGCCAGGCGAACTTCGTCTCCATCCGGCCCGGAGGAGACGAGGTGCATCTCTTTGAGGCGCTGCTGGAGCGAGGGGTCATCGTCCGCCCAATGTCGCAGGGATGGCTGCGAGTAACCGTGGGCACCGAAGAGGAGAACACAAGGTTCTTCTCCGCACTCGACTCGGTCCTCGCGGCGCGCCGCCCGGCTGGGGCTGTGCCGCCGTAAGGTTGGCGAGTCGACTCGAGGGGTAGCGATGGACCGGGGACGGATCTTCTGGGGAGTTCTCCTTGTTGTGCTCGGAGCGGTCTTCCTGCTCGACCGGACGGGGGTGATCGACGCCGGGACACTCATCTCCCGTTGGTGGCCGGTGCTGGTGATCGTCGGTGGGGCGCTGTTGCTGCTGCAAAGCCCGCGCAACCTGACAGGTCCGCTGATCGTGATGGGCTCCGGCGCAATCCTTCTGTTGAGCACTCTGGGCTTGCTCGACATCTCGGTGTGGCAGCTGCTCTGGCCGCTGGCGCTGATCGGGATCGGCATCTTCGTTCTCACCGGCCGGGTGTCGCCACACCAGGGGGAAGCGTCTGCCGGGGACCGGGTGGACGCCACGGCCATCTTTGGCGGTCGCCAGATCTCCTCCGCCTCCCAGTCCCTGGAGGGCGGGAGCCTGGTGGCGGTGTTCGGCGGCGTGGAGGCTGACCTCTCCGGTGCTGCCATCGCCACGGACGGGGCCGGGATCGACGCCACCGCAGTTTTTGGGGGGATAGACATATGGGTCCCCCACGGATGGCGGGTCGAGATCAGCGGGCTTCCCATCTTCGGTGGCTGGACCGACGGAACGGCCAGCCAGCACCTGCCGCCCGAATCACCCACCCTCCGCATACGGGCACTCACCGCCTTCGGTGGTCTCGACGTGAAGAGGGCTGTGGGGTAAGCACCATCTGGCCCGGACTGGGGGCCCGGGTCTGCTGTAGCCTCGCTGGGTGGTCGATCGCCCCCGCCCCCGGAGGACAGCCCCTGCCCCGCCACGGCTTCGGTGGGACCGGCTGCTGATCTACGCGCTGGTGTTGGCCGCGGTATTCGCCGGCGGTTACCTCGTGGCCCGCGCCGCCACCTCCGAGGAGCCTCCCCCGCAGCAGGTGGCTGCGGCAACGGCCAACTACCAGGTGGTCGAGGGGTCGGTGGGGAGCACGGTCCGGCTCATCGCCCGCGGCGCTTGGGACGGGACCCCGGTGGCGGCCAACCCGGCGGCCGGTGTGATCACGTCGGTTGACATCGGCACGGGCGGTCAGGTGTCGCCGGGCGACGTGGTCTACAACGTCGACCAGCGGCCCGTTTCGGCTGCAGCGGGGACGGTGCCCTCCTTCCGCGACCTGGCGCCGGGCTCCTCGGGGCAGGACGTCAGACAACTCCAGGAACTGCTGGTGGCGCTCGGTCTCTACGAAGAGGAGGTCGACGGCGTCTACGGCACCGGTATGGCGGCTGCGGTCGTCGCCTGGCAGGAGTCGCTCGGACTCACCGGCGACGGGGCCGTCCTCCAAGGCGATCTGATCGTTGTGCCCGAGCTGCCGGCAAGGCTCGTCCCGACTGCGGACATCCGTCCCGGAGCCGTGGTGGTGGGGGGCGAGCCGGCCTTGGCCGCAGTCGGCGATGGCCCAACCTTCCTGGTGGAACTGCCCGCGGGGGAGCCTCCGGTGGTGTCGGCGAGCTCGGGTGTGGTGGTCGACCCGGACGGGCAACGGTGGGAGGCATTGGTGTCGGGAATGGCTGAAACCCCCACAGGCGAGCCGGCGTTGACACTCACCGGCGCCGACGGCGGCTCGGTCTGCGGCCAGGATTGCGGCGAGGCCGTGCCGCTCGGTGAGGCCGCCCTCTACCCGGTGGAGATCACCGTGGTACCCACCACCACCGGTCCGATGGTGCCGGTGGCCGCTCTCCAGCCCGATGGGGCCGATGGCTGGATGGTCCGGCTGGCCGACGGCGGTGAGTCCCCGGTGACGGTTCTCGCCGCAGCCAACGGTTGGGCGGTGGTCGAAGGCCTGGCGGTCGGCGAGGAGGTGGTGCTCTCGCCGGGTGGCGGTCCTTCGCCGGCCGATGTGGCGCCGTCCGGTGGCAGCCTGTCACGCCCGACCGGTGGCGGGGACACCACCGAAGGCGGGTGATCCGGGCCGCGCTCGCCGGTCGGCCCGGTACCGTCGTCGTTGACCATCGAGGAGGAACATCCGTGCCCACGCTGGAGCACTTCTGCAAGGTCGACGCCACTCTCGAGTTCAACATGATCGGCAAGACCCCGATGGGGGTGCGCATCGACATGCCATTTCATGGGACCGCCACCGGCCCGCACTGGGAGGGGGAGCGTCCGGTGGAGGGGATCGACCACGTCACGGTGCGGGGTGACGGGAACATGGACCTCGTCATCAGAGGCCGCATAGGCGAGGGCCGGGAGACGGTCGGCTACCGGGCGACCGGTGTGTCCACCGCCATCGACCGGACCACGGCCGAGCCCCAAGAGCTGGTTCTGTTCGAGACCGGCGACGAGTCGCTCGACTTCCTCAACACTTCGGTGGGGGTGGTCCTCGGACGGGGCGAAGGCACCGAACTGGCGCTCGAGTTCTTCTTGGTACGCCGCTGATCGACGGGTTCGATCGGGCCGTCCTCGACAACGACCCCGATCGACGGGGGGTTCTGATCAAGGTGCTCTCTGCGGCGCTGGATGCCGTCGACCCGGCGGCATCGGTGCGCGCCGTGTTGGGTCGGGAGGACGACGCCTTGACGGTGGCGGGGCGTCGATTGCCGCTCACGGAGAGGGTGCTCGTCCTCGGGATGGGAAAGGCCGTCGTTGGTATGGCCAGAGGCTTACTCGAGGTGATTCAGAGAGTGTCGGTCACAGGGGCGATCGCCGTCCCCGAGATAGCCGACTTGGGGGACATCGAGACGATTGTGGGCGAGCACCCCGAGCCAGGGGCGGGGAGCCTCACCGCTGGAAACCGTCTACTGGAACTGGCGGCCAGCGCAGGTCGCTCCGATCTGGTGGTGTTTCTCCTCTCCGGCGGCGGGTCCTCGTTGGCCGAGGTACCGGCGAGCGGGCTCACGATCTCCGAT
>DATADW010000406.1:0-12401 GCA_036258335.1 Acidimicrobiia bacterium
GCCCGAGAGGTCAGGGTCATTGTCGAGCAGGCAACGGGAGAACGCAGCCCCTCCGGATGAGCGGGAATGGGATCCTGCCGTTTAGGAGCTCGAGACAGCAGATCCGACATAGTTCATCGCATCGCAAGGGGAGACCATCACCCTGGAGACGCTGCCAGCATGTCAGGCGCGTGTGGTGGCGAACAGCGTTGGCGGTGCTGGGTGGACTCGTCCTGTTGTGGGGCGTAATGGTGCTCGCGTTGTATTTGGTGGGCCGCAAGGAACAGGATTCGACACGTCTGGCTGACGCGCTCCGCCTGGTTCCAGACGTGGTGCGTCTGATACGTCGCCTTGCGGCAGACCCCTTGCTTCCAATGGGCGTGCGAGTTCGGATGGCTCTGCTGGCCGGATACCTCGTGATGCCCATCGACCTTGTGCCCGACGTGATCCCGATCGTGGGATACGCAGACGATGCCATTATCGTCGCCATCGCGCTTAGGTCAGCTACCCGTGCCGCCGGTTCCGACGCACTTGAACGCCACTGGCCCGGAACAGTTGAAGGGCTGCGTGTCGTCAAGAGACTGGCGGGTCTGGGCGCTTAGCCGCCGGGTAGGTCGGTAGTCGGTCCTGCGTCAGTCTTGGACGAGCCTCCCACTTCGATCGGGTGAATCACACCGCTCCGGGTAGGCGAATGCGGTCACGTGGGTAACCGGTCAGCCGTCGAGCAGCGCCGCCAGCTTGGGCAGCATCATCTCCCAGGAGGCCCGACCCAATTCGGCGGTCCCCTCGGGGTGAGGGCCCTCGCGCACCACGAGATGTGTCGCCCCAGCCTCCTCGGATAGTTCAACCGCCAGGTTCGAGGCCCACCCGCCGTCCTGGCCGGGAATCCCCTGCCATGTCCCGCTACTCGCCAGCCGGTTGTTGGGGACGACTTCGGTGAAGGACCCGTCGAACCCGGTGCGCATGCTGGGGTCGTCCTCGCTGACCATCACGAACCGGTGACGCCCGCCGACTCTGGCGTCGATCTCCACGGTCACCGGGTCCACAGGAAACCCGTCGGGGCCATACCACCTAACGAACTGCTCCGGCTTGGTCAATGCGGCCCACACCCGTGCCGCCGGTGATGAGAAAGTGTGGCCGACCTCGATGTCGTACGGGTCGCTCACGGAACCTCCTTTGCGCGGTTCACCACGCCGATCCTCCCATGGACGACCGATCTCATCAAAACTCATCGGAGGCTCCGTGCGCTCGTCCCTCCCGGCAATAGGCGGAAGCCGCGGGAGAGCGTGACCGTCAAGTCGACCGGACCAGCCGCGACGTCAAGCCACCCTGACCAGGCCGCGAGGGACGTCGTGCAGGGATCGATTGCCCTCGGCAGTCACGACAACCAGTTGCCCGGTCTGGACCCCGGCTCGCTCGTCGGTGGTGATCACGTTGGGCTGGATGACCAGGGCCATCCCCGCCTCCAGGGTGAGGTCGGGAACCGGCAGGTTGGGACGGCTCCTGCTCCCGAGTACCGGAGGCAGGTAGCCACCTCCGTATCCGTGGACCAGGTCGTCATAGGTGGTGAAGCCCATCTCCTCGATCACGGCGGACGCCTCGACCAGGTCGGCGGCATGGGCTCCCGGGCGCACGACGGCGGCGATGGCATCGAAGGCGGCGTCTGCGGCCCGGTGGAGGTCGACGAATGTCGGGGTCGGGTCGGAGGCGATGGTGAAACTGCGAAGCACCTGTCCCTCATACCCCCAGAATGAGGCGCTGATCTCGCAGAAGAAGATGTCACCGGTCTCCAACTGGCGAGTCGATTGGAACTGCGCCGGCACGCATTGGTGGGGGTCGCTCATCGAGGTCGCAGCGAAGTAATGAATGTGGTTGGTGCCACCCTGAGGCAGGTACGCCCCCTCGACGATCGCGGCAACCTTCCGCTCGTCCATGCCCACCTCCACCTGAGCGACGATGGCGTGGATGGCGAGGTCAGAGAACCGGGCGGCCACCTCCATTCTCTCTAACTCCTCCGCTGACTTGACCAAGCGCAGCCGTTGGTACTCGCGGTCGAGTCCCACCAATTCGCCTACTGAGCCTGCCAACTGGTGCTGATCGCTGAACCGCAGCGGTCCCAAGACCCCGACTCGCTGACCCGTTCGGCGACGCGCCGTGAGCAGGTCTTCGAGCCGGTCGATCGTGGACGGTCCACCCCAATCCACCTCACAACCGGGCGCAATCCTCCGTGCGTTGGGAAGGTGGTTGTAGTGCTGGACAAGGAGATGGGGCGGCTCTCCGGGTGTGAGGAGCAGGGCCGCTTCCCGGGTGACCGGCCATTCGGTAAGCCAAGGTATCGCCGATCCGGAGCGATCCGCGCCGTAGACGACCAGGTGGGACACTCCCGCAGACCCCATCGACTCGGCGATCGACTGCTGCCGTCGCGTCATCTCGTCATCGCTGAACCTGGGGTAGAAGGCGTCGCCCATCGAGGCGACGCTAGACACTCACCACGCTCGAGGACGTCAGCGTCGAGATCCCCGAGCGCCGCAAGATCAACCCCCGTGTTGTGACGTGCTCGGAATTGGGGGGTGCTAGCCGGGTGGGCCGGTGAGCACAGTTGGGACGTACTCGAGCAATTGGATTCGGCCGTCGAACGTTCGGCTGGCAACCATGTCTAGGGCGACATCGGGATAGCCGTCGTAGATCCGCTCGCGACCGGTGCTCCCGGTGATCACGGGGAAGACGACCACGCGGAATCGGTCCACCAGGCCCGCCTCGAGGAGCGACCGGCACAGGGTGAGACTGCCGAGGGTCCTCATACTGGTGTCGTCGCGCTTCATCGCGCCCACAGCCTCGACCGCATCCCCGCTGACCAGCCGGGTATTGCCCCACGACAAAGGAGCCTCCAGCGTCGAGGAGAACACCACCTTGGGCAACCTGGTGAGTTCAGCCATGGCGCCGTTCTCGGCGGTCGCGTCCGATTCCGATGACTCGGATTCGCTGGCGAATCCGTACATCAACCGGTACGTGTTCGCTCCCATCAAGATCGTGTAGTCGCGTTCGGGTTGCTCGCCCAGCCAGGCGAGATACTCAGGGCCCTCGAGTCCCCACCACCCGGGCCAGCCTTCTGCGGACGCGTAGCCGTCAAGTGAAGTGATGAAGTCGACTATCAGTTCCTGCATCGAATCTCCTGGGTTGGCGGCCTGGAAGACGGCCTGACCAGGGCGTCCTGACAGGATGGACCAGAAGGGTCCATTTGGTCAGCCATCTGAAAGGACGTCCCGAAGTTTGGCCGCGAATGCGTCCGGCTCGCCCATCTGGCCGTACTCGCCCCCAAAGAAGCCGCCGTGGTCGCCGGGGAAGACCACCGGCTCGGCGCCTAGGCGCTTGGCGACTGCGAACGACGCGCGGCACGCCAACGCGCCTTCCGATTCGGCGCCGGCGGCCATGACGATTCGGGTGGATGCGGCGCGCAGGGCCTCGAAGTCGGGCTCGTACCCGATGGATCCGACGAGGGCCAAGCCCAAGAGCGGGTCGGTCCGTGACCCATCATCCTCGGTCGGGAGGCCAAACATCGCCGGGTCGGGCGCGGGCTGACGCGCGAAGTCAGCGGTGAACTCGCCGCGATGGCTGACGACGGCGATGAAATGGGCCATCCCTGCGCCCCATCCGCGCTGTCCATAGGTCTCGTTGACGGCGCGAGAGGCCGCCAGCGCCGCCTCCCGGTCGGGGAGAATTGTCGGGAGCGGGGGCTCATGCGCCACGAGCGTCCGCACGTCGTCGGGGTACTGGGCGACCAGCGACAGCGCATTCACTGCGCCGCCGCTGCTGGCGAACAGGTCGACCGGTCCGCCTCCGAGCTCCTGGATGATCCGGTGTAAGTCGTCGGCGTGCTGCTCGGGCGTCGGCGGGGTGGTCGGCTCAGTCAGCTGGCTGCGCTCGCTTCCGCGCGGGTCGCAGGTGACCACGGTGCGGTCGGTGAAATGGCCGGCCAGTGTGCCGAAGCCGGCCGCGCCCATTGGCGAGGCCGTCAGCAACAGGGGAGTGGCGTCCGGCGAGCCGCCGGAGCGGACGTCGTAGGTCAAGGTTGCGCCCGGCACGGCAAGGGTGCGGGTGGTGATCTCGATCAGGGTCATCGTGTTGTTCCTTCCATCTCAGTCGGGATTCGGAAACGAGTGGTGCTCGTGGGTAACGAGCCACCGGCCGTCCTGCTTGCGGAGGCCGAGGGTGAGTCGCAGCCGGTTGGCCGGATCGCTCGCCAGCTCCTCCAACGTGCCGCATCGGAGCAGCGCCCAGACGAAGGCGACCTCTTCGCCGGCCGCGACCTCGAGCTCGGTGATCTCGAACGCGGCGCCCTGCCGCTGCCACTCGAAGAACGGCGGCCACAGGTCCCGGTAGGCGGCGAGCCCTCGGACACCTCCGGCCGGCGGTGGCACGTCGAACATGACGATGTCGTCCGCGTGATCCTCGACGACGGTGTCGACATCGCCGGCGTGGACCGCATCGGCCCACCGACGGACCAGCATCTCAATCTGCTGCGCCTCCATTTGCCCCGGTGTTGTCATCGGGTCGTTTCGCTCCTGCGGTAGGTGACCGGGAAGTCGAGCTCCCAGGCCGTGCCGTCCGGCGAGGATTCCCACCGGCCGTCGATCGTCTGCCCGCCGTCGACGAACTCGCCGACGAACCGCTGGTGAAAGTCCGGGGCGGCCCGCTCCAGGCGCCAATGGTCGTCGATCAGGGTGCCGCGGTAGATCCGGGTCACGCCTCGGTCGTCCGAATACAGCTGGGTGACCTCGAGTGTCGTGTCGTCGAAACCGATGACCGACCGTGTGGTCTTCGGGGCGTTCTCCACCCATCCGGGGTCGGTCCACTCCGCGACGGTACGCTCGAGGAGGAACTCTTCGCCCTCGATCCACTCGAAGGTCGCCCGTCCCTTACCCGCCGACCGGTCCTCCACGAAGGGCTCGAACTCCCAGGTTCCGGCGAGACGCCCTAGAGGTGACTCCGTCATCGGTCAGCCCGCGACGGCTGGCTGGCGGCGTCCTCTGCGAGGATCGCGTCGATCTGGCCGACGGCCTGGGTCAGGCCCTGCTCCATGCCGAAGGCGAGGAGCTGTTCCATGGCCTCCGTGCTCGGGAAGATGCTCACGATCGACATCCGGGTCCGGCCCGCACCGACCTCCTCGATCGTGACGCGCAACTCGTTGGTCGGCATCTCGGTGTTCGGTGAGCCGTCCTCGTTGGCGAAGCCATCGCGGACGGCGAGGGAGTGCGGGGGATCGACCTCCTGGACCTCCCAGTACGCCTGCGGCTGGTCGCCTTCGGGTCCGGTCATGTGGTATTCGACGCGGCCGCCGGGCTTTAGGTCATGCTTCGTGAAGGTGGCGGGGTAGGTAGGCGGGCCCCACCAGCGCTCGAGCTGGCGCGGGTCCGACCAGAGCTGCCACACGCGCTCGGGTGAGGCGTCGAACTCGGCGTCGAGGGTCAGGCTCAGGGTATGAGGGTCCTTGCGAACGGCGGTCACGGTCATCGGTCTGCCTCCCTGGTGTACTCGTTGACGAGCTGAGTCATGCGGTCGATCCGGCCGCGCCACAGCTCTTCGTACCGGTCGAGGAGCCGACGCGCTACGCGGAGTCCTTCGACGTTGGTGCGGACGACCTTGCGTCGCCCGATGCGCCGCTTGGTTACCAGCCCGGCCCGCTCGAGGATGGCGACGTGCTTCTGCACCGCCGCGAAGCTCATCGGGTAGTGGCTGGCCAACTCGGCGACGCCCTCCTCGGAGTCGATTGCGCGGCGCACGATGTCGCGCCGCGTGTGGTCCGCCAGCGCGCCGAACATGCGATCGAAGTCGGGAGGGGCTATCTGCACTCATACAACCATACGGTTGTATGACGCTTGTTGTCAAGCCATCATCAATCCTTCCGTCGGCTGGGAAGATCGCCCATGGCGTTGAGACCAGTTCTCCTTGTTGGGCCGCGTTGGACCGCGAAGAGTCGAAACCATTGCGAATGATGCGAGACGTGAGAGCCGTTTCACCTGGTGAGAGGTCGTTTCTGACTGTATCCCCAAGGTCAGGCGATCGCGCTGGGCAGCTCGGGCATTCGGCCCGGCGTCGCGATCCGACGGGATTGGTTCGGTGGTGGTCCCTCCGTCGACGAGGCGGATGCGTCAGTTCGAGTCGACGTCCCTTGTCGGAAGCGCCGGGGCGGTGGATCGAGCTCGACCCACCAGCCAGAGCGCGCCCATCACGCCGACGACGAGGGCGACCAGGACGAGCGCCCACTTCTTGCTCGACGTCCCGATCGCCTCGTTGATCGCTTCATCAATGATGGCGTCTATTTGTTGATCCATGTCGTGTCCTCAACTCGAATGCAGCTCGCCCGAGAAGAACTCGAGCGCCGTCTTCGTCTTGGTCTGTTGCTCGCCGTCGGTGGAGATGCCTTTGGCGCCGAGGAAGTCACGAAGCTGTTCGGCGACGTCGAGTCCTTCCCCAGGCAGGCACTTGGTCGACAGCTCCACGATGCGGGCACCATCGGGGTAGATCCACATCTCCGCGACCAAGCGGCGACCGAACGCCTTCGGAGATAGCTTGAGCTTGAGCACGAAGATCGGCCCCAGCACGTCCAACTCGTCGATCGTGAGGCCGGCCGGTGCGTGGTCGGCGAAGAATGCCCGCTGGTTCTTGGAGAACACCCTGCGCAGCGGGCCTTTGCCCGACACCGTCTCGCGCACCGACACCTTCGGAACGCCCTTGAGCGATGCCGAGCACACGTAGCCACCGGGGAGGGCGTCCACCTCGACGACAAACTCGGGCAGCTTTCGCAACGAGGCCGGTAACTCGGCGGGGACGACCGGCCGTAGCTTGACCACCGAGTCATCGCCGCGACCCTGCACCCGCCGCGCTCGGGCGACCACCCCCGCATTGTTGAGATCGAGGTCGGGGGTATCGAAGAAGAACACTTGGCGGATCTGGGCGTCGAGCGGGTCGACCCCCAAGGCAGCCGCTGCCGACCGGTAAGTGTGCTCGGGGAGTGTGAGCTTCAGCTCGATGCTGTCCGCTCCCCTCACCAGTCGGATCAGCTCGCGCGCCTCGTCACTGATCAGGCCAGAGTTCGACGCCATGGTTGCATCCCTTCTGTCTCGAGCGGGTGCGCCGTGTGTGACGCCCTGCTTCGGTTGTCCATACTCGATCGGGCACGAACCGCGCCGGGCCGAAACTTCATCACGTGGTCCATGCTTGCGATGTCGCGGTCGGTTCCCTTCGCTGTGACCTCCACAGGTGCGTGATGATCCCAGTCATCGAGGCCACCGGCGGATGGTCGTCGATGTTCGCTTTCGGCGCCAACTGTGACGCGTCACGGGTCGCGTGGGGATTGCGTTTCTGACCCATCAACCAGCAGTTTCGAATTCTCCGACTCGCCAGGACTTGTCGAAGAAGGGTTGGAGCGGGCTGTACAGCCGGAGGACGGCGAAGAAGCCCTTGTCGGCCATCGTTTGGATCCAGTTGCCGTCGGGGACGTCAGCTGGCTGCACGGGGCCGACGTGGATGGTCGTGGAGCCGTCCGGGTTGCTCACCGCAGCAGGGGTGGGGCAGGCCTGGCTGCCGGCTCGGGGGTAGCGCTGCAGGGTGACGAGCATCGAGCGGGTCTGGTTGTCGTACAGCGTGAGCGACCAGAAGCGGGCCTGGGGGATGTCCGGCGGCAACGTCCCGTGTACGACTTCGTCCCGTCGAGGAACTCCTTGTTCGAGTCCATGAAGGCGACGAGGTGCTGGGAGCCGATGCCGGTGAGGCGCATGGCCATGGCGGGGGTGATCCCGGTGTAGCCGTAGAAGAACAAGGTGCGCAGGTCGTGTTTGCGGGTAAGGAACTTGCCGCCCGCACCGTGGTCGGGGCCGGGCATGCCGCGGTCGATGATCCAGCGGAACCACATGTCGTCGATCGTGCCCAGCGCCCTCGGCGGGGTTCATCGTTTTCGCCCGCACGTATGCTGCCGGTGAGGCAGATGTCCGCCTGATCGACCCCGGAGGTGAACCGTGTTGCGCCGTCATCAAAACGAGAGTCCCCCGGCCAACGTGTATCAGATGCGCGAGAAGATGGTTTCGATCGGCGACGACTACTGGATCGAGAACGGCGCTGGGCAGCGCGCATTCAAGGTCGATGGCAAGGCATTTCGCGTCCGCGACACACTGGTCATCGAGGACGTCGCCGGGCGGGAGGTCGCATCGCTGAAGGAAAAGATGCTCAGCGTTCGCGACAAGATGACAATCGAGCGCGGCGGGCAGCCCCTGGCCACAGTCACTAAGGCCATGTTCACCCCGCTGCGGGAGCGTTTCGACATCGAATGCGCGAATGGTGTCAAGTACGAGGTCAAGGGCAAGATCACCGACCATCAGTACGAGTTCGAGCGGGACGGCAACCAGGTCGCCAGCGTGTCCAAGAAGTGGTTCCGGGTACGCGACTCCTACGGCATAGAGATCGGCCCAAACGAGGATGTGGCACTCCTCCTCGCTGCCACAGTCGCCCTTGACCAGATGACGCACGACGTGGGCTGAGCCTGCGAGGCCGGCACACGACGGCTGCCGAATGGGGCGATCAGGTCGCCGACGGCGAGTCCATAGGAATGCCGAGCTACCGGCACCCCGGCCGGACGTCTTTGATCACCCGGAGCAGCGTCTTCGCCTCCCCTTTGTGTATGCGGCGGCTGATCGCCTCACGGCAGTCGCAGGCTTTGACCATGTGGGTTTGCTCCCAATGCGGGCAGGAGAACCCTGATGACGGGCGCTTCTGCAAACTGTGTGGCGCGCCGCGCAGCAGCGAGGCACCCGCCGGGAGTCGCAAGACCGTCACCGTGCTTTTTCTGCGACCTCGTCGGCTCGACCTCGCTCGGGGATCGATCCGAGCCCGAAGTGTTCCGTGATGTGATTAGGGCTACCACCGCGAGCTACGCAAGATCCTCGAAGGCACGAAGCGGTGCGCCTCGTGGCGCCGAGCGACGACATCACTATGACGGCGGACACGTTCGCTGCGCTTGCCGAGGTCCTGTGGCTGCGAGGCAAAATAACCGAAGCGGCCGAAGCACTTCACCAGGCCATTCGGCTTCAAAAGCAGAAGGGAAGCGCCGCTTCAGTCGGGTTGCTCGAGACGATCGCAGATGAGCTCAGGGCTCAAACTCTCGATGAAGGCATTCGTTGACACCACATGCGGCCCGCCGGACGTTCTCGAGCTACGCAAAGTCGATACGCCGGAACCCGGCGAAGACGAGGTGTTGGTCCGGTTGCGGGCCGCGTAGGTAAACCCCGCCAACTGGCCCGCTATGACCGGCACCCCGTTGGTCGCTCGTATCAGCTTCGGGTTGTGTCGGGTGATTCAGTCTCCGGAGGCGAGAGACCCCTTCGCCGCCGCCGCCTCACGGTCGATCTCGGCTGCGATCTGCTCGTCGATGGCCTTTTCTACGATGCGATCGGCCTTGTCCAAAGCCTTGCGGATCTCAACGACGGCAGTGTCCTCGACTAGCGCGATGATTCCCGAGGTATTCGGCTGCATGACATCGGCCAGCTCGTCGGCGAGGCCCTTGCGATTGAATACATTGCGCGTCTTGCCGAGCACCGCTCCGGCAGCGCCAAGTGCCGCGGCGCTAGCGATGATCGACGGCGGGAAGATCACTCCGATGATGGCACCGCCGACGACTCCCCACTTGAGGCCCGTCTTCGTGCTGTGGTCGGTGACCTCGCCCAAGTGCACCTTGCCCTCGGCATCACAGCTTGCGACCACGACCCCATCGATCTTGAGAGCACTGTCGCGTTCGACGTCCCGGAGCGTCTGGTAGGCGGCCTCCGCATCCTCCATCGTGGGGAACTGCGCCACGATCAACGAATGGGCCCCGTCCGTGACGAGTCCGATGATTGCTTCCGGATCGGTCGGCTCGGTGTCGGTTGCCGGCGTCGACGTTCTCTCGTCGGTCATGACTCCTCCTCAGGCGTAGGTCGGTATCAGTGCAGGTCACCCTACCCATCGAGCCAGCGCGGGCACGAGGCGGACGCCACAACGTCTCACGCGGGTCTTTTCCCGAAGGCACCCGCAAGCTGTGCGTCGAGCTAAAGAGGGGCTCGGCGGGAGGGTCCTTACGATGGCAGGGTGCGTCCCGTCGTTGTCGTTCAGAACATGAGTGACTCCAGCCTCGGCTGGCTCAGTGAGGCGTTTCGGGCGGCGGGTGTGGAGATGACACGGGTGCGGGCCAACGAGGGCGCCGCGTTACCAAGCGTCGACGAGGCGGCGGCGATCGTCGTCCTTGGCGGCACGCAAGGCGCCTATGAGGCGGACCGCTATCCCTACCTCAACGCCGAGATGCGCCTCATCCAGAAGGCTGCCTCGGCGGATGTGCCGACCCTGGGGATCTGCCTCGGTGCCCAGCTGATGGCGGCCGCGCTCGGGGGAAGGGCATTTCCCGCTGAGGCCGTCGAGGTCGGTTGGCCGGATGTGGTCCTCACCGACGCTGGATCACGCGACCCGCTGATTTGCGAGGTGACCGGCCCTGTTCTGGTCTGGCATCACGACACCTTCGAGCTCCCGCCCGATGCCGAGCTGCTGGCGAGCACCCGGTACCCACTCGCTTTCCGCGCCGGCCGCGCGGTCGGCGTCCAGTTCCATCCGGAATGCTCACCTCAGATGCTCGCCGAGTGGGTGGACCGCACGCCGCAGGGCACCTTCGACGCCGACGGTATCGACCCTGAGAGCTGGCTGCGCCAAGCACGGGACCTGTCCCACCGGGCCCGGGCTGTGTCGATGCGGTTCTTCGCCGCGTGGCTCAATGAGGTGGCCGACGCGGCGAATTGAGCGGGGTCGGCTGCCCACGTTCAGGCGGGGAGTGCATGGGACGGCCGGCGTACCGCCATTGGACTTGAGTGAGACCGGTTGGCATTCTTGGGCCGTGTCTGGCCGCGTGGTGGACCCCCCTTCGGGCGATCCCTCATCCGCGGAGCGGCGTCGGGGGTCGATATCCTCGCCAAATGGCGAATGCCCCGCTGGCATGGACTGCATCTTGAACGGCGCGAGGATGGAAGCCCTCGTGCTGGAGACGGTCACCGGACCGATCGGACGGGACGGCTTCACTCGGGCGCTGGCGCACGAGCACCTGTTCGCCGATTTCCTGGGCCCGGATCACCCGGACTACTGCCGGGTGGATTGGGAGGAGGTGCGGGCGGCTTGCGTCGATGGCCTGGGGGAGGTGCGCGGCGAGGGCGTCGACCTGCTGGTGGAATGCACCGGGATCGGCATCGGCCGCAACGTGCACCTGCTGGGCGCGGTTTCGGCGGCGACCTCGGTTTCGATCGTCTGTGCCACCGGGATCTACAAGGCGCTGCGACCCCCGGAGCTGGCCGACGCCTCTCCCGAGGAACTGGCCGCGCTGTTCGCCGATGAGCTCACTGTCGGCATCGAAGACACCGGGGTGCGGGCGGGATTCATCAAACTGGCGACATCGGACTCCGGCCCCACCGAGGAGGAAACGACCATCCACCGAGCGGGTGCGATGGCAGCGGTCGAGGCCGGTGCGGCTATCGCCCTGCACAGCCCCCAGGCTGGCGCCCTGCGGACCGTCCTCCGGACCCTGGAGGGCGAGGGGTTCGCGCCGGCGCGCCTGGTCTGGGTCCATGCTCAGGAGTCGTCTCTGGCCGAGAATCTGGAGATGGCATCACGCGGGGTCACAATTTCGCTGGACGCCATCGGCACGAGCAACGACGGGGAGATGCTCGACCGGATCGAAGCGCTCGCTGAGACCGGTGGACAGGTGGTGTTGTCGAGTGACAACACGTTCGTGGTGCATCCCCCCGAGCTCGCCTACGAACGCGACATCACCTATCTCGATCGGAGGTTCGCCGAAATGGTCGAGGCGTGTTGCGGCGCCGATTTCCTGGACGCGGTGCGGCGGGACAATGTGCTGCGCGCCTACGGGCATCCCCTCGCCGCGGACCGGTGACAAGCGACGCCCGTATGTAGGCGGCGCAACCGGGAGGGGGTGGCTGTCAACCGCCTCCCCTTGTGAGGGGAGGCGCGAGCGGAGGGGGTCCGGATGGTTGCCTTCCCGCAGGGCAACAGGCTCCACGTTGGCCTCGATGAGCGGGCACTATCGATCCCGGAGTGCCACGTTGGGGCGGCTGGCTAGTGTCGAAGAGGGCGGGACCGTCCGATTCGAACCCGAGGAGGATTCCATCGTGGCAGTGTCCGTGCAGAGCTACGGCAGCCGGCACCACGTCGAGTTCGATATCGGTAACGGTTCTCGCGTCCATGTACTCACCGGTGTTGTCATCTTCACCTTCCAAGGCAGAGGCAACGAGTTCATCCGAGACACCCTCACCTTCGAGGTCCCCATCCAGGGCCTTCCTGCCGGTAAGGGTCTTCGTGTGGTGCAGTGGGCGCCTTTTGTGACCCCCGCATCCATCGGA
>DATADW010000407.1:0-2414 GCA_036258335.1 Acidimicrobiia bacterium
CATGGACCTGGCCGTCGTCTCCGGCCACGTCCTCCTCCCCGACGACCTCACCGCCTCGTTGCCCCCCATCGACCAGGCATGGGGCAAGTTCGGGGTCGGTGATGCCACCGGGCCCGTCCCGGAGTGGGACAACCCGGAGCGCTTCTTCGCCAACGTTGGCGCAGACCGTCGCAACGAGGTCGCTCGTGTTCTGGACGGCGTCGATCACCCGCTTGCCAACAACGAGTTCCACTTCGCCCACCTGCTCCTACCCCATCGGCCATGGAGCTACCTCCCCGACGGGCGCGAGTACCTCGCCACCGACCTTACGGGCCGGGGTCCAGGTGGTTGGGGCGCGGATGCCTGGCTGGTCGAGCAGTCCTACCAACGGCTCCAGATACAGGTGCAGTATGTCGACCGCCTCCTCGGAGACCTGATCGACCGTCTCGAGTCCCTCGACAGCTACGACGACGCGCTGATCGTGATCGTGGCCGACCACGGGATCAGCGTCCGGCCCGAGCAGCCCCGGAGGTTCATCACGCCCGAGACCATCGGCGACATCGCGGCGGTGCCACTCTTTATCAAGCGCCCTCACCAGGACAGTGGAGGGGTGGACGACTACCGGGCGGAAACCACCGATGTGGTGCCCACCATCGCCGACGTGCTCGGCATCGACCTCCCATGGCGGGCCGACGGGGTGTCGCTGTTCTCCGAAGATCGGCCACCACGGACGCAGAGCACCATGATGAGCGGCCATCCGGTGACCTTCGGGGTCGACGGGAACGAGAAGCAGACCATCGCCGACTACCACCTCGAGTATTTCGGTGATCGCGGGCCGTTCGGGTTGGCGCCCATCGGGCAGGCCGACCTCCTCGGTACGGACCTCGCTTCACTCGACTTCGACGATGACCCGGAATCCCAGCTGCTGCTCGATCCCCCCGAGGGGTATCTAGCCACGGACCCGGGGGCCGACCCGCTGCCTGCCCAGATCTCGGGCCGGGTGAGCGGTGGCGGCGATGGCTATCTCACCCTCGCGATCGTCCTCAACGGCCGCATCGAGGCAGTCACCCGCAGCGGTGCCTTCGGGGACAGCGAGCGGTTCGTGGCGATGCTCCCCCCCGATGCGCTCCGAGCAGAGAACCAGGTGGAGGTGCTCGTGGTCGAGGGCTCCGGCGCCACCCGCACCCTGACCCGGCCTACCGGTAGCTGACCCCAAGATCTAGCCGACCGACGCCTCCCAGGGGACCTCGTTCTCGGCGGGCGTGGGCGAGGACGGCGCCGCCTCGGTGTCGCCAAGCGCCCGGTAGAGGAAGCTGGCCATCTGCCCCCGGGTTACTGGGGCGGATGGGCAGAACTGGTCATTCTCCGGGGGATTGCACCCGGTGGTGACCCCGGCGGTGGCGAGTCGATCGATGCTCTTCTCGTGCGTGGACCCGTCGTCATCGGTGAACAGGTCCCCAGCACCGTCGTCGGAATAGCGCATCGACCTGACTAGGAACGACGCCATCTGCTCCCTGGTGACCTCGTCCCCTGGACAGAACCGCCCGGGATCGGCTGCGTCGCAACCCTCGGTCACACCGGCGGTGACAAGCCGGTCGATGCTCGCCTCGTGGGTGGAGCCATCGTCGTCCCAGAAGAGATCGCCTTCGCCGGGGTCGTCGTATTGCATCGCTCGCACCAAGAACGACGCCATCTGGTCCCGGCTCACCGGATCCATCGGACAGAAGCTGGTTCCGTCAGGGGTGCAGCCATTCGTGATCCCCTGCGCCGCCAGCCAGCCGATGGCAGCGGCGTGGACCGAGCCGGCGATGTCGAGGAACTCAACCAGAGGGGTCGTGGTCGGCGTCGCCTTCTTCGGGCTGCCCCCGATTGGCTGGTCGAGCACCGTGGCGGCCAATAGGTGCTTCTGTGGGTCGATCGCCTCGCCGTTGGGACGGTGCAGCTCGAAGTGCAGATGGGGTTCTGCGTCCTCGGCATTCCCGCTGTCCCCCACCCACCCTACGAGCTGGCCGGCCTCGATCGTTGCGCCGGGCTCTATCCCGTCGACCATTCCCCATCCCAGACCGTCGTCGGTGTCCGGGCTGTCGTTGTTGAGGTGGATGTACCAGGACGACCAACCGTCATCGTGCAGTAGCTCGAAGGCACAGCATTCGTCGCTCACCCACCCGACGGTGCCGGCCGAGACCGCCACCACTTCGGTCATCTTCGGCGCCAGGATGTCGTTTCCCTCGTGGGTGTGGTCGCCACGCGGATCGCCGAAATCGTCGGTGGGAACCCCACCGCCAACGAGCGGGAAGTACATCTCATACGGTTGGCCTTCGGCAAGAGCGGCGGCGGCAGGGAGGGCGGCGGCACAGACAACCACCACCAGCGCCAGCGCGCTCCGCCGCATGACTCCGCCTTCCCTCACAGCGCACCATCGGCATCTTGGACGC
>DATADW010000408.1:0-4364 GCA_036258335.1 Acidimicrobiia bacterium
GTCCACTCAATGACGCTCAACCAGTTCTCACCCGAGTCGAGAGATGGTCTGGAACGCGTGCTCAGCGGGGCGGGGCGTCCGGTGACGCGGTTATCGATGGAGTGGATCGATGCACCCGGGCCGGTCCTAACACTCGTCGAGTACGACCGTGGGCGAAGATCGGCGATCGACTTGGCCGAGTACCACCATCACGGGGATTGGATCGCCTGGCGTTGAGCGCGCCGTGTTGACTGTCGCCATGGACTTCACCCTCAGCCCTACAGCCGAGGAGTACCGCTCCCGCCTCCTCGAGTTCATGGACCGTCACGTCTACCCCGCAGAGCTTCGCTACGCCGCCGAGATGGCCGCGGCAGACGACCCGCACCAACTCCCTGCAGTGCTTGCCGAGCTGAAGAACGAGGCCCGCTCGCAGGGTCTGTGGAACCTGTTCCTGCCGGACAAGAGGTGGGGGGCTGGGCTATCCGTACTCGATTACGCCCCACTCGCCGAGATAACCGGGCGGAGCCCTCATTTGGCACCGGAGGCGCTCAACTGCTCGGCACCCGACACCGGGAATATGGAGATCCTCTCCATGTTCGGGACCGAGGAGCAACAGAAGCGCTGGCTGACGCCGCTGCTCGATGGCGACATCCGCTCCTGTTTCTCGATGACCGAGCCCGATGTCGCATCGTCGGATGCCACCAACATCCGCACCTCGATCACCCGGCAAGGCGACGAGTACGTGATCGACGGGCTCAAGTGGTTCTCCTCAGGGGCCCTCAACCCGCGATGCCGGCTCTCGATAGTGATGGGGGTGACCAACCCAGAGGCGGATTCCCATCGCCGCCAGAGCATGATCTTGGTCCCGCTCGACACCCCGGGGGTGGAAATCGAGCGCGACATTTCCGTGTACGGCTACCACGACCGCGGCGGCCATGCCCAGATCAGGTTCGAGGGGGTGCGCGTCCCAGCCACCAACCTCCTCGGTGAGGTGGGCAGCGGTTTTGCCATCGCCCAGGCGAGGCTCGGTCCCGGCCGGATCCACCACTGCATGCGCGCTTTGGGGATGGCGGAGCGTGCCCTCGAGCTCATGTGTCGCCGGGCAGCGGACCGCGCCGCGTTCGGCGTCGCCCTGGCCGATCAGGGGGTGGTCCAGGGATGGATCGCTGAGTCGAGGATCATGATCGAACAGGCGCGGCTGCTGGTGTTCAAGGCGGCTTGGCTGATCGACAACCAGGGGAGTCGTCAGGCCCGGACCGAGATCGCCGCCATCAAGGTGGTTGCCCCGCGTGTCGCCACCTGGGTGCTCGACCGCGCCGTCCAGCTCTTTGGTGCGGCGGGGGTGACCGCGGACTTCCCGCTCGCACAGATGTGGTCCCACGCGCGCGGCCTGCAGATCGCCGATGGTCCCGACGAGGTCCACCTGCGCACGGTGGCACGGGTGGAGTTGGGGCGCCATCGGGAGGGGACGCGGTAGGCAACGCGGCCTGGGATTGGCCGTGACACGACCGGGTAGAAACCACTCGACCCGAGTGCCTCAGCCGCCTAGGCTGGCGGGTTCCCCGGGAACAAATGTTCGGGGGGGAGCGTTGTTTTGGGTCCCGGAGATGACACCATGAGCGAGGCAACCACCACCAAGTTCGACGAAGCCGGTGCCACCGACGTCACCGAGTGGCGCGAGCTTGCCGCATGTCGGACGGCCGATCCCGACATGTTCTTCCCGATGCCCGAGGATCTCGATGGCATCACCCGGGCCAAGGCGGTATGCGCCGGTTGTCCGGTGCAGGACGAGTGCCTCAACTACGCCGTGGAAACGAATCAGACCGAGGGCGTTTGGGGAGGGTTCACCGCCAGGGAGCGCTCCAACCTCCGTCGGCGCTGGCTGCGAAGCCTGCGCGAGGCGAGCTGAGGAAAATTCGGTAGCCGGGTCAGAGCGACGACACTGGTGTCATGCTCCGATTCATCGTCACCTACGACTATCTCTGCCCGTTCGCCCGCAATGCCAACGAAGCCGTTCTCAGCGGGCTCGAAGGCGGCAAGGATTGGGAGGTCGGCTTCCGGCCCTTCTCGCTCAACCAGGTGCATGTTCACGAGGGCGATCCAGCGGTTTGGGACCGACCGCCCGGCGACCAGGGCTCGGGAGTGCTCGCCCTGCAATGGGGGCTGGCGGTGCGAGACGAGTTTCCCGAGGCCTTCGGCGCGGTGCATCGTGCCCTTTTCGCCGCCAGGCACGACAACGGCGGCGATCTGCGAGATCCCGAAGTGTTGGAGACGGCGGTGGGCGGTTGCGGGCTCGATTCCGCAGCAGTCGCTGAGGTGGTGGCGACTGGCAAGCCACTCGACACCCTCCGCAACGAGCACACCTATCTGACGGAGAGGTGGCGGGTATTCGGGGTTCCCACGTTCATCATTGACGATGACGCCGTGTTCGTCCGTCTCATGGAGCGGGATCAGGTAGACGAGCTGGAGCGGATGCTTGGCCTCGTCTCCTGGACCGGGCTCAACGAGTTCAAGCGGACCACCATCCCACGCTGAGTCAGTGGGGGTCTGTGTCCCGCCTACGAGCACGAGAGCGAGGCTCGGGACCCCGATCGATCCGCACCCGGACTGCGTCGTCGGCCAGAGCCAGGTGCACCAAGGCGTCGCCCTGGCTCACCAACGGGTCGAGGGTTACGGCGATGACCCAACCGGTGACGGGAGCCATGATCCGCGACGCCCGGCTGGGCAGGGCATCGCCGATCGCCCCCATCACCTGTCCCCGCTCCACCTTTTCACCCAACTCGACGTCGAGTAGGGCGATCCCGCTCCGTCTTGCTCGCACCCAAGTGGTCCGCCGCACCCGCACCGGCCGGTCCTTGGGGGCGAGCACCCCCCAATCGCCCATGCCGAGGGCCGCCATCGTCCGGAGCACACCCGACGTCCCTACCTCGATGCAATGCTCCTCGAACCGTCGGACTTGCCCCGCCTCGTAGACAAGGACCCGCTTGCCCATTTGCGTCGCCGCTTGGCGGAGGGATCCATCCCTCAGCCTTGCCTCGACCAGGAAGGGGGCGCCGAATGCCTCCGCCAGCCGCCTCGTCTCGGGGTCGTCGAGGTCCCCCCGTATCTGAGGGACGTTCACTCTCTCCCCGCCGCCGGTGTGCAGGTCGATGCCTACATCGCAATGGGCTACGACGGTCCGGAGAAAGAGGTTCGCCAGCCGAGCCGCCAGTGACCCACGGGGAGATCCGGGGAACGACCGGTTGAGGTCACGTCGATCAGGTAGGTAGCGCGACTCGTTGACGAAACCGAAGACGTTGACGATCGGGACCGCGATCAGCGTCCCTGCCAGCGACCGAGGGTCCACCCTGCGCACCAGTCGGCGGACGATCTCGACCCCGTTCAATTCGTCGCCGTGGACAGCTCCGCTGACCCACATCCTCGGTCCCTGGTACCGCCCATTGGTGACTTCGACCGGGAGGTTGAGCGATGTGCCGGTGCTGAGCCGGGCGATGGGCAACTCGAGGCTGCGGCGCCGTCCAGGCTCGACCGTCACCGTCCCGACGGTGATGGGGATGTTGCGGTCAGCCCGTGATCCGGGCACGCCTTCTCACCCGGGTGGATCCCTCCTCGACGAACGTGATGATGGCCGTGGCGACGTCGTTCCCGGTGGCGCCCTCGATCCCCTCGAGACCGGGAGAGGAGTTCACCTCGATCACCAGCGGCCCGTTGTTGGAGGCGATCAGGTCCACGCCGGCCACGTCGAGCCCGACGGCCCTCGCTGCCTTGACCGCGGTCATCCGCTCGGTCGTGGTGAGCTTCACCTTCTCCGCCGACCCACCGCGGTGGAGGTTCGAACGGAATTCCCCCGGTGACGCTTGGCGCCGCATCGCCGCGACGACCTTGCCCCCCACCACGAAGGCACGGATGTCGGCGCCCTTCGCTTCCTTGATGTACTCCTGGACCAGCACGTTGGCGTCGAGTTGGCGAAAGGCGCCGATCACCGACTCCGCCGCCTTGCGGGTCTCGGCGAGCACCACCCCGACCCCCTGGGTCCCCTCCAGCAGCTTCACCACCACAGGGTGACCGCCGACGATGTCGAGCAGGCCCTCGGTGTCGCGCGTGGCGTGGGCGAAGGCGGTGATCGGCATGCCCACGCCGGCGCGTGCCAGCACCTGGAGCGAGCGGAGTTTGTCGCGGGAGCGGGAGATCGCCTGGGATTCGTTGGCGGTGAAAACGCCCATCATCTCGAACTGGCGCACCACCGCAGCCCCATAGAAGGTGTACGAGGCGCCGATCCGGGGGACGACGGCGTCGAACTTCAGCTCCTCGCCGGCAAGCACCACCGAGGGGCGCTTCGAAGTGATGTTCATGTAGCAGCGGAGGTAGTCGATCACCCGGACGTC
>DATADW010000409.1:0-1701 GCA_036258335.1 Acidimicrobiia bacterium
GCTCGGGCTGGTGGAACCGGGCGACGAGGTGCTGGTGATCGAGCCTTTCTACGACGCCTATCCGGCCGATCTGGCTCTGGCCGGCGCCATCCCCCGGTTCGTCACCCTCCGCCCACCCGGGTTCGCTCTCGACCCCGACGAGTTGGCGGAGGCCTTCTCACCCCGGACCAGGGCGATCCTGGTCAACACGCCACACAACCCGACCGGTCGGGTCCTTTCCGCGGACGAGATGGATGCCATCGCGCGGCTGTGCATCGAGCACGACACCATCGCTATCACCGACGAGGTCTACGAGGAGATGGTGTTTGAACGTTCCCACCTCCCGATGGCCGGGCGTGAGGGGATGTGGGAGCGCACGCTGACGCTGTCATCGTTGGGGAAGACCTTCTCGCTCACCGGGTGGAAGGTGGGCTGGGCGATCGGGCCGCCAGATCTCACCAACGCGCTGAGGGCTGCACACCAGTTCCTCACCTTCACCACCCCGACACCGGTCCAGCACGGCGCGGTCGCCGCCCTCGACGCCCCTCCGTCTTTCTACGACGACCTGAGAGTGAGTTACCGGGCGAAGCGCGACCTTCTGGCCGCCGGGCTGGCCGCAGCGGGGTTCGAGGTCCACCCCACCGAGGGCACCTACTTCACCATGGCGGGGTACCGGGCGCTGTCCGAGGACGACGATCGCGCCTTCTGCCGTCGCATGGTCAAGCGGGCGGGTGTGGTCGCCATTCCCCCCAGCGTCTTCTACCACGACCCGGCAGACGGCCATGGGCTGGTCCGGTTCGCCTTCTGCAAGGACGAGGCCACGCTCACCGAGGCCGTGGAGAGGCTGGACAAGCTCTCTACCGCCTGATAACCGCCGGGCGATATCGGGCTCGGCAGTACCCTCGGTCCCATGCCACCGCGCCACATCCTGGTCGCCGTCGGCTGGCCGTACGCCAGCGGGTCGCTCCACCTGGGGCACCTCGGCGGTGCCTACCTGCCACCCGACATCTTCGCCCGGTACCACCGGCTGGCGGGAAACCGGGTGCTGATGGTGTCCGGCTCCGACGCCCACGGCACACCCATCACGGTCAAGGCCGACCAGGCGGGCACCACCCCTCAAGAGGTGGTCGACCGTTATCACCCCGAGATCCTCGGTTACTGGGAGAGCCTGGGGATCTCGTTCGACCTCTTCACTACCACCATGACCGAGAACCACCGTGAGGTCACCTGGGACATGTTCCGGACGCTGCGCGACCACGGCTACATCGCTCCGGAGAAGAGCATCCAGTTCTACGACCCCGAAGCCGAGCGGTTCCTCCCCGACCGCTACGTTGAGGGGACCTGCCCTCATTGCGGTTACGACCCGGCTCGGGGCGACCAATGCGACAACTGCGGTCGGACGCTCGACCCCGACCAGTTGATCGGACCGAGGAGCACGCTCACCGGCGCCACCCCGGTGCCACGGGAGACCGAGCACTATTTCCTGCTCCTCCCCAAGTTGGCCGATCCCCTCCTCGACTGGTTGAAGGGCCGTCGGGGGTGGCGCAAGCACGTCCAGAACATGGCGATCGGGTTCGTCGAGGAGGGTCTCATCGATCGGCCGATCACCCGCGACCTCGACTGGGGCATACCTCTCCCGCCCGAGGCGGACACGCTCGGGCCGGGAAAGCGGATCTACGTCTGGTTCGAGGCGGTGATCGGCTATCTCTCGGCGGCCAAGGA
>DATADW010000410.1:0-2439 GCA_036258335.1 Acidimicrobiia bacterium
GGCGGAGCCGTCCACACCAAGACCCACCGGCGCACCCTCCTCCAGGTAGCGCCGCAGCGGGGCGATCCCGGAGCCGAGCCGCATGTTCGATGTGGGGCAGTGCGCCACGCCGGTCCCGGTCTCGGCCATGCGACGGGCGCCTTCGTCATCGACATGGACGGCGTGAGCCCACCAGACGTCGTCGCCCAGCCAGCCGATCTGCTCGGCGAGATCAACAGGCTCGACCCCGAACCGCTCCCGGCAGTACCGCTCCTCGTCAACGGTCTCTGCCAGGTGGGTGTGAAGTCGCACCCCGACGCCCCGCGCCAGCGAGGCCGAATCCGTCATCAGCTCCGGGCTCACCGTGAACGGCGAGCACGGTGCCAGCGCCACCTGGAGCATGGCCCCCGGTGCCGGGTCGTGGAAGCGGGCGACAACCCGTTCGCTGTCTGAGATGATCTCCCGCTCGTCCTCTACCAAGTCGTCGGGCGGAAGACCGCCGCTGCTCTCACCAACGCTCATCGATCCGCGGGACAGGTGGACCCGGAGCCCAACGCCCTCGGCGCCATCAACTTGGTCATCGAGCCGGGCACCACCCGGCCAGAGATATGTGTGGTCGGCCGCAGTGGTGCAACCTGACAGGGCAAGCTCGGCCAGCGCAACTGTCGTCGATACCCGGACATGATCGGGGGTGATCCGGCCCCATAGGGGATACAGGGTGGTGAGCCAGTCGAAGAGGTTGGCGTCCTGGGCACCAGGGACCGCCCTGGTGAGGGTCTGGGTGAAGTGATGGTGGGTGTTGACCAGCCCCGGGAGCAGCACATGACCGGTTAGGTCGACGACCTCATCAGCCGTCGACGGCAGAACCGCAGTGGGGCCGACCTGCTCTATCCACCCGTCGCGGGCGAGCACGGCGCCGTCGGGGATCTCGGTGCCTCGGTCGTCCATGGTCACCAACACCGCGGCATGGCGCAGCAGCAGCGTCACCATGGGCGGCGACGGTACCGTGACCGCATGACGCTCGGCTACCAAACCATCGACAGGCTCAGCGAGAGGCTTCGCCCGATTACCGATCGCATCGCCGCACGGTTTCCCGGAGAGTCGGGGAAACGACAGCCGGTGCACACCGTCTACGGGGGGGCCCACCTCTTCACCGCGGCGACCGCACCCAAGCTCGGCGAACTGGCTCTCAGGGCACTCCAAACCTATGCGCCCGACGCCGCGACGCTCCGGGGTGCTTTGGGGATGACCGGCGACACCGCTCTGATCGAGCGGGTCTACGAGCGCGTGGTGGACAAGCTGGCGCGGGAGCCGGTCGAGGACTTCCGTCTGGACTTCGAGGACGGGTACGGCAACCGCTCCGACGAGGAGGAAGATGGGCACGCCCGATCAGCAGCCGCCGAGGTTGCCAAAGCGGCAACCGCGGGAACCGCACCCCCCTTCATCGGGATCCGAGTCAAGCCTTTCTCCGCGGATCTTCACCGCAGATCGCTACGAACGCTCGACCTTTTTCTCACCACGCTCGTCGAGAGTTCCGACGCCGTCCCAGAGGGTTTCGTGGTGACCTTGCCAAAGGTCGTGGATCCCGAGCAGGTGGCGGTGCTCGACGCGGCGCTCACCGAGTTGGAAGGCGGTCTTGGGATTTCAGGGGTGCCGTGTGAGCTCATGGTGGAGACTCCGCAATCGATCATCGGCGACGACGGTTTGACCGGGGTTCGCCGGCTGGTCGATGCGGGTAATGGCAGGGTCATCGCCGCCCACTTCGGTACCTACGACTTCACCGCATCCTGCTCGATCACCGCCGCCTACCAGTCGATGACCCACCCCGCATGTGACTTCGCCCGTCAGGTGCAACAAGTAAGCCTGGCGGGCAGCGGGATATGGCTCAGCGACGGCGCAACCAACGTCATGCCGGTGCCGGTGCATCGAGGTGACGATCTCACCGCCGAGCAGCAGGAGCAGAACCGGCGCATGGTTCACGGTGCCTGGAGGCTCCATTTCAGCGATGTCCGGCACTCGCTCGCCCACGGGTACTACCAAGGCTGGGATCTCCACCCTGCCCAGCTACCCACCCGCTACGCCGCCGTTTACTCGTTCTTCATGGAGAGCATCGAGCCCGCCGGCGCCCGGCTCCAGGCCTTCATGGACCAAGCTGCCACTGCCACATTGGTTGGTGAGGTGTTCGACGACGCCGCCACCGGCCAGGGATTGCTGAACTCATTCCTCCGTGCCCTCAACTCCGGTGCGGTCACCGAGCAGGAGATCACCGATCTGACCGGTTTGACCGTGGACGAACTGCGCACCCGCTCGTTCCTCCGGATCTTGGAGGGACGTCGCGACGCCTTCGGCTAGAAGGAAGTCGGAACGTCTCTCTGGACGGTGAGGGCGATGTCGCCGTAGGGCTTGTCGACTGGTTGGAAGACCACCCCTCGGTCGTCGATCGCAAAGGGGGTGAGATCG
>DATADW010000411.1:0-13655 GCA_036258335.1 Acidimicrobiia bacterium
GACATCCTGCTGCTCTATTCCGATGGGCTGGTCGAGAGGCGAGACGAAGGCATCGACGTCGGTCTGGGGAGGCTGGTCGAGGTGGCCGGATCTCTGGTCGGCGAGTCGATGGCGGGGCTGTGCGACGAGCTGATCGCCCAGATGGTCGGTGAGCACACGGAGGACGACGTCACCCTGCTTGCCGCCGAGTTCGAGCCGCGGCGGAGTTCCTCACCACGGCTTCGGACCTGAACGGGTTTGGATTTCCTCGCGTTGGGAAAGACCGCGACTACGCGAGCGAGGAGGCCAATGTGGGTCAGAGGATTGCAGACGTGATGACCCGCAACGTGATCAGCTGCAGCGAGTCTGACACGGTTGAGCAGGCAGCGCAGGCGATGCGGGACAACGACGTGGGCGACGTGGTGGTGACATCCAACGGCCGACTGGCAGGCATACTCACCGATCGCGACGTCGTGATCAGGGCGGTGGCCGACGGGGCCGACCCTGCGCGGACCACCATCGGTGAGATCGTCACTGATGACGTCATCACCGCGAGCCCGGATGAATCGGTTGGCGAGCTCGCATCGCGGATGGCCGGCGCCTCGGTGCGACGTATCCCGGTGGTGGAAGGCGGCGAGGTTGTTGGGATCGTCAGCCTCGGTGACCTGGCGGAGGAGCAGGACCCCAACTCGGTGCTGGGTGAGATCAGCTCGGCGCCACCGAACCAGTAGACCGGGGCTCATCCCACCATGCCGGCAGCCACCCGCAGGTCGGCGACCAAGCCGTCATAGGCTTGCTCGCGATCCTGATCCTTGGCCCGCAGTATCGACGACGGGTGGATGGTGACCACGACGAACTTGATGGGGTCCCAGGGAAGAGGGACACCGCGGTCTCGTGTCACCCGAATCCCAGGCCCCATCAGCGATTGGGCGGCTGTCGCCCCCAGCGCCACCACGACTGCGGGGTCGATCGCAGCAAGCTCACTGTCCAGCCAGGGGCGGCAAGCGCGCACCTGACGTCGGTTGGGTTTCTCGTGGATCCGTCGCCATCCCCCGGTGGCCTTCCAACGGAAGTGCTTGACCGCGTTGGTCAGGTAGGCGGTGTCACGATCGATCCCGGCGTCCTCCAAGGCGCGGTCGAGTAGCCGGCCCGCCGGGCCGACGAAAGGCTGGCCCTCCTTGTCTTCCTGATCGCCCGGCTGCTCACCGACGAGGACGATGCGGGCACTGGGCGGGCCGTCTCCGAAGACGGTCTGGGTGGCTCGCTCCCACAGATCGCAACCCCGGCACGACTCTGCCGCGTGGCGGAGGCTCTCCAGGTCGCCGTGTTCGGGCAGGAACGGCGTGGCGTCAGATGGAGGGGTCGAGGGCATGCCATACACATGCCCAGTATACGGCGCTTCGACACTTCAATCACCTTGGTTCAGGCGGTCCAGTTGTACCCTGCCACTCGCCGAGCGCCGGAGTTGGATCGCGTGGCGGATGCTGAAAGCTCCACAGCTGGATCGAGCCAGGAGCAGGGGGTTTCGACACTCCCTGAAGAAAACCCCCTGGAGAATGTTCGCAGGAGCCGAACGATCCGACGCATCGGTGTGGGTGTGCTCCTGGTCATCGTGGTCGCGGCGTTGCTTGGATGGGCTGGGCCCCGACCCTCGGTCGCCGCGGCCGAGGCGGCCGGCTATTCGTTGGAGGTGAGCCACCCGTCGGTTTCCCGTCCCGGGCTGGCCATACGGTTGAGCATCGTCGTCAGCCGGGAAGCCGGGTTCGACCAGCCGGTGAGGCTGATCGTGTCGCGTGAGTACATCGAAGCTCTCGACTTCAACGCCCTGTACCCGGACGCGTCTGCGCAGATCGCCGACGACGGGTATGTCATATGGGAGTTCGACCCACCGCGGGGGGACTCGCTGACGGTCGACTTCGACGGAAGGCATGAGCCGGGCGCTGAAGGCGTGATCCAGGGGGACCTCGCCGTCCTCGACCAAGGGCAACGGGTGGTCGAGGTGGAGTTCTCGACGTTGGTGCTGCCCTAATGGGGGTGGTGCTTCGCTCCGCAGTCGCCTTCCTCTTCATATTCCTGCTGCTCAAGCTTGTTGGGAAGAAGGAGCTCTCCGAGCTGTCGCCCTTCGAGTTGATCCTCCTAGTGGTCATAGGCGACATCGTCCAGCAGGGGATCACGCAGGAGGATTTCTCTCTGGTTGGAGCCATCCTTGCCGCCGGGACGCTGGCCCTGCTGACCGTTCTGTTCTCATACATGAGCTTCAAGTTCGACCCGGCCAGGCGCCTCCTCGAAGGCCTTCCCGTGGTGATCCTGCGCGATGGGGAGCTGCTTCCGGAGGCTCTGAAACTCGAGAGGCTCCAGCCCCACGAGGTCGATCAGGCGGCCCGAAAACAGGGCCTCGACGACCTGTCGTCGGTGGAGCTGGCGGTTCTCGAACCCGATGGGACGATCTCCTTCCTCTCTCCGTCCTCGGGTAACCCGGGGGAGACGAAGCACAAGATGTGAGTAGCCCCCGATAGGTGAGGGGATCGGGTGCCAGCGTTTCGTTAGCGCGTAGCCGCGGTATGCAGTCGCGCGGGCCATGAGGCCTTCGGGTCCCATGGAACTGAGCCAGGAGAGCGGTGAGCAGTGGGCGGTCTTCGACAGTTGGTCGTAAAGGGGCAGTCTGTCGAGCCGGATCCATCGGAGGCGCTCGCCGGCACCGATGGCGCCCAGGAGGCGGCCGAGGAGGCCGGTCTCAGGTACACGTCGGATGCGCGGCCCGGGATCAAAAGAGTGAGACGTGGTCGTGGGTTCTCCTACCACCGACCGGACGGCGAGAGGGTCACCGACGGAGCGACACTTCGCTGGATCAACTCGCTGGTGATCCCTCCGGCGTGGAGAGACGTCTGGATCTCGACCGATCGCAGGGGCCACTTGCTCGCCACCGGGCGTGACGACAAGGAGCGAAAGCAGTACCTGTACCACCCACGGTGGCGCGAGGTCAGAGACGCCGACAAGTTCGACTCGCTTGGCAGGTTCGGCGAGCGTCTCCCTCGATTGCGGAAACGTGTCGAGATCGATCTCGCCGGGGGGGTGGAGACCCAGACCGGGGTGATGGCACTCGTGGTGCGGCTGCTCGACGAGACACTGATCCGGGTCGGCAACCGGGAGTACGCCAGGGACAACGAGACGTTCGGGCTCACCACGCTCCGTCCCGATCACGTGGACCGAGACGGTGGCGACCTGGTGTTCGATTTCCGAGGCAAGGGCGGCTCCGAGGTACGGGTGTCCGTACCCGACCCGGACCTCGTGGCTGCGGTGCTGGCATGCCAGGAGCTGGGTGGTCAGCAACTCTTTTCCTACCTCGGTGGGGACGATCTCCCGGTGAGCGTCGACTCCGACCAGGTCAACAGCTACCTCGGCGAGCTCACTGGGAGCGACGTCACTGCCAAGGACTTCAGGACGTGGGGGGCAACCGCAGTGGTGGCGGGTGCGCTGGCCGGGGTCTCACCGGACGAAGGCGACGCCGACAAGATGGTTCTGGCCGCCATCGACCTCGCGGCCGAGCGGCTCGGGAACACCCGTGAGGTGTGTCGAGCCTCCTATGTCCATCCAGCGATTCCCGAGGCATACCGCACCGGACAGTTGGCTGTGGCGTGGAGAGGTGTGCGCAGCTCGCGCTGGATGGACAGGACCGAGCGGGTGACAATGCGGGTGCTGGAAGCGACCTAGGTCATCCCCGGAACCCAGGGTTCGATCCGCGCCAGAGGCGCGCTTCGGACCCACAGAACGAATTGGGGCGGCCGCGTTCAATTGCCGGCGAAGACGGCGTACTCGGCGGCGCGACGGCGGTACTCATGCTCGAGCATGCTCCACACGGTGTGGTCTAGCCATTGCCCGCGTACCTTCAACTCCTCGCGCAGCACCCCCTCTTTGACGAAATCGAGCTTCTCAGCCACCCGCTCGCTCGCCCTGTTGCCGACAGCGATTCGGAGCACGATCCGGTGCATCCCGAGCCGCTCGAACCCTATCTGCAGCATCCGGGCGGTGACCTCGGTGGCGAGGCCCTTCCCGGTCTGGTCGGTGCGCACCCAGTACCCGATCTCACCGACGTGGAAGCCGCGCGACACATGCCAGATGGAGACATTGCCCAGATGGGTGGCCCCATCCCGCGCCGTCACGGCAAAGTCGTAGGCGCGGTTCTCCCGCCAGGCTTGCACCGAGTCGCGCACAAACCGTATGGCGTCGTCGCGGGTATACCCCTGATGCGCCCACGGCAGCCACTGACTCAGCTCGGGGAGCGACTCGCGCACCGCCGCCAGCAAAGGGTCAACGTCGCGTCGTCGGAAGGGATGGAGCGAGAGGTTGGTGGTGGTGATCGTCTCGGGGGGGAGGTCCATGCCGGGCCGATCTTATGCGCCCGTACGATGGGTCCATGTCACCGACCTGGGCGAAGCTCGCTCCGCTGGACGAGGTCGAGCCGCCGACCGACGGCCAACCACGAGCTGCTGTCCTCGTCCCGCTGTACGAGGACGGTCAGGGTGCGGTCCGTGTCGTGCTCACCAAGCGCCCGGACACGATGCCCACTCACGCCGGCCATCTCGCCTTCCCCGGCGGGCGTCCCCACTCTGGCGATCGGAACGCAGTCGATACCGCCCTGCGAGAGGCTGAGGAAGAGGTGGGAATTCCCCCAGGGAACGTCACCGTTCTCGGGTTCCTCGAGCCGATCCACACCGTCGAGTTCACCCTCCTGGTGGTGCCGGTGGTGGGCCGGATCGACCCGGTTCCCGAGCTGAAGCCGTCGGCCCGCGAGGTGGCCATGGTGCTGGAGCCGACGCTGGAGCGGTTCACCGACCCGGCCGCATGGCGGTCGGAGATCTGGGCGGGGCGCACGGTGTGGTTCTCCGAGTTGGAGGGCGAGATCCTCTGGGGAGCCACCGCCATGATGATGCGGCGTCTTCTCGGGTTGGAGCAAGCTCACGGGCGCTAACCGAGTTCACCCGCCAGTCGCGGCTTTGATCACCCGCCACGCTTCCTCGATGTCGTCGCTCTCGGTTCGAGGGCTCCCGATGGCGAGACGCAAGGTGAGCCGGTCGTCCACCCTGGTGTGAGTGACGTATATCTCCCCGGACCGGTTCACCGTGTCCATGATCCGCTGGTTGACCTCGTCTCCGCCACGGTGACGGAAGCAAACGAGCCCGAAGGGGTGGTCGGTGACGACCTCGAAGTCGGATGAAGCCTCGACCAGAGAGGCGAAGTGATCGGCCAGTGCGATGTGGTTCCGCACGTGGGCACGGAGCCCCGCCAACCCATAGCTGCGGATGACGAACCACAGCTTGAGCGCCCGGAACCGCCGGCCTAGCGGGATCTGCCAGTCCCGGTAGTCGATGACCGCCCCAGACTCCGACGCCGTGTTCCGCAGATACTCCGGCATCACCGTGAGAGTCTCGATCAGATGAGCCCGGTCGGCGACGTAGAAGGCGGTGCAGTCGAAGTTGGTCAACATCCACTTGTGCGGGTTGGTGCAGTACGAATCGGCCAGATCCAACCCGGCGTTGATCCAGCGCATCTCCCGAAGCAGCGCCGCGATCCCGGCATAGGCAGCATCGACATGAAGCCAGATGCCGTATCGCCTGCACACCTCGGCGATGGCTGACACCGGGTCAACAGCGGTCGTTGACGTGGTTCCGACGGTGGCGGTGACGAACGCCGGTTTAAGACCGGCGGCGCGGTCCTCCTCGATCGCCTCCTCCAACCGGTCGGGCCGCATCGCCAAGCTGTCATCGACCTCGATGGTTCGCAACCGTTCGGCACCGTATCCGGCCATCCGCACCGCCTTCTCGATCGAGGAGTGCGCCTGGGTCGAGGCATAGGCGGTGAGTCCGCCTCCGGTCCCGATGCGGTTGCTCTCGAAACCGGTCGCCCTTTCCCGCGCTGCCAGCGCCGCCACCAGGCTGGCGCTCGACGCCGAGTCCTGGATCACGCCTCCACCCGTCGTGTCCGAACGGAACCCGGCGGGAAGTCCGAGCATCTCCACCATCCAGTCGAGCACGTGGGCCTCGAGTTCGGTGCACGCAGGTGAGGTCGCCCAGAGCATCCCTTGAACGCCGAGACCCGAAGAGATCAGGTCGCCGAGGATGGCGGGACCGGAAGCATTGGCCGGGAAGAACCCGAAGAATCGGGGCGACTGCCAGTGGGTGATTCCGGGGAGGATGATCCGGTCGAGGTCGCCGATGATCTCCTCGAACTGCTCCCCGTGCTGGGGTGGGCTCGCTGGGAGCTTCGCCCTGGTCTCCCCGGGCGCCACCTGCGAGAGGACCGGGAAGCGGTCGACCCCCTCCATGTAGGCAGCAACCCACTCGATCAACTCATGCCCCGTCTTGCGGAACTCATCGGGGGTCATGAAACGACACCGTAGCCAACGATGCTCGCCCACCGGTTTGGGCGTGCTACAGGTCGATGGCGTACGGTCGGGACTCCCGTCGCCAACCGGAGAGGTCGCCCTGGTAGCGCGGCTGGTACTTGGCGACAACCAGGTCGCGGGCCTTGGCCTCCTCGATTTGGTCGGTAACGCGCCTTCCCCGACCGGGCACCTCAACGCCGTCGATGGAGAAGGTCACCTCGGGGTGGGCCTCCAGATTGCGACACCAGTCGGAACGGCCCCCGCTCCCCGACAGGAGATAAACGGAGTCGCCTTGGAGGGCGAACCAGATCTCGATGGTGTGGCGCTGCCCGCTGCGGCGTCCCGTCGTAGTCAGGTACCCGTTGCTGCGGTCCGCGAGCGGTGTGAGCTCGGTCACGGAGACAGATTCCTTCGGGTCCGGTTACCCGTTGCCCGGTCTCGCCCGGAGGAGGCCGACGACGATCCCCTCGGCCAGCGCCTCCCACGAGGCCTCGATCACGTTCTCATGGACACCGATCGTTCCCCAGGAGCCATCACCGTCGCTTGTTTCCAAGAGCACCCTCACAGTGGCCGCGGTCCCGTCCTTGGAGTCGAGCACCCGGACCCGGTAGTCGGTGAGCCGAAGCTTGTCCACCTCGGGGTACCGGGTGCGGAGCGCCGCCCGAAGTGCCTGGTCGAGGGCATGCACCGGGCCGTTGCCCTCACCGGTGGTGACTACCCGTTGGTCGCCCACCATCATCTTGACCGTCGCTTCGGCTCCGACCTCCTCGCCGGGACGCCGCTCGACGAACGTGCGGAACGACTCCAGTTCGAAGAACTGTTGGATCCACCCCGTGGCCTGTCTCACCAGCAACTCGAAAGAGCCGTCCGCGGCTTCGTAGTGGTAGCCGGTCTGCTCCTGCTTCTTGACCCGGTCGAGCACCAGCCGAGCGAGATCGTCATCCATCTCTAGCCCGAGCTCGGCAGCCTTGTGGAAGACCGATGCCCTGCCGGCCTGCTCCGACACCACCATCCGGGTGTGGTTACCGACCAGGGACGGCTCGGTGTGCTCGTAGGCGCCTGGCCGTCTCGCCAATGCCGAGGTGTGGAGCCCGGCCTTGTGGGTGAAGGCAGATGTCCCCACGTAGGGCCGGTGGGGATCGAGGGCGATGTTGACGATTTCGGCGATGTGGTGCGAGGTCGGAGCCAGTGTCCCCAGCTGCTCCTCAGTGACGACGGGTACTCCCAGCTTGAGAACCAGGTCGGGGATGATCGAGCAGAGGTCGGCGTTCCCCGTCCGCTCGCCGTAGCCGTTGACGCAACCTTGCAGTTGACGGGCACCAGCTTCCGCTGCCGCCAGCGAAGAGGCCACGGCACACCCGCTGTCGTTGTGGAAATGGACGCCGATCTCGGCATCGGGAAGCTCGGCCCGCACTTTTCCGATCACGTCGACGATCTGGTGGGGGAGCGTGCCGCCGTTGGTGTCGCACAGCACGAGCCTTTCCGCCCCACCTTCCATCGCCGCCCGGACTACCGCCAGCGCAAACCGAGGGTTGCGGAAGTACCCGTCGAAGAAGTGCTCGGCGTCGAAGAAGACGCGGCGGCCCCGGCTGCTGAGGAATTCAGCGGTCTCGCCCGCCATGGCGACGGCCTCGTCGAGATCGGTCCGCAGAGCGTGGAGGACATGCTCGTCCCACGCCTTGCCGACGATGCACACCACCTCGGTTTCCGCTTCGAGCACGGCTTGGAGTTGCGCATCCCTCGACACATGGGCGCCGGGTCGCCTGGTGGCGCCGAAAGCGACCAGGGTGGCGTTGCGCAGGCCGAGCTCGCTCGGCGCCCGGCGGAAGAACTCGTCATCCTTGGGAAGAGCGCCCGGCCATCCTCCCTCTATGTAGTGGACCCCCAGCTCATCGAGCAGTGCCGCGATCCGCAGTTTGTCGCCGACAGTGAGCGATATCCCCTCCTGCTGCGAGCCGTCCCGCAGGGTGGTGTCGTAGATCTCGAGCTGGGTCTCCATGACTCCTCCGCAAAGAAGAAACCCCCCGCCTGTGGCAGAGGGCTCCGGTGCGCACGCCGCTCGGGCGTGCGCTCAGGCGATGATGATGGTGGTGTGGCGTTCCAAGTCCGTGGAGCATGCCACGTCGCTGCAGGCGCTGTCAATGTGCGACGGCAGACGGCAGACGGCAGACGGCAGACGGCAGGCGGAAGGCGGAAGGCGGAAGACGGAAGACGCGGTATACGGAAGGCGGAACACCCTCTGTCCTGCCGTCTATCTTTCCGTCCCCCCGACGGGGGAAGGAGGACCCGCTGCTCAGCAGTGGGTAGGGGGGAGCCCCGAGCTTGCAATTGTGATCGCCCCCTGGCATCGCACCCGTATGGAGTCCCCCACCGCCGACGCCCGCGGCTTCGGGCACTCCCGCCGCCCGTGGGAGGAAAAAACTGGCGAAGACCTGTCGGTACGAGTCGGTCCACCGTGGCGGGGCAAAGAACAAGGCAGCGGGCGGGGCGAACGCCCGAAATCGACGGAGAGGTCGCGAAAACGAAAATTGATTGTTGGCCCACGGTGTTCGCCGGGTTAGTAAGTTCATTGAACAATCGAAGTAGAGACCCCCCTCACCGTGGCGACACACAAAGCCACCAGGGCGGAGACACGCAGCCGGAACATGCGATTCGCCTTGCAGACGATCTACCGACGGGGCCCCACCAGCCGGGCCGAGATCGCTCGCGAGACACAACTGGCGAAGGCAACGGTCTCCGACTTGGTCGGTCTGCTCCTCGATGAGGGACTTGTGGTGGAACTGGGGACCGGCGTCTCCGCAGGAGGGAAGCCGCCCACCCTGGTTTCGCTGGCGCCAAAGAGCCGAAGCATCGTCGCCCTCGACTTGAGCACTGTTCCCTTCACTGGAGCCATCGCAGATCTGCAGGGCGCCATCGGGCAACGAGTCGAGGGGATTGGCCAGCCGACGGGCGACGACGCATTGGATGAAGTGGGTCGACTGGCAGAGCGCCTCGTGGCGCAGGCGCCATCCGAGGTGATCGGGGTGGGGGTGGCAACTCCAGGGGTGGTGGACTCCGCCGGCACGGTGAGGAGCGCCTCCCACCTCGATTGGGGCGAGGTCCCTCTTGCGAGTTTCCTCGGTGTCCGGTTGGGTCTTCCCGTCCATGTGGCCAACGACTCCCACGTAGCCGCTTTGGCCGAGTACTCGCATGAGTTTCCCGAGGGCGAGAGCCTCGTCCTCGTTCGAGTAGGCGAGGGGGTCGGTGCAGGCATCGTCCTCGACGGTCGGCTCTATCGAGGACCTGGTTCCGGCGCAGGTGAGATCGGCCACGTCGTGGTCGTTGCCGACGGGCTGCCCTGTTGGTGTGGGCGGAGCGGGTGTCTCGAGACCGTCGTTGCGATGCGCTCGCTCCTGTCGGCCGCCTCGGCCATCCTCGGGCGCCCGGCCTCTCCAAGCGATCTGGCGTCGACCGCGGTTGCCGCCACCGTGTCGGCAGCGGGGCAGGCGCTCGGCGCTGCCCTCGCCCACGTCGTCGCCACCCTAGACGTGCGTCATGTTGCCCTTGCCGGGCCGGTCCGAGCAGCTGGTGAGCCGTTCCGGGCGGCGGTCGCAGAGACGATCAAGGAACGTGTCCTTCCAACGATGTCGGCCCATGTCGACGTCCGCTGGGCCGCCCTCGACGCCGACCTCGTCCTGGCCGGTGCCTCGGCGATGGTGCTGGCAGCGGAGCTAGGGGTGGTGTGGAGATGACCTCGGCGCTCGTTGGTGTGGACGTGGGCGGCACGACCATCGAGGCGATCGTGGTCAACGGAAACGGGTTGGCGGGGCAATCGCAATGTCTCACGAGCCACGCCGGATTCGACCGGGTTGTCGCCGACATCGCCCGACTGGTGGAGACGACCCTCTCCGATGCCGGGCGATCGCTCGACGACATGACCGCGGTCGGAATCGGTCTCCCCGGCCAGGTCGATCCCGAAACCGGATGGGTGCATCACGCCGTAAATCTCGGTGTGGGAGCGAATGGCTATCCATTTGCAGCCGCCTTGGGCGAGATTCTCGGAGACCCCCCTCTGGCGGTCGAGAACGACGTGCGCGCCGCGACCTTGGGCGCCTTCGAGCATTTCGCCGACAAGAGACCCGGGCTGCGGAGCCTCGCCTACCTGAGCATCGGCACCGGGATCTCAGCAGGGCTGGTCGTCGACGGCAGGCTGCACCGCGGAGCCGAAGGGATGGCGGGCGAGATCGGTCATGTCGAAGTCGAGCCGGATGGTCCCGAATGCCGCTGCGGGCTCCGGGGTTGCCTCGAGGCTGTGGCTGCAGGGCCGGCGATCGCTCGGCTGTGGCCAGGCAAGAACCCGGCGACGAGCCTTTACCGGGCAGCCGCCGACGGCGATCAAGCGGCCAAAGCGATCGTCGCCCGAATCAGCAGGATTCTCGCCAACACCGTGCAGTGGCTGGTGATGGCGTCCGGTGTCGAGGTAGTCGTGCTTGGCGGAGGCGTCGCTTCCGTCGGGGACCCCTTCCTCGCGTCAATCCGGGAGCACCTCGCAGAGCGCGCTGCCCGGTCGGAACTGGCTGCTCTAGTGTTGCCTCCGGATAAGGTGGTCTTGCTGCCCTCCGGGCATCCGGTGGGCGCCATGGGGGCGGTAGAACTGGTACGTCGTACCGCCGCCGGAGTGGGTGGGACCACAGTGTCCCAAACGAGAGGAGGACCATGAAGACAATGAGAGTCATGGCGCTTGTGATTGCCTTGGCGATGGTGGTGGCGGCATGTGCGGCCGAGCCCGCGGCCACCACGGCGGCGGGTGGGACCGACACCACCGCCGCAGGTGGCACGGACACCACGGCAGCAGGTGGCACGGACACCACGGCAGCAGGTGGCACGGACACCACGGCGGCGGGTGGGACCGAAACCACGGCGAGCGCCACCGGAGAGACCCCCTATGAACACCTGAACCAGGCCTACGCCGGCGAGTTCGAGGGCACCGAGGTTGTGATCTCGGCGCAGTGGATCGAGGCGGAGGAGGACTCCTTCAACGCCGCGCTCCAGCCTTTCCGCGACGCCACCGGAATCGACGTGGTGTACGAGCCCCTCACCGACTACGAGACCGCTCTGCAGACTCTTGTCGACGGGGGCGACCCGCCCGACCTGGCCCAGATCGCTCAACCGGGTTTGATGCAACGGTACGCCAGCGAGGGCTTTGCCCTTCCGCTGGACTGGATCAATCAGGAGCAGCTCGAGGCCGACCTCGGGCCCAACCTGATGCTCGCCGGCTCTTTCGACGACACCCTGTACGGGGTCTTCTACAAGGGCGACGTGAAGTCGATCGTTTGGTACCCGCCACAAGCGTTCGAGGAGAACGGGTACGAGATCCCCACCACGTGGGACGAGCTGATCGCTCTGTCCGACCAGATCATCACCGACAACAACGGCAACCCCTGGTGCTTCTCGGTGAGGCACACCGGGGCCAATGACGGCTGGGTGGCGACCGACTGGTTCGAGGACGTGATGCTCCGTACTGCGTCGCCGGAGACCTATCAGGCCTGGATCGACCATGAGATCCCGTTCAACGACCCCGAGGTACTCGAGGCCGCCGAACTGATCTCCCAGATCTGGTTCACGCCTGACTATGTCATCGGCGGTACGGACGGGATGCTCGCCACCAACATCGAGGTGGTGCAGGACCCGATGTTCAACGACGAGGGCCCGGCGTGCTGGATGCAGAAGCAGGCAGCCTGGATCCCCGGCTTCTGGCCAGAGGGCACGGTGGCGGGGGAGGACAGCTCCTTCTTCTACTTCCCCCCGATCGACGAGGAATTCGGATCCCCGGTCCTCGGTGCGGGCGACATGTTCATCATGTTCAACGATCGGCCCGAGGTACGTGCCACGCTGGAATTCCTGGCCACGCCGGAGGGGGCCCAGGGGTGGATCGAGTCACCCCAGGCCTTTCTCTCGCCCAACCGGTCGGTCCCGGTCGACTGGTACACGACCTACCCGACGAATGAGCTGGCGCCACTGGTGGCAGAGGCCAGCACCTTCGGGTTCGACGCCTCCGACCTGATGCCAGCCGAGGTCGGCACCGGTACCTTCTGGACCGGTATGCTCGACTGGATCAGTGCTGATGGCGAGAACACAGAGGCGATCTTCCAGGAGATCGAGGACAGCTGGCCCTCGGGCTAAGCGGTTTGCTCAGGGAGAGAGCCTTCGGGCTCTCTCCCTGGCGCACTCGGAGGGGAGTAGATGACGGCAGCGCCGACAAAGATCGCCCCTGAGGAGGAGAAGGCTCGTACTTCGGTCCGGACCAGGTTGGCCTCGGTTGGTTGGGGGCTGCTGCTTCTCGTCACTCTCGCCGGCGGCTATCTGTTCCTCACCGACGAGGAGCAGCCGGCGAGGCTGATCGCTGGCTTCTACCGGTTGATTGGGTTCAGCAGTGAGGCCGATGCCATAGAGGAGTTCGGGCTGAACCCGCTCCTCTCCAAGCTGATCATTGCCCTTGTGGCCTTGGTGCTGGGCGTCGCCGGAATCTGGGCGCTCTATTTCATCGCCAATCGTCTCCTCAATACTTTCTCAGGGGAGACCCAGTCCCGGCTGCGTCCCTATGTGTTCGTGGGCCCCGCCGTCGTGATCCTGGCGATCTTCCTCGTCTATCCCATCGTCGGGACCGCCATCAGATCGGTGACGGACGGCGGGTTTGCCGAGAACTACGGGTTCGTGTTCACCAGCGACGAGATGCTGCTGGCGTGGCGGAACAACATTCTCTGGTTGGTCCTGGGAGTCTCGGGAAGCGTGATCATCGGGCTGCTCTTCGCTGCTCTGGTAGATCGGGTGCGTCGTGAGGCTCTCGCCAAGACTTTTGTCTTTCTCCCTCTCGCCATCTCAGGGGTTGGCGCCGCCGTCATCTGGCGTTTCGTATACGAGTGGCGGCCACCGGGTCAACCTCAAATCGGACTTCTCAACGCCATCATCACGGCTTTTGGAGGGAATCCGGTTGTCTTTCTCCAGACTCCGGGACTCAACACCATTGCGATGATTGTGATCATGATCTGGCTGCAGACTGGATTCGCCATGGTCATCCTGTCGGCAGCGATCAAGGGCGTGCCGGACGAACACCTCGAAGCGGCGCGGATCGACGGTGCCACCGAGCTTCAGGTGTTCTTCCGGATCATCATCCCCTCGATCCGAGGTTCCATAATCACAGTAACCACCACCATCTTCATTGCCGTCCTCAAGGTATTTGACATCGTCTACGTGCTCACCGGCGGCAACTTCGAAAGCCAGGTGCTCGCCAACAGCATGTTCGAGCAGATGTTCC
>DATADW010000412.1:0-3778 GCA_036258335.1 Acidimicrobiia bacterium
AAAACGCTGACCGAGCACGAAGAAGGCGCCGGCTCCGAACAATGCTGCGGCCATGCCCAAGATGATCCCCCGCACTGTCGGATGGGCCAGCACGAACCGGACCCCCTCGATGAAGTCACTCAACGGTGCCCGCAAGTCGACCCGGCGAGCCGCGGGACGTTGTTGCCCGGCGACGCGGCGCGGTCCGGGGATGCTCGCTATCAGCGCGGCAGATGCCAGGAAGGTGAGCGAGTCGACACCGAAAGCGAGGGCGACCTCGCCGTCGATCATCCCGGAGCCGGTGAAAATGCCGCCGACCTTGGCCAGCAGGGCAAATGCCAGGGCGCCGACCGGGAGCATCCCGTAGGCGGCAACCAGCGTCAGGCTGTTGGCCGCGACCATCCCGCCCTCGGGGACGAGGTTGGGCACCCACGCCTCGCGCGATGGCTGCCACAGCAGAGTGAGAGCCTCCAACACGAACGAAACCGCGAACAGCTGCCAGAGGTTGGTGACGAAGATCAGCGACAGCACCAAGACGGCACGGGCGATGTCGCTGACGATCATCACCTTCCTGCGGTCGAACCGGTCGGCGATCACGCCGGCGACCCCACCGAACAAGCCTGGTATCAGCCGGGCCAGCAGGGGCACGAGCACAGCACGAACCCCGCCGAGCGAGTCGGCGAGAGCGATGGTGGCGAAGAGAGCCACCCAGTCGCCAAAGCTGGAGAGGAGCCCGGCATACCAAAGCCGTGCAAACGGCCCCCGACGCAGCAGGGCGAACGACGAGGTAACTGGCCCCCCGGCCGCGGTCATTGGGGCGAGGTTACCGGCCGCCGGGTCATCCGCTGTACAAGACAGCGATTGATGGCCGTCTAAGTTGTGGCGCCCAATGGCGAAAACCCTGGTCATAGTCGAGTCGCCAACCAAGGCGCGCACCATCGAGGGCTTCCTCGAGAGAGGTGTCGCCGTCGAGTCTTCGATGGGGCACGTGCGCGACCTGCCCCGCAACTCGGCCGAGATCCCCGAGAAGCTCCGGTCCGAGCCATGGTCCAAGCTCGGGGTCGACGTGGACCACGGCTTCCAACCTCTCTACATCGTGCCCAAGGAGAAGCGCGACCAGATCCGCAGGTTGAAAAAGGCGATGGAGGGGATCGAAGAGCTCTACCTGGCGACCGACGAGGACCGCGAGGGGGAGTCGATCGCCTGGCACCTCGCCGAGGTCCTCGGGCCCAAGGTCCCGGTGCGACGGATGGTGTTCCACGAGATCACGCCGCGGGCGATCCAAGAGGCCTTTGCCAACCCGCGTGAGATCGACCAGCGACTGGTGGACGCGCAAGAGACCCGTCGTGTCCTGGACCGGTTGGTCGGCTACGAGGTGTCCCCGGTGCTGTGGAGGATGATCCAACCACGGCTCTCGGCGGGGCGGGTGCAGAGCGTTGCGGTGAGGCTCGTCGTCCAGCGTGAGTGGGAGCGGATCCGGTTCCGCAGCGCCGGGTATTGGGACGTCCTCGGAACCTTCCTGCATGATCAGTCGGTTGCGTTTCCGGCGACGCTGGTCGAGGTGGAGGGGCGCCGGCTCGCCACCGGGCGCGACTTCGATTCCTTCGGGGAGCTCAGCAGCGCCGATGTGCTGGTTCTCGACGAGGCGACCGCCCGTTCCATAGCCGCCGCCTCAGCCGACGCTGACATCTCGGTCCGTTCGGTGGAGCGCAAGCCCTACCGGAGGAGCCCCTATCCCCCCTTCCGCACCTCGACGCTGCAGCAGGAGGCGGGCAGGAAGCTGGGCTTCTCGGCAGCGCGCACCATGTCGGCGGCACAGCGGCTCTACGAGCGGGGATACATCACGTACATGCGGACCGACAGCACGGCACTCTCCGAGTCGGCGGTGGCGGCGGCGCGGTCAGAGATCGCGCAGCGCTTTGGCACCGACTTCGTGCCGTCGAAGCCCCGCTCCTACCAGGGAAAGGTGCGCAACGCCCAGGAGGCGCACGAGGCGATCCGTCCCGCCGGCGAGCGGTTCCGCCATCCCGACGAGGTGGCGGGCTCGGTGGGGAGCGACGATGCCAGTCTCTATCAGCTCATCTGGAGGAGGACGATTGCATCGCAGATGACCGACGCAACCGGGGTGAGCGTGGCGGTGAGGCTCGGCGGAATCGCCGATCGCCAGGATGTCGTCTTCGCCACTTCGGGCCGTGTGCTCGACCACCAAGGATTTCTCCGCGTGTATGTCGAAGGGAGCGACGACCCCGAAGCCGACCTCGACGACCAGGAGCGTCGCCTCCCACCGCTTCGGGAGGGTGACCGGGTTGAGCCGGTGGACATAGAGGCAAAAGGGCACGAGACCAAGCCGCCGGCACGATTCACCGAGGCCTCGCTGGTAAGGCGTCTGGAGGAGCTGGGGGTAGGACGGCCCTCCACGTACGCCTCGATCCTCACCACGATCCAGGATCGCGGCTATGCGTGGAAGAAGGGCTCGGCCCTGGTGCCGACTTGGATCGCCTTCGCCGCGGTGTCGCTGCTCGAGGCCCACTTCCCCACCCTGGTGGATTATGAGTTCACCGCCCGGATGGAGGACGAGCTCGACCGGATCGCAGCCGGGGACGAGGAGTCGCTGCCGTGGCTCTCCCACTTCTACTTCGGCGAGCAGGGGTTGCGAGAGACTGTGGAGGCGTCCTACGACGCCATCGACGCCCGCAAGGTCAACTCGATCGAAGTGGGGGTCACGGACGACGGCGTGACGGTGTCGGTACGAGTCGGGCGATACGGGCCCTTCCTCGAGCGGGGGGAGGACCGCGCATCGCTACCCGAGGACCTCGCCCCCGACGAGTTGACCATGGCGAAAGCGATCGAGCTTCTCGATGCCCCTTCAGGCGACAAGATCCTGGGGACCGATCCGGACAGCGGCCTGACCGTGCTTGGCAGGGCCGGCCGATACGGCCCATATGTCCAACTTGGTTCGGCCGAGGAGGTCGAGGGCAAGCCGAAGACAGTCTCCCTGTTCAGCGGGATGGAACTCGACGAGATCGGCCTCGACACGGCCTTACGGCTCCTCTCACTCCCCAGGTTGGTCGGGATTGACCCAGATGGCCGCGAGATCCTCGCCCTCAGCGGGCGCTACGGCCCGTTCCTCAAGCGTGACGACGAGACCCGCAACCTGGATGAGGAGGGCCAGATCTTCGAGGTTTCCCTCGACGAGGCGCTGGCCCGGTTCGCCGAACCGCCGAGGCGTCGCGGGCAGCGCCGTACCGCAACCGCGCTGCGGACGCTCGGGGAGAGCCCCGAGACGGGCAAGCAGGTCGAGGTGAGGGACGGCCGCTTTGGGCCCTATGTGACCGACGGTGAGGTCAACGCCTCGCTCCGCAAAGGTGACCAAGTGGAGAGCATCAGCTTCGACCGGGCCAACGAGCTACTCGCCGAAAGGAGAGCCAAGCTGGCCGATGCCCCACCGAAGAAGCGCCGGGCAAAGAAGCCCTAGTTCAGAATCTTGGCTTTGAGGGTCAACCAGCGAGCTACCGAGAGATCGATTCGTTGGTCAAAGCACCCGGGCCGCCATCTCGGCCAGAGGGCCGCGCACGGTGCGCTCCAAGGTGACGTGACCAAACAGCGCGGAGCCCTTGAACTTTTCGATGAGCGCCGCCACTCCTCCGTACGGGGAGATGTACGGGTTGTCGACTTGGCTCAAGTCTCCGCAGAACACGACTTTGGCGTCGCGGCTCATCCTGGTGAGGATCACCTTGAGAGTCGACAGTTCCAGGTTTTGCGCCTCGTCGATGATGACGAACTCCCCGGTGATCGACCT
>DATADW010000413.1:0-3814 GCA_036258335.1 Acidimicrobiia bacterium
TGCGGCCCGCCGGTGGAGACCGGCCTCGGGGCCGATGGCGCCCTGGAGCCCGGTGTTGCCGCCGATCGAGTTGGTCTCGTCGAATAACTCCGGCAGTTGCAGCCGGTGCGCCTTGGCCGCCGAGCCGAAGTCCCAGATGCGAGGCGGGCCCTGCCTGGTCACCAGCGCCCAGCGCTCGCCCTTGTTGAACGCCCAGTAGCCGATGGTGGTCGAGGTTGCGTAGCGGATGTTGGATGTCTCGAAGAGAAGGAGTGCGCCCAGTTCGAAGCGGTCGAGCACGCTGCGGACCCGGGCCAGGCGGTGCTCGCGCAACCGGTTGAAGTCCACCCGGTCTTCCCAGTCGACCGCCATGATGCCTGGCGACCGGGTGGTCGCCACCGGAAACTCGGCCATCGCCCCTCCTCCTCGCTGTCTTGGTTGCTGTCCAGTGCTACTGATCACTCAGCGCCCGATCACCACCCAGATACCGTGCGCCGGCTCTGAGCCCTCGTTCCACAGCCGGTGCGGTGTGGTCGAGTCGTACGAGATCGAGTCCCCCGGGCCGAGCGAATGGTGGTCAAACCCGACCTGGACTTCGAGCCTCCCCGAGGTCACCAGGCCGTGCTCCCGCCCGCTGTGCCGCATCATCGTGTCGCCGTCGCCCGACGCCCCACCGACCTCGTACACCACGTAGAGGAAATCGAGCCCTTCCTCGGAGGTGGCAGTGAGCCGCTCCCACCGAACCTGGGATTCCAGGGTCAGCACTGCTCTGTCCTCGGGATGGACCACCCGCTGGTGATCGATCGAGGGGACGGCGCGGTGCTCCACCGCTCCGAAGGCCTCGTCCAGCGTGAGCCCCAACTCGGTGACCAGCGAATACAGGGTGCTCACCGAGGGACGGGACAACCCGTTCTCGATCTGTGAGATCAGGCTCGGCGAGCACCCGGTGCGACGCGCCACCTCACGCTGGCTTATCCCGAGGCGCTCCCGCTGCTCCCTGAGCCGGGCGCCGATGACCTTTTCGAAATCGTGTTCCAGCCCAACCTCGTGCTTCGTGTTGAGTGACACTGTACCCCTCGGCTTCTTTCCGGCCCCCGCCGCGGCACAGACATCTCGGCCCGTTCAATATGGTCGCGCAGTACGATCGAAGATTGAGAGGAAGCGGGACGAATGAGCTCGGAGCTGGCCGAACCGGGACTGTTGGACTACGCACAGAGGGCGCCGCGTCGTCCGGCCCCACTCGATCCAGCGGTCGACCAACTCGAGATACCACTCGAGACCCGGGTCTCGATGTACGAGACACAGCACGTGCTCCGTCAGATGGAGAAGCGGGCACACGATCTGTTCCTCCAGAACCTCGTAAAGGGAACCAGCCACCTCTCTCTCGGGATGGAGGCGGTCGCCACCGGGTTCGCAGCGGCGATGCGCCCCGACGACTACACGTTCGCCACCTACCGGGGACACGCCCACACCATGGCGCGGGGAGCGCCGCTGGGCCCGGTCCTGGCGGAACTGCTGGGGAGATCGAACGGGCTGCTCGCCGGCAAGGGGGGTTCGATGCACCTCACCTCGGTCGAGCACGGGATGATGGGGTCCTACGCCATCATCGGCGCCCATCTCTGCATCGCCAATGGCGCCGCATGGTCCGCCCAGATGAGGCAGAGCGGGCAGGTGGCCGTGGCCTTCTTCGGCGATGGGACCACCAACATCGGCGCCTTCCACGAGGCGCTCAACCTGGCGGTGGTCTGGGATTTGCCGGTCGTCTTCGTGTGCGAGAACAACCTCTACATGGAGTACACCCCGATCGATCTGGTCACCGCGGTCCCCAACCCCGCGGCCGACCGCGCCGCTGCCTACGGCCTGGAGCGGATCATCGTCGACGGCAACGACGCCGACGCCGTCCACGTCGAGGCCAAGCGCACGGTGGAGCGAGCCCGGGCGGGTGAGGGACCGTCGCTGGTCGAGGCGCTGACCTACCGCCACGGCGGTCACAGCAGGGCCGATCCGGGCAAGTACCGCCCCGCCGACGAGATCGAGGCGTGGATGGAGCGGGACCCCATCCCCACATACCACCAGCGGCTGCTCCGGCTCGGGGTCGAGGAGGGCCGCCTCGCCTCCATACAGCAGGACGTGGCGCGGCGCGTCGACGAAGCCACCGAGTTCGCCAAGGCCGGCGAGGTGCCGGGTGGGGACCTGTTACTCACCGATGTCTGGGCCGACGGAGGCTGGTCGTGGCGGAACTGAGTTACCGGGAAGCCGTCGCATACGGGATCGCCCAGGAGATGAGGCGCGACCCGAGCCTGGTCATGCTCGGTGAAGACATCGCTGGGGCTGGGGGCGTGTTCAAGACCACGGTCGGCCTGCTCGACGAGTTCGGCCCTCTCCGGGTCCGCGACACCCCCATCTCGGAGCAGGCGATCCTCGGCGCCGCCATGGGTGCGGCGATGACCGGGGTGCCGGTGATCGCCGAGATCATGTTCTCCGACTTCCTGGCGGTGTGTTGGGACATAGTCGCCAACGAGATCGCCAAGACCAGGTACATGACCGCCGGCCAGGTGAGCCTCCCGCTGGTGATCCGCACCGCCAACGGAGGAGGGTCGAGGTTCGGGGCGCAGCACAGCCAGAGCGTGGAGAACTGGTGCATGATGATCCCCGGGCTCAAGGTGGTGGCGCCCTCCACCCCGGCCGACGTCGTCGGGTTGATGGCGGCGGCGGTGCGCGACCCCGACCCGGTCGTCATGTTCGAGCACAAGTCGCTGATGGCCAACAAGGGCGAGATTCCCGAGGGCGAGCACGTCGAGGAACTGGGGACCGCCCGCGTGCTCCGGGAGGGGAGCGACTGCACCATCGTCGCCCTCGCCCTCATGGTGCCCCGGGCGATGACAGCCGCAGAGCGGTTGGCGGACGAGCACGGGATCTCGGCCGAGGTGATCGACCTCCGCACTCTGGTCCCGCTTGACACCAAAGCCATCCTCGAGTCGGTTTCGAAGACGAGCAGGCTGTTCACCGTCGAGGAGAACCCTCAACTGTGCGGCTGGGGCGCCGAGATCGCCTCGCTGGTGGCCAACGAGGCGTTCTGGGACCTCGACGGGCCGGTGGTGCGGATCACCACCCCCCACATCCCCCTCCCCGCCGCCGAGTCGCTGGAAGACATGGCCATCCCATCGGCGGACCGGATCGTTAGCGAGGTGTCGGCGGCGCTCGACTGAGCTAGGGGGAGGTGCCAGGCGCTCCGGGCTTGCGGCCTGTGACGACGATCATCCGGCCCCACCGTTTGCGGACCGTCTCCACCGTTACCGCGGTGAACCCGGCGTCCTCGATCCGGGCGGCGAGGTCGTCGATCTCGTCCTGAGCAACCCCGTGTCCGCCCGAGCGGCGCAGCAAGTCCTCGACAACGATGACGCGCCCGCCACCGGCGAGTACCCGCAACAATTCGACCAGGCCGGCGTCCGGGTCCACCCAGTGGTGGAACGAGGCGATCGTCCACGCCACGGTGAATCGGTCGTCCTCGAAGGGGATGTCCTCGGCCGAACCGACACGGATGTCGGCGGTTGGGAAACGGCGCCGGCACTGGTCGATGAAGCCAGGTGTCGGGTCGACCCCGGCGAGTCGTGAAGGGTCCACCATCTTGGTCGCAGCAGCCAGGGCCGCCCCCGGGCCGCACCCCAGGTCGAGCACCCTGTCACCCGGCTCCAGAGAGGCGTGCTCCACCACGACCCGGTTGGAGTACGAGTTGCGTCCGGTGAGGCTGTACATCCAGGCGAACAGCCGGCCCCACCGCTCGGGTTCGGCGTCGGGAGCGTCATGGGGCATGGGGAGGACGACCGTATCACCA
>DATADW010000414.1:0-13720 GCA_036258335.1 Acidimicrobiia bacterium
GTCGAGTCCGACATGAGCGTCCTTCCATCAGATTTGCAGCTTGCAAGTTACTAATGAAAGCGCACTAGTCGGAAGGGTATTCCCAGAGAGCAGTCGGAAGACGGATGTCGGAAGTCGGAAGTAGACCAACCAGGGGTTCAATGCTCCCCCCTACCCGCTGCTCCGCAGCGTGGGCCTTCCCCCCTCCGGGGGGACGGATTCGATTGGCAACCGTCTGCCGTCTGCCGTCTGCCGGCTGCCGTCCGCCGTAAGCCGTCCCACGGTCGCTGCGGAGCAGCGACCGATTTGTCACACCCTCCCGATATGTTGTCCCCTATGAGCACAGATCACACCAGCACCACGACCGAAGCAATGTTCGCCGCGTATGGGTTGCAGGCAACCGAGGTCTTCTCGGGCGATGGCTCCGCCTGTCCGCACTGCGCGGCGCGGGTCGCCGTGCTCGCCGCCTGAGGGACGCGTCGCCCCCACCCTGCTCCCTACCCTTCATCGCGTGGCCGTGACTGCGACAGAGTGGCGGGTCGGCCCCGGTGATTGGTCCAAGGCGGTCGCCGATGTCGAGGGCCCGCAGTTGGTCGTCGCTGGTCCGGGCACAGGGAAGACCGAGTTCCTCGTCCAGCGAGCCCTCCACCTGATCCGAGACCGGTTGGCCGCCCCAGGTGAAGTCCTCCTGCTCACCTTCTCCCGCCGGGCCGCCGCAGAGCTGGGACGCCGGATCGCAGATGGGCTGAGAAGCTCCCATCCCGGGGTTGCCGCTTCCACGTTCCATTCCTTCGGCTACCGCTTGCTCGAGAAGCACGCTCCTACCGCCCTCGGATGGACCGACATGCCCTCATTGCTCACCGGGCCCGAGCAGGTGGCTCTGGTCGGCGAGCTGTTGAGCAAGGAGAGGACCGAGGACTGGCCGGCATCACTGCGCGGGCTCCTCGACACGCGGACATTCGCCGAGGAGGTGACCGATTTCCTCCTCCGTGCCCGCGAGTTCCTTCTCGGTGAGTCGGCGCTCGCCGCCAGATGCGCCGCCCACGAGGACTGGGTGGCGCTACCAGCATTCGACAAGCGGTACAGGGCGGCACTCACCGATCGGGGCCGGATCGACTACGGCACCCTGCTAGAGGCGGCGGTCGAGACCCTGCAGCAACCGGAGATCCGTGCCTCGCTTGCGGCGCAGCATCGGTTCGTCCTCGTCGACGAGTACCAGGACACCACGACCGCCCAAGCGAGGATGCTCCAGCTCCTCACCGCCGACCATCGCCGGCTTACCGCCGCCGCCGACCCCTACCAGTCGGTGTACAGCTTCCGGGGCGCCGAGCTCCAGAACGTGGAGCGGTTCACCACCGACTTCCTCGATGGCGAAGGGCGGCCCGCCCGGAGATTGATACTCACCGATTCGTTCCGGGTGCCTGCGCAGATCCTGGCGGCCGCCGAGCGAATCACCGCAGGGGGCGAGTTGCCCGGCGCGGCGGGACCGGTGACCCCAGCGCCCCATGCCGGAAGGGTCGAGGCCTATCTCTTCGCCCAACAGTCGGAAGAGGCTGAGTGGGTGGCCCGCGAGATACACAGACTCCATCTAGTAGAGGGACTGCCCTATACCGCCATGGCGGTGCTGGTCAGGACGAAGCGCCGCTTCCTCCCCGAGTTGTCAAGGGCACTGCGCCGCAGCGGCATCCCACACGACCCACCCGATTCCCGCCTGGTGGATCACGCCGCAGTGCGTGTGGTCTTCGACTGTGCCTTCGCCGCCCGCCATCAGAGGTCAAGGGCGCCGGGCTACGCCGACGAATCCGACCGGGCGATGCGACGGCTCCTCCTCGGCCCACTGTTCACGCTCCCTTTGGGGGTCGAGCGTGAGCTGCTCAGGGAGCGGGTCCGCTCGGGCCTCCCGTGGAGTGACGTCCTCAGGGCGAACTTGCCCGAAGGCGGCACGCTCGCTGCCCTCCTGGACGACCCCTCGTGGCTCGACATGCAGGCGGCCTACGGCTTCTGGCACCTCTGGACCACCCTTCCCCAGTTCGCGACAGCCGTGACCGACCCGGGCCGCGGCGAGGAACGGGCAGCGTGGGCTGCGTTCGCCCAAGCACTGGAAAGGCAGGCAGAGCGCGACCCGGGCCTCACCCTGGCCGCCTATCTGGATCTCGCCGAACAGGAGGAATTCGAGGCGACTCCGCTACTCAGCTACCGGCCCCACGGTGAGGACAGGCTGACCCTGACAACCCTGCATCAAGCAAAAGGGCTCGAGTTCGACGTCGTGTTCCTCGCCGATGCGGTCGAGGGGGTCTTCCCAGACCTGAGACGGAGCCGTTCGCTGCTCAGACCCCATCTGCTCTCACCCGACCGATCGGACGATCCGGCCGATGTGGTCAGGTTCCGGCTCCAGGAGGAGATGAGGCTGGCTTACACCGCCATGACCAGAGCACGGACCCGGGTGGTGTGGACCGCGACCAGGGCAGGAATCGACGAGGGAGAGCGACGCCCCAGCCGGTTCTTGATCGCGGCGGGCAATCTCGAGGACACCGAGGCTGCCGTGTCTCCGCCGCGGCGAGACCCGATCACCCCCGCCGAGCACGAGGCGGCGCTCCGGCGGCTGCTGCTCGACCCGTCGCAGCCCACTTCGTCGCGGCTCGCAGCCGCATCGGTGTTGGCGGCCGCATCCCACCCCGGCATGCGCCCGGCCACCGAATTCGCCTTCGTGCGTCGTCGCGGACCGGACACCGGTCTTGTCCCCGACGATCTCCGGCTCTCGCCCTCGCAAGCGGACTCATATGTGCAGTGTCCGAGGCGATACGCCTTCGAACGGCGGCTCGGCGTGGGTAACGAGTCGTCGTTGTACGCCGCATTTGGCACGCTGATCCACCTCGTCCTCGAAAGGACGGAAGAGGCAGCGTTGGAGGAGGGCCTGCCGCACGGCACCGTTGAGGAAGCGCGGAAGCAGCTCGATCGTGCATGGCCCGCCGTGGAGGGCGACTTCGGTGCCGAAGCGTTCGCCGCTGCGTGGCGACGGAGGGCCGAGGTCCTGATCGATTCGATGTACGGCAACTGGATCCGCCCAGACGGCGCGGTCGTGGCCAACGAACGCTCGGTGGCGCTTCGTTTGGCTGGCGTCGATTGGATCGGCCGGATCGATCGGATCGAATCGATCGGTGCGGGTCGGCTGCGGTTGGTCGACTACAAGACGACCAAGTCGCCGATGACTTATGACGAGGCCGCCGAGGCAATGCAGCTCGGTTTCTATCTGTTGGCGGCGGAATCCGACCCGGAAATATCGGCACTTGGGGCGCCGCTGGAGGCCGAGTTCTGGTATCCCGCCGACGACAAGAGCGCCAAGAAATGGCGCCCATTCAAACCCGAGTCGTTGGACTCAGTCGGTGACCGGCTCGCCGGGGCCGCTGTCGGGATTCGAGCGGAGGACTGGGAATACCGTGCCGGCCCCCACTGCCGGAACTGCCGGGTCAGGGTGGTTTGCCCGGCGTGGCCCGAGGGACGGGAGGCATACGCCAGATGAGCGGCGCGCAGGGCCTCTCGTTCACGCCAAGCGCCGAGCAAGCGGCGGTGATCAACCGCCCAATGGAGCCGCTTCGCGTCGATGCCGGTGCTGGGACGGGAAAGACGGCGACGCTGGCCGGTCGGATCGTGTACCTGGTCGAGAAGGGCGACGTCGAGCCCGAGCAGGTGCTCGGTATCACGTTCACCAACAAGGCCGCCGGAGAGCTGGCCGATCGGATCCGCACGGCCCTCGGAGACACCGCGGGACCGGGCCGCGAGGTCGAGGTGCACACGTACCACGGCTTCGCCGCCCGTCTCCTCGAGCAGTACGGAGCGTTGGTTGGCGTGGAGCGGGATGCGCGGATCGTGACGCCGACCTTCGCCCGCCAGCTTATTGAGGACGCTTTGGCCGGTGGGACCTACCGGCTCCTCGACCTGACCAACCGTGCCTACACGGTCCAAAAGCTCGCCAGGCTGGCCGGTCAGCTAGGCGACAACCTGCTCACCCCCGTGATGGCGATGAAAGCGGCGCCCGTCGAGCCCGACGAGGTTTGGGAGGAGCGGCGCGAGCTGCTCGAGACATTGGAGCGGTACCGGAGCGAGAAGACCCGGATGAGGGTGGTCGATTACGCCGATCTCATCGAGAGAGCGGCGAAGTTGGTCCACGATCATCCCGAGGTCGGCAAGCGGGTGGCGGACCGCTACCGCGTCGTCCTCCTCGACGAGTACCAGGACACCAACCCCGCACAGCGGGAGATGCTCCGGCGGCTCTTTGCAGGCGGATACGCGGTGACCGCGGTCGGTGACCCCGACCAGACGATCTACGAGTGGCGGGGGGCGTCGTTGGAGAACTTCGCCGGATTCCCCGGGCACTTCCCCTTGCGGGATGGGCGAGAGGCGGCGACCCTGCCACTCACCCTCAACCGCCGATCGGGGAGTGCCATCCTCGACCTGGCAAATGCGGTCCGAGGTCAGATTGACGACCGCCCACGGGCGCCGCTCCAGCCAGTGCCTGGAACCCCGCCCGGCAAGGTGACCGTCAGCTGGTCGGCCAATGCCATCGAAGAGGCCGAGACCATTGCGGCAGCCATGAGGTCGCTCCATGACGACGGTGTGGCCTGGAGCGAAATGGCAGTGCTCTTCCGGAAGAACAAGGACATCGCGCTCGTTCATGACGCCCTCGAAGAGCACGGCATCCCTGTGGAGGTGGCCAACCTGGGCGGACTCCTCGGCATCCCCGAAGTGGCCGACGTCCACGCCTGGCTACGCATCCTCGGGGACCCCGACGAGACACCTTCGTTGGCCAGGATCCTCACCGGCAGTCGCTTCCGGCTCGGGATGGGTGACATCGCCCCACTGGCGCGGTGGGTTCGGGCGCATCGGCCAACACCTTCACCCGAGGGCGAGCCCGAAGGGCCACTCCCCCCCGCCGGGTTGCTGGAGGCTGTTGACCACCTCGAGGAGATCGATGGCCTGCGGGCTGACGCAATCGAGGCGCTCGGAGAGTTCAGGAACCTGTTCCGCAACCTGATCCGTGCCGCCCAAGGTGAGAGCTTGGTCGAATTGACACGTCTCATCCTCGACTCCACCGGCGCCTGGCAGGAGGTTGAGGCGATGGCCGACGCTCACCGGCTCTCCGCCCGGCTCAACCTCTACCGGTTCCTCGATCTGGCCGAGGAGTGGTCGCCTATCGAGGGCCGTCCATCGCTCCATGCGTTCCTCGACCATCTCACCCTGATGCAGGATGACCAGACCGAGGAGCTCGATACCGCCCGGCTCAGTGGTGAGAACGCGGTCGCCTTACTCACCGTCCACCGGGCAAAGGGACTCGAGTGGCCGGTGGTATTCGTCCCGGCGCTCTACGAGCGCAACTTCCCGAGCAGGTCTTCGGGCTTCGACGATCCCTATAAGTTCGCCTCGCTGCTCCCCTACCAGCTCCTCCTCGACTCCTCTTCGCTCCCCCCGATCACGCCCGACATGGTCGCGAAGGACCGGACCGAACTGCTCCGCGTTCGACATACGGCGCAGGAATGGCGCGTCGCCTATGTGGCCGTGACCAGGGCGAAGCAGCGGCTCCACATGAGCGGTGCACATTGGTATGGGTCGCCAGAGCCCACCAAGAACCCGGTGAAGCCAAGTCCGCTGTTCTACATCGGCTGCACCCACGCAGGCGCCGACCCCAACGAGGTGGTCGGTGAACCAGGGCCAAGGCCCGATCTGCTCAGATACGAGAGGGGCGGGGATGGCACGCCAGACCCCGTCTTCCCGGATGGTTGGGACGAGGGATTGCGCGCCACCATCACCGACCCTGGTTGGGCGGCAGACCGCGCCGATGAGTTGGGCGCGACCGAAGCTTTCGACCGTTATCTGGACGAGTACCAGCAACGGCTCTTCAAGCTGCCCGAGCCGGCTCTGCCCGAGACTGCGCCGGGAGCGCCGGCGATGAGCGTCTCGGCGCTGGTCACCTATGCCGAGTGCCCGCTCCGCTACTACTGGTCGGCGGTAGAGCGGCTTCCCCGGCGCCCATCGGCGGCGGCGCGGCGTGGGGTGGATGTCCACCGCCGCATTGAGCTCCACAACATGGGGGCGGTGCCACTCGAGGAGGCCGGGATCGAGAGTTACGACATCACCCCGGCCGACCTCGAGGTGGGCGACCGGCCCACCGACCCGTTCCAGGCTTTCCGCTCATCGCGCTTCGCCACCGATCGACCGCTCCTGGTCGAGGCGCCATTCGATCTCAGGCTCGACGATGGGACCATCGTCCGCGGGCGGATCGACGCCGTCTATGGCGACGATTCGGCGTGGGAAGTGGTCGATTTCAAGTCAGGGCGGCCCCGGTCCGACCCGGCCCGCCGGGTGCAGCTCCAGTCGTACGCGCTGGCGGTCCGTGACGGCGCAGTGGCAGTCGATCCTCCGGGCAAGCTCGCCGTCACCTTCGCATACCTGGGTGACGGCCTCACCGAAGTGACCGAGCAGGCCGACGACGAGTGGGTGACCGAGGCGCGCCGGCGGATCGACCTGATCACGAAGGGCATCGCCGAGGAGGTGTTCGATCCGATCCCGTCGGAAGCCTGCGCGTATTGCGATTTCCTCACATTCTGCCCTACGGGGCGGGCCTTTTTGGCAGACGGAGAGAGGCGATGACCCTGCTTGCGGCTGCCCTCGCCGGGGCGCTCGCCGGTTCGGCCCCATCGATCGCCGTGCACCTCACCCGCCGTCAGCAGAGCCGACCACCGGACCGGTCCATCAGGCCCATGTTGTGGGCGGCACTCGAGGTCGCCGGGGGCATGGTGGCGGCCTTCGCCGGGCGATTGATAGCGGGCGACGTCGGTGGTTTGATGGCTGGGGGTGCGGCGGTGCTCGCAGATATCACGGTCCCCTCGCTCTGGCCGAGGGAAGAAGATCCCCGCGCCTCTGCCGGTCCTGGTGGCGGGCTGGGGATGGCCGGTGGCGCTCTCGTCGTGCTGTGGCCGGTGGGCGCGCTGGTGTGGGCGGCGGCGCTGACCCTGGCTTACCGGATGACCCACGTCCTGTCGCGCGCGGTTGTGGCGAGCGCCTTGCTGTTGTTGGCGGTAGTGGCGGCATGGGGCTGGCTCGGCCTTGCGAATTTCTGGGGCGTCGAGCCCGGTCCCGGGCTGATGCTCGCCGTGCTCACGATGACGATGCTGCTCGGCTTCCGGTTTCTCCGCGATCCACAGAGCGGTGGGCCCGAGGAGGCTGCGCCCGACCCGATCGGCTGATCGCGCCCGAAGTCTGTCGGCCTGCCGCTTTCACTGGACGCGGCCACCGCGCACCTCGACCACGAGCGTCACCGGGCCCTCGTTAACCAAACGCAGCCTCATGGTGGCGCCAAATACGCCGCTCGACGTGGGGACACCGCGCCCGCGGAGAGCCGCCACCAGCGATTCCACGATCTCCCGTGCTTCCTCCGGCTGGGCGGCGGCATCGAAGGACGGACGACGGCCCTTTCGCATCGCTCCCAACAGCGTGAACTGGCTCACGACGAGAGCCGACCCGCCGGTGTCGAGCAGCGACAGGTTCATCCGGCCCTGCTCATCGGGCAGGACACGCAGCGTCGCCAGCTTCTCGGCCATGGCAGTTGCATCGGCCTCGCCGTCACCGTGTTCGACAGCGACCAACACCACCAGCCCGGGCCCGACCTCGGCCACGGTCCTTCCGTCGACTTCCACCTCCGCGTCGGAGACGCGCTGCACCACTGCCCGCATCTGAAGATGATTGCACCCGTGCAGTCGGAGTCACCGGGGGCGCCCGAGCGTCACGTTCGTCATCACGGCCGATCGGCACGACCGAGGCATACACTCATCCGATGGTCGCCACTACGGGCGGAGCAGTGGAGAGCTCGGTGCCCGAGCCCGGCTGGCCGATGGAGGTGACCGACGCCACCATTTGTCTGCTCGACGCATCCTCCGAGTTCGAGCACCGACTCCTGGAAGCTTGGATCGACCGCCACCGGCCCGAGGGATGCCAGGTCGAGGTGATGGACCTCCCTTCGTCGCGCCGGCGACGGTCCCGCCCGATCGACCCCCGACTCGAGGCAAGGCTCAACCGGGGCGACGATCCGTGGCTGCTCCCGGTGCGAGTGGCATGGCTGCCCCCGCTCCGCCGGGGCAAGCGCACCGCCAGCTTCATCGACGCCCTGAAGCTTGGTGACCCGAGGGACCCCGACGCTCTGAGGCAGCGGGTGATCTACGCCCGACACCCCGACAGGTGCGTCATCGTCGTCGCCGAACCCGCACGCGCCGAGAGGCTTCGTGAGGTGCACGCCGAGGCGGTCGAGCCGGAGCACCTCGACCGGTACGTAGTGAGACGCGCCACCCTGGCGCTGGAGCGAGCGGAGCGTCGGCTCCGGGGCAACCGTTACAAGGTCCCCAAGTTCGTAATGGAGGACATCACGAGCCGCGGGTCGTTCCGCGACGAGTTGGTCCGGCTTGCCCCCGGCGCTGGGATCACGCCGGAGCGGGCCCTCGGTCGCGGGGCGCGGTATCTGCGGGAGATCGCCGCAAGCCACAGCCCATTCCTCATCGACATCATCGCCAACGGCATCCACTGGCTCTACCGGCAGGGTTACGGGAGCATCGACTACGACACCGAGCAGTTCCGACAGCTCTACCGGCTCGGCGAGGAACACCCCTTGGTGTTCCTTCCGTCGCACAAGTCTCAACTGGACAGGCTGTCGCTCCAGTATTCGCTCTGGGAGAACGACCTGCCCCCCAACCACACCGCAGGTGGGATCAACATGAACTTCTTCCCGGTCGGGCCGCTGGTCCGCAGGACCGGGGTGTTCTTCATCCGCCGCAGCTTCAAGGACAACGCCATCTACAAATGGGTCTTGCAGAGCTATCTCGACTACCTGGTTTCGAAGCGGTTCTCCGTCGAGTTCTACATCGAGGGGGGCCGGTCCCGCTCGGGCAAACTGCTGCCACCGCGTTTCGGGCTGCTCGCCTACCTCGTCGACTCTTGGAGACGGGGAAAGAGCGAGGACATGTATCTGATCCCGACCTCGATCGCATACGACCAGATCCAAGACGTCGACTCTTACGCCGCCGAGCAACGCGGGGCGGAGAAGAAGGCCGAGAGCCTCGGGTGGGCACTGGGTGCGATGCGCCAGCTCCGCCGGCGGTACGGCGACATCTACATCAGGTTTGGAGAACCGGTATCGGTGGCCAAAGAGCTGTCAGGCGCCGAGTCAGCCACCGAGGGAGACATCGACCTCCAGAAGCTCGCCTTCGAGGTGATGGTGCGGATCAATCGGGTGACCCCGATTACCGCCGCCTCTCTGGTCACCACCACGTTGTTGGCTCTCCAAGACCGTGCCGCCTCGCTGAGCGAGATCACCGCCGAGCTCGATGAGTTGGTTGCCGAAGTGAGGGAGCGCTTGCTGCCGACCGCGGGCGACCTCCGCCTCGACGAACCGGGCGAGGTTCGGAAAGTGCTCGACCTGCTCGCCGAGCACAACCTGGTCACCAGCTTCACGGGAGGGACAGAGCCGCTCTACTTGATCACGCCCGACCAACATATCGCCGCCGCCTTCTATCGCAACACGATCATTCACTACTTCGTCAACGGCGCGATAGCCGAGGTCGCCCTGCTCGATGAGCCGTCAAGCAGCTTCTGGGATGAGGTGCTGACGCTGCGTGACCTGCTCAAGTTCGAGTTCTTCTTCCCGCCAAAGGAATCGTTCCTCGAGGAGGTCCGCCAGGAAGTCGAGCGACAGGTGCCGGGATGGGATCCTGGGCAAGACGACCAGGAGGTGACCAGCGCGGTCGAGCAGATGTCGCCGCTTCGGGCACACTGGGTGCTCCGCCCCTTCCTCGAGGCCTATCAGGTGGTGGCGGATGTCCTGGTGCGGCACGATGGAGAGCTTCCAACCGACGAGAAGCAGTTGCTCCAGGAGTGCCTGGCACTCGGCAAGCAGTACCGGATGCAACGCCGAATCGCCGCCGAGGAGTCGGTATCACAACTGCTGTTCGGCAATGGGCTCAAGCTGGCGGCGAACCGAGGCCTGCTGGAGCGAGGGTCCGCCGAGCAGCGGCTGGCCTTTGCCCGCCAACTGGCCGAGGTCCTCGATCGCGTCGACAGGATCGCGGCGCTGGCAGCGGCACGGCGAACCCGGATAGGCGGCACGGCCAAGCCCTGATTCGAAGCAGAGCGCCGCTGAGTAGGGTCGGCAACATGATCGACCCCGACCTGCTCCAACTCGCCCGTGGCAAGAACTTCGCCGTGCTGAGCACGCTGCTCCCGGATGGCCACCCCGCCACCCAGGTGATGTGGGTCGACGCCGACGAGGAGTCGATGCTGGTCAACACCCAGGTGGACCGGCAGAAATGGCGGAACGTGCAGCGCGACCCGAGGGTGACGGTGACCATCTGGGACCGCGACAACCCCTACCACTTCGCCGAAGTGCGGGGCCGCGTGGTCGGAACCATCGATGGCCAGGGGGCGCGGGACCACATCGATAATCTCTCGATGAAGTACCACGGTCACAAGTACGCCAACCCGATCACGGCGCCTCGGGTGGTATTGCGGATCAGCGCCGACAAAGTGGTCTGGCACTGACCGCATTCATTCACCGGGTTCGACAGCGGGGTCTCAGGGAGCGTCGACTACGTCTTCTGCGCGGCCAAATACGAAGGTGGTCCGGACGTCAGCATCCATCAACGGGGATTGATCGCCACTTGGGCGCCGCAGCCGTGAGGATCCAGTCGGGCTGACCCCCTTGGGCCGCCCGGCCGGGCCGGCGGGTGGGACCGGGTCCGGACGGGCGGCCGATCAGGGGCCTTGTCAGTCTGCTGGTCGGCCGGCTCGGTCAGCCGAGCTGGCCGCGAACTGCTCCACCGGGGAATTCAGCGGTGTGGACATTGAAGTAATAGGCGGATGGGTTGGCGATGATGTCACCGATCAAAGCCGGGTCAACACCACTCACGCATCCCGACAGGCTCCCACCGAAATCGACCACAGGTGACCCGTTCACCCCTGCAACACCGGGATGAATATGGTCGGCGACCACTGGTCCGATGTTGGATACCAAGACGATAAAACACACCTGGCCCCGACCCTGGTGGAGGAAGATCCTGGCAGTTCCGAAGCCATCTGGGTCGGCTGGCGGGACCTCGTTGGCGCCACTGAGCGCCACGGTGAAGCTTCGCTCCGCGATGGTCGGTGGGCTGGCACTGGCGGGAGCGGCGAGCACTCCCACCAGCAAAAGGGCGGCTAGCCCGGCTCGGACAAAACGACGCATGGAGGCCTCCTTCCCTCCCCCCGATGATCCATTACGCAGATTGGAGCGCAGTGGTTCTCGATCATCGGGTAAGCGTCACCCGAAGCCGCCAGGTGGCGAGGCTGAGCAGCACCACGGCGAACCCGAGGAGCACGCCCAACTCGGGGAGGATGTCGACGATGGTGCCGTTGTTGCGCACCAGTTCAGCGAAGGCGTCGAGCCCCCAGGCGTGCGGCGTGAAGTGGGCCACCGTTTGCAGGGTCGGCGAGAACAGCTCGAGGGGGAGCATGCACCCCCCGAGGGCGGCCAGACCGAGACCGAGCATGACGCCGACCCCTCCGGCTTGTTGGTCGTTGCTCAACACCGCACCCATCAACAGCCCAGCCCCGGCACCGACCAGAGCGAATGCCACCACGACGGCAAGAGCGCCAATCGGGTCGCCCCAGTTCACCTGGAAGAGCAGCAAAGTTGCTACGACTATGTAGGCGCCCTGGACGAACACGATGGCGAACCTCCCCATTGCCTCGCCAGCGACCACCTGGCTCATCGGAGTCGGCGTCGACAACATCCGGGTAGAGACTCCGAACCTGCGGGTCTGAATGATTGCCGCCGAACCGGTAAGACCGGTGAGGAACATGAAAAGCAACAGCTGGGACGAGGCCCCGAGATCGAACTGACCAAGTGTTGCGGGGAAGAGGGCCTCTCCCGTGGTGGTGGTCGTCACCTCCACTCCGGGGAGCGAAGACGCAAGCGACTGCGCCTGTCCCACCAGCTGATCGAAGCTGCTGCCCGTCTGTGCTGCGGCGAAGGAGGCTGAGGTCACCACCGTGTTCTGATCCGACGCGGCAGCGGCCACCAATGCCTGGAGTTGCGGCTGGCCTCCATCGGGTCGGCTGGTGAAGAGGAGCTCGACGGGCTGTCCGCTCCGAAGATCTGCGTCATAGCCGGCGGGAACAACCACTCCGGCATCGACCTGCCCACGCTCCACCGCGTCGACCATGACCCCCTGTGAGTCATAGCGCACCACTTCGACCTCCTCGGCGAGAGCGGACACCAACTGGTCACCGAGCTCCCCGACATCCTCGGCAAACACGCCGAGGGCAGGGGCGAACCCTCCCCCACCGAACGCCAGCCCGATGACCAGCACGATGGCCAGGGGGAAGACGAAGACGAAGAACAGGTTGCTGCGCTCCCTTATGAAACGGCGCAGGTTGACTCCGGCAAGCGCAAGCGCCTTCACAGAGTCACCTTTCGATAGAGGGTGAACGCCCCGATTGACCCGGTGACCAGCGCAAAGAGGAGGATGGCCCCGATGGCGGGGAGCACCGCGGCCGCACCTTCTGCGACGTTGTCTCCCAGGCCGCGGATGAACCACGCATTGGGAGTGAGCAGCGACAAGTCGGCGAGGATGCCCCGCCTGGCGAACTGGAAGAACGATCCGCCGAGCAGCCCGAGGACGACCGCAACGATCCCTTGGAGGGCCCCGGCCTGCTCGACCGTCTTGGCGAACCCGGCGACCAGCGACATGATCCCCACCGCGGCAAGCGACAGCGCCACCATGAGCAGGAAAGCGCCGAGCGGGTCGCCCCAGTTGGCGCCGAGCAGCAAGGTAGTGGCAACGCCGAGCACGACAAGGCTGGCGAGCCCGAAGACGAAACTGGTGAGCGCCTTCCCACCCACTATCGAGAACCGCGAGATCGGCGCAGCGAGCAGGCGAGCCATCGTTCCCTCTTCCTTCTCCTGGAGGAGCCCGGTGACGCCGAACGAGACGGTGAAAAAGAGGAAGAACGAGGCCATTCCGGCAGCCAGATAGGTCGCCTGATCGAGTTGACGGGTCTCGGCAGAGGCCTGTTCGATGGTGATCGTCGGCGGCTGTTGCGCCGCCTCGGCGGCGATCTGGCCCAACTGGTCCTGGCCCACGTCGCCCCCAGATGCCACCAGAGCCACTGAGAGTTGTGTTGTCTCGATCCGGGCGGCGAAGGCTTCGCCGATGGCGGTGGCGATGGCGGTGTCGGTTGGGGCGTCGACGTTGCCCACGACTTCGATCTGCGCCGGCGAGCCCCCCTGGGCGGCTTCGGTCAGGCCCTCGGGGAGCAGGTAGTAGGCGTCGAGGTCTCCGTCCTCGACACGTTGCCGGGCTGCGGACTCCTCGAGGCCGGTGACGATCTCCATGCCCAGCTCTTCGCCGGCTCCCTGGATCCCGGTGACCATCTGCTCCGCCACCACGCCGCCGTCGAGGTCAACCACCCCGAGGGTGGCCGAGAATTGCCCTTCGATGGTGTTCCCGAAGATGAGGTCGAATATGAAGGCGAGCACCAGCGGGGCGACAACACCGAGGATGATGGCGGAGCGGTCGCGGACCCGCTGACGCAGGTCCTTCCATGCGATGTTGAGCGTGGCACGCATGTTCAGTCTCGGAGAGCCTTCCCGGTGAGGTGGAGGAAGACCGCCTCGAGGTCGGGCTCTTCGATCTCGACACCGCGTACCGTGACCCCGGCACCG
>DATADW010000415.1:0-4262 GCA_036258335.1 Acidimicrobiia bacterium
CCCAACAAGATGCTCGCCTACAACTGCTCGCCGTCTTTCAACTGGCGGCGTCACCTCGACGACGACGAGATCGCCCGCTTCCAAAAGGAGCTGGGCGCAATGGGGTACAAGTTCCAGTTCATCACCCTCGCGGGGTTCCACGCCCTCAACGCGTCGATGTTCGAACTGGCAACCGGGTACGGCCGGGAAGGGATGCCGGCCTATGTCCGGCTCCAGGAACGGGAGTTTTCCCTCGAGCCCGCCGGGTACACCGCCACCCGGCACCAGAGGGAGGTCGGGGCCGGTTACTTCGACCAGGTGGCGACGGTCATCGCCACCGGCAAGGCGTCGACGCTAGCCCTGGCCGGGTCCACCGAGGAAGAACAGTTCCAGACGGGGTAGGTTGAGGACAGGGGAGGCGCGCGTGTCGAACATCGTCCACATCGTTGGAACCGGCACCATCGGGGAGCCGCTGATAGGGCTCCTGGCCGATGACCGCGAGGCGTTCGGGATCGACGAGGTGACATTTCACAAGAACACACCACTCATCACCGAGCGGGGGAAGGTGAACGACCTGATGCGGCGGGGCGCGGCGCTGGTGGTCGACGACCACAAGAGGGCCACCTTCGAGGAGTTGGGTCACGCACCCAAGTGGGAGTCGCGTGAGGCGATCGAACGGGCCAAGGTGGTCATCGACTGCACCCCCGTGGGAAATGACAACAAGGCCGAGTTCTACGAGGCGGCGTCGGGGCCGATGGGCTTCATGGCTCAAGGGTCCGAGTTCGGATTCGGCAAGATGTACGCCAGGGGAGTCAACGACGAGGCGCTGGTGCACGGCGAGGACCGCTTCCTCCAGATCGTCTCGTGCAACACCCACAACATCGCCGTGCTCGTCAAGACGCTAGGGATGGACGAGGACGGGACCAACCACCTGGTCGACGGCCGGTTCCTCTGCATCCGCCGCTCAAACGACATCAGCCAGGACACGGGTTTCGCCCCCAGCCCAACGGTGGAGCGTCACAAGGACCAGCGGTTCGGCACCCACCACGCCCGCGACGCTCACGAGCTCTTCGCCACCATGGGCCACGATCTGGACCTCTATTCGAGCGCTCTGAAGCTCAACACCCAGTACATGCACGCCATCCACTTCAGCCTGACCCTCGATCGGGAGGTGACCCTGGACGAGGCGAAGGAGCGGTTGTTCGCCAACAAGCGGGTGGCGGTCACCTACAAGCAGTCAGCCAATGCTGTGTTCTCCTTCGGGCGCGACCACGGCTATTTCGGGCGGATCCTCAGCCAGACCGTTGTGGCGCTGGAGACACTGGCGGTGCGCAACGGCAACGAATTGGTCGGGTTCTGCTTCACCCCCCAGGACGGCAATCCGTTGCTCTCGACGGTGGCTGCGATGCTCTGGTACCTCCACCCCAATGAGGTAGACGATCGGATGGACGTGCTCCGCCCCTACCTCTTCCAGGAGGTTTAAGAGGCTTCGACCGCGATTGGCGCCGGTCGGGTTTCAGCGGCGGACGTTCTCGAACAGCCGGGTCGCCGAGGCCGGCGTTGCTCCGGGTGACACCGCCAGGTAGGCGGCTATGAGCTCGGTGCGCGCCGCTGCCTCGTCCTCGAGCGGTCGTTCTGTGAACGCCCTCGCCGTCAGCTCGTAGATCGCCGAGTCCCACCCGGAGCCGACGGTGGCCACGCCGAAGGTGGTGATCAGCATGCCCCTCCGCAGCGCTCGCAGGGCCCGGGAGAAGGTCGGCGTTCGCTCGGCGCCGGTGAGATCGGTCGCCCGGCGCATCTCGACGCTGGAGAGCGGTCCCTCGACAAGCAATGCCTCGAACAACGAGGCGGCCTCGGTCGAGATGGCGCGAGCCCGGTCGACACCGCCCTGCTCGTCCCCCGGGGTGCCCGTCCACCTCAACGCCGCCGGAAGCAGCCGGCTGGCGACAAAGGTGCCCCTACGCCGCAGCCACTCGCCGTACCACGCCACGCTCAGCTCGGGGAGCCGGCCGCGCAGCAACCAGACCTCCCCGGTCTCGTCATCCCAATCCCCGATGCTCACTCTTCCGGTGAGCTCAGTGTGCAGGTTGGGAAGATCGGTTGCCGCCCCACCGCCGAACAGGTAGGCGAGCCCCACCCGCTCAATGAGCTCGACGGCGCGTTCGACAACATCCTCCATGGGCCTGGAACGGTATCGACCGCGCCAGCCCGGGCGGGGCCGCCCGTCTCCGAGGACGCCGGAACCGGCGGCCACCCGCCGTCGTCCAACCGGTATCCATCCCAACAGAGAGGACTATTCGTGACCACCCTGAGACGATCGCTACCCGCCGCCGCACTGCTGGCGCTGCTGGCGCTGGGCGCCTGCACGGTCCCCGCCGCCCAGGCACAGGTCACCGAAGAGGCGACGACCGACCGCAGGCAGGGGATAACTGTCACCGGCACCGGGTCGTCGCGGGGCACCCCGGATGTGCTCGTCGTCAACCTTGGGGTGTCGGTGGTCGCTGATGGGGTCGGCCAGGCCACTTCCGAGGCTTCGAGGCTGGCCGCCGATGTGATCGACGCGGTGCGAGATCAGGGCGTGGCCGAGGAAGACATCCAGACCACCGACTACTCGATCTACCCCGAGTACGACTATTCCGGTCAGCGCGAGCGCATCGTCGGCTACCGGGTGACCAACATGCTGCAGGTGACTGTGCGCGACATCGACCAGAGCGGGGCAGTGATCGATGCCGCCACCGCCGCCGGTGGCGACGCCAGCCAAGTGGGCGGAGTCAGCCTGCTGATCGAAGACGATGCCGGCATGATCCAACAGGCTCGCGAGAGCGCCTGGGAAGATGCCACGGCCAAGGCGGAGCACCTGGCGGAGCTCGCCGGGGTGACGCTTGGCGCACCCATCTCGATCATGGAGACGACCGACTCCCCGCCCCCCGCCATCCCGTATGCCGAAGAGGCTGCCGCCCAGGACGCTGCCCGCACCCCCATCGAACCGGGCCGCCAGGACGTCGATGTGACGGTGAACGTCGTCTTCTCGATCGAAGGCTGACGACGGTTCGGGGGTTACCATCGGCTCCGCCGCGTGAAGTAATCACCCGGCGGAGCCGATGATGCTTCCAGCCATGCTCACTTTCTTCGCCCGCGCCGCCGAGAGCGACGGTCTCACCGGTTTCACCGGATTCGCCGCCGACGTCATCGTTGCCATCGGCGAAATCGGGGTGGGCATTCTCACCTTCGTCGAGACGGTCATACCGCCGATCCCGAGCGAGGTTGTGCTTTCTCTCTCCGGATACCTCGCCGAGCGGGGCCGGATGAGCCTGTTGGGGGTCATCGTGGCGGCCACGGTGGGAGGGGTACTCGGGGCGCTGCTTCTCTACGCCCTTGGCGCCTGGTTCGGCGAGACCCGCGCCAAGATGCTCCTGGCCAAGCTCCCGCTGGTCGACCTGGCCGACTTGGAGAATGCCTCTGGCTGGTTCCACCGGCACGGGCCGTCGGTGGTGTTCTTCGGGCGGTTCGTCCCCATAGTCCGCAGCCTGGTTTCGCTTCCGGCGGGGGCACAGCGGATGCCTGTCCTCCGCTTTGTCGGGTTGACCGCACTGGGCAGTGTCATCTGGAACACGCTCCTGGTCGGGGCCGGCTACCTGCTGGGAACCCAGTACGAACTCGTTGAGGGGTACCTGCGCTACCTCGACTACGTGGTGGTGTTTGCGGTGGTAGTCGTTGTCGGTTGGTTCCTCGTCCGTAAGCAGCGCCAACGGAGGGTGACGACCGGAGGGTGATGCCTGACGGCGCCAGTACGTGACTGCGACTGGGCCTTGTGGCAGACTCGCCGCCGTCCCATCCGCCTGGAGCGATCCTGCCTGCTTCCGCTCTAATCCTGCTGCTAGCCGGTCTCGCCGCTGGACCCCTCGCGCCGGGCGAGGCACCACCCGCGGCCGACGACTCCAGGTTCGTGCCGATGCTCGTGGGGGCGGACCGCGCGACCGCAGGTGAGGTCGACCCGGCGATCGCCCTCCGTCCACCCCCTCTCGAATCGGGTGACACCGGCCGGTGGGTTCGGCGTCTGCAACGGGAGTTGACCCGGCTCAACCTCTACCGAGGCACGCTCGACGGCAATTACGGCACCGAGACGGCCTACGCCGTGATGGCGTATCACAAGGTGGCGGGTCTCGACCCGACGTTCGACTGGCGAGGCGAGGACTGGGACCTGCTGGCTACATGGAAGGTGGAGGGGATTCTCGAGCGGCACCCCGACGAGCCCGACCGGGTCGAGGTGGACATCGGCCGCC
>DATADW010000416.1:0-5104 GCA_036258335.1 Acidimicrobiia bacterium
GCGGCGTCGGGTGGTGGCTGGGTCGGTGGCGCGGCGTCGGGTTTGTCGCGCAACACGGTGATCAAGGGAGTGGTGCTCGGCGCCGAGGCACCTGGCGCTGCTACTTCAGCGGTGAGCGGTGTTCCGGTTCGACTCCTGCAACCTGGATCGGGTCGCTTCCGACTGACCCAGCCATCGCCGGAGATATCGGTCGGCATCGCCGAGGTCAGCCGCTTCGCCTGATGAGGCGATGTACCCGTCGGGGCGGACCAGCGCCCAGCCGATACGACCCCAACTCTTCGACGTCATCCGACCCGGTCGATGTACTCTCACGATGTCAGGGTGACTTGCCGACAGCAGATCCTCATCTGCCTGCGAGACACTGTCGCTCAACAGGAGATGAAAGCCGCCGGCGTCGATGTGGCGATGGAGTCGAGGTATCTGCCCGGAGACGATCTCTCCATCCGGAAGACGCCTGCCGGCTCCAAACCGGTGCCACGGGAAGCGGCTGTGGTCAATGGCGCCGTGCCGGTACCTTGTGTCGAGTCCGGACACCGCCCTGGCGACGACCGACGTGAGTCGGGGATGGGGTAGAAGCAGACCGGCGATCGGGCGCGCCGCCCAGCGTCGCCCCCACCGCAGCGGTGCCAACTCCGAGACCTCGAGGGCGTAGGCGAGGCCGGTGAGCCTGACCACCTGCCTGGCGACCGGCCGGCGCTCCGTCTCATACGTCTCGAGAAGCAAGTCAGGTGCACCGCGCACCGACAGGCCGATCTTCCATCCCAGGTTGGCGGCATCTTGGATCCCGGTGTTCATGCCTTGCGCCCCCGCTGGACTGTGTACATGTGCAGCATCCCCGGCCAGGAAGACCCTCTTCCGGCGGTAAGCCTCAGCCAGTCGATGTTGGGGCCTGATGACCTTGATCCAGTCGAGATCGCCGAGCCTGACCTCTCCGCTGGTGTGGTGGTCCACCAGCGCCTGCACATCCGCCGGCGCCTCACCATCACGACCGGGGCCGATTAGCCGCCAACCGCCCGACGGAAGCGGGAAGAAGAACAGGACGCCCTTTGCCGTCATAAAGGCGTGGGCAGCTCCGCCCTCGAGGTCCCGAGTGACCGCGGTGTCGGCGACGAGTATCGACTCCCTATAGCTCCTGCCACGGAACCGGACTTCCAACTCGTTGCGGACCGTGCTCTCGGCGCCGTCGCATCCGACCAAGTAGCGGGCGCTGATGCGCCGTCTTTCATCGGCGGCCTCAACGCGGCAGACGACGCCACCGGCGTCCTGCACGAGGTCTTTGAGCTCGCACCCCCACTCGACCTCTACGCCGAAAGCGGCCAATCTGTGCCTCAGCACATGTTCGACCTCCGGCTGGGGAGCGAAGAAGATGAAGGGGTATTCGGTGGCAGGGAGGTGGAGATCCCCGAGGCTCCCGACGACAGTGGAGCCTCCGACGTGGATCCTCAGGTCGACTCTGGACAGCCCCTTAACCAGAAGCTCGTCGGCTGCTCCAAGCCCGCGCAGTATCTCCATTGTCCGGGGGTGGATGGCGAGGGCGGGCGCCCATGGCCGGGGTGTGCTGCGCCGCTCGAGGATGCGCACGCTCGTCCCCATCATCGACGCTTGTAGCGCCAGGGTCAGCCCGGTCGGGCCGGCACCTACCACGACGATGTCGGTATCGAGGCTCACCGGCCCGGCTTAAAGGTCGAAGCGGGCAGCCACCAGCCGTCTTCCGGTTGCAGCGACTCCGTGATTATCGCACCAGCGAGATAGTCGTCGCGGGAGTGGCCCTCGATGACCCGGTAAGCGAAGCTCCCGTCCTGCGCCCAGGGTTTCAACACCACTCTCAAGGTCTCGGCGTACTCCGCCGCCGCCCCAGCACCTTCCCATTCGTAGATCCCGCGGTAATACCCGGTGTTGCGGTCGGTCAGCCAGAGCTTGGTCTGAAACCCGCGATGAGCCGCGAAGAGAATCGTGTTGAGCAGCGACTCGATTCTGAACAGCCAGTGCCCCAACCGGCTGGAGCCGATGAGGCGCAGACGAAACCGGACTGCGATAAGCACCAATCCCTCGTCGCGGCGGCGCCGCATCGCTGTTTCCCTGTAGACCTCGGAGCGACTGCCGTCGGCGAACACCACCAATCGACCAACATTCGCCTCGGGCAACGCGATCTCGTTCCGCGCCAGCATGGCCAGGGTGCTTGCCACACATCGCATCTCGGCGCCCAGGACAGAGAGCCAGCTCTTCGTGGCCACACCGGAACCCTGGAGAATCTGACGGTCGGTCACATCCTGAGTTTTTACCGAGTCTGCCGAGAGCTCCAGGGTCGGAAGTCACGAGTATCCGGACGCGATTCATCCTCCTTGGTCGACCGAAAGTCCCGCCTAACGTCGATCGGTATGAACGTAGCCGGGAGTTAATCGAAGGCTGACACCAGCGTCGTCGACCCCTTGGCTCAACGGGTGTGTTCCGGATGTCCCGTTGGATCAGGCCGAGTGAGGCAGCCCGCCTGTTGCCTCGTTCGCTCAATCCACCCGAAATGTGAGGGAAGGGGATCGGCCCCTCCGCCGCGCAGGACGTATCGAGCTCGTCCGCGCTGCCAGCTTCAAGGAACTCGGCGATGAATGATGGCTTGCAGCCAAGGTGACCCACCACGTGTTGATGCACCGGCATCACCACGATGCGGCTGTTTGGCTGCTGGGCTGGCACGCCCGTCACGTTGGCGGGGGGATCCTGTGGATCTCGGCGACGGCGATCCACAGCACGGGCCCTTTAAGTCATGACAGGGGAAACGTCGTCGCTCGGCACGGAGACGGACTCGTGTGCCGTCCTCCAGCTCGATGTCCTCGGTATTGGCGGCCATCCACACGGACGCAGGGTGGGTCAAGGCTGCTGCAAGGCCCCGCCGACAACGTCGCCACGAAGCCCTGACCTGACGCTCGACTTCCGGCGCGGCCGAGTGAAGCGAGCAAGCGATCACGCCCGATCAACGGACGGCAGTGGCCATGAAGGCGGTCACCACGTACGGGGTCAGCCCTTCATCCGGCGACACACACATTTCGGTCGGCGGGTGGATAAACGACCTCACACACAACGCGCGGCCAGAGTCTGCGAGCTGACTGCGGCGGGGGCGCAGATCGGGTGGTCGGCTCGACCCCGCAGGCCCGTTGGCGTCCACGAACGGGCGGGCGCCGTCCTTCTTGGTAGTTCTCGCCGCGCCCCCATCAAGGTCTTATGCCCTGCCGGCAAACAGCTCGTTCTCGACATCAGCTCTTCAGTGCTTTGAAGGCCTGATAGACCAGGAACGCCGGCCAGACGAACGCCTTGAGGACTCCCCGGACGCGCTCTCCGCCGTCGTCCGCCTGCTGCCAGAACCAGACCATTGCTCCGATCAGACCGAGCCCATAGATGGCGCCGCCGCCTTGCGGCGGCGTCTGCGGTCTGCGGTTGCCCCGGTCTTCCCTGTTGCCTTCCTTAACCGTTTGCTGTGCCATTGGCTGACGGTACTGGTGACAGTCGTGGCTCGTCAACGGCGACCGTTCACGTCGCGGTGCGCAGCAGTCGCGTTCGCAGCGTCATGGCTTCTACCTCCTTGCCGCCGGGCGCCGAGACGTAGTTGCGGTACATCCTCGCTGCTCAACCGTCAGCTCAAGGCGTTCGAGACGCTCACCTGACCGATCCATCATCGACGACTCCCCGCCACCGGTCTCCTCGCCGAGATCCGTTTGGACGCTCTGCCTGCTTGGATGATGCAATGACCGGTGCCGAGTCCATGGTCAGGGTCCGCACTCCCCATGGAGAGATGCCGACCTTCTGGCCGTCCCCTCGGGCGAGGGACCCTGGTCGCGAGTGATCGTGCTTCACGACCTCACCGGGATGAGCCACGACCTGCGGCACCAGGCCGAGTGGCTGCGTGTTCTCGAGCTACACCACGACCTCTTCCTGCTCATGTACATCACCGTGGCGGGGACCTTTCTGGCCTCCTTCGCAGCTCACTTCGCCGCCACCGGGGTCGCGCTCGCCGCCGCGTGGATCGTCCTCGCCAGCGGCGTGATCTACACCGAGCGACGACGCCTCTTCCCGTCCGCAGAGGAGTGATTAGCGTGGCGATGCACACCTCCGCGGGGCGGACACCGGCACAGAACGGTCGCGGGTGGCTGGGCCTTCGCCGGACACCGGGACGCCTGGCCCTCGCGGTGTTCCGGATGCCACTCTTCCTCTACCGGCGCGGATGGGGGCGGCTGCTCGGGCACACCTTCCTCGCGCTCACCCACGTTGGGCGCAAGACAGGCAAGACCTATGACGCAGTCGCCATGGTCCTCGGCGGCGACGAGGACTCCGGTGAGGTAGTGATCTGCTCAGGGTGGGGACCAGAGGCCGATTGGGTGCAGAACTTGCGCGCGGGCTCAGCGCGTGAGGTCCGGATCGGGCGCGATCGCTATGCACCGACGCACCGTTTCCTCACTGAGGAGGAGGCTGTCGCGATCGGCGTTGCGTTCCGTCGGAGGCACCCAAGGCGGTTGTGGCTAGTGAGCACCATCCTTGGTTGGGGTGATCTCACCAAAGATGAGGCACTGCGCGACTTCGTGCGATCCCATCCCTTCGTCTCATTCCGACCGGCCGACACTCGCAGCATGATCGAGCGATGATGGCCACCGAAATCTCCACCTGACCTTCCTTCTCCACCCCAGATGAGCCCGATGCACGCCGCATCGAAGGTCATGGAGACTCGGTCGCTCAGTAGGTCTCGAACAACGAGAGCCGGTGGTCACCGCTCAGTCTGGACCGGTGTTGACTGCCAGAAGGTGCTGGAGCCGCCGCCGTGTTACAAGTCTCCTAGACATGCCCATCCACGATGCGGACGTGGCTGCTCCCGGAGTAGGAGTCTGGCTGAGTTGGGAGTCTGGCGGCCGCGTCCTTCCCTCCATCCAGCGGCCGCGCGTCGATCACGCGTTCGGCATCTGGGTTGTCGACCTGATTACTACATCGGGTCGGCCGCCCCAATCGTTCGTGGGCGCCGGCGGCACGGGAGTGGCGCCCATCCGTTTGTGCTCGCCCGTTCCGCTGGTGGTGCCCGAGGTCTGTCTTCCCTTGGGGCCTGCAGTGCTCGACCTCCCGAGTTTGG
>DATADW010000417.1:0-3117 GCA_036258335.1 Acidimicrobiia bacterium
CGCATTCCTGACCGCATCCAAGCTCGGTACGTCGTGCCCTCTCTCACCGGGCCACTCGTCAGCTTTTCAACCCGGACCATTTGTGGGTTGTAGTTGGGCTCGTGCCGCTCATCCGCAACAAAGTCGAATACCTCGCCCGGCGGGCGTTCGATGAAGATCTCGCCTTCAATGGTCGCCATGTTCATTACCTCCTTCGACCGACCTATAACCGAACCGCATCGAAGGCAACAGAGGCGAACGTCACGGACTCACACGATCCATCTTTGTGTTTCTGGGACAGACGTGCGCGATTACCGGCAATCTGCCACTTAGCCAGACGCTCCGCGCCGAGCGTGGGTCGCCTCTGAGCCAGTGTGTCTCCTGTCCATGGCTGGCCAGCACTCTGGTTGGGAGCCAGGCTGGGAACCATCCGGGGTGGACTGCGGCGGTCGTGCGAGGACACTGGGGTGACCGGCGTTTGACACCCGGACGCGTGGAACCGAGATCCCGGCAGGATCTCGGTTCCACGAGTGGCGGTCAGAGAATCCAGATGAGGGCGAATGCGATGGCGCCGCCAAGCGCCACCAGTGCCAGCACCGCAGGAACGGTTACCCGTGCTGTCCAATGCCGGTCTTCGACGTATTCCTTTCGGGCAAAGATCCCGAATGCGGATGTCAGCAGCAGGCCGGCTCCGATGAACATCGCGAGGTACCAGCCCTCGACCAGCCCACCGAGGAACCAATCGGTCGGTGCGAAGTACATGTACGCACCGATCGCTGCCCCAACCGCACCGACTATCCCCAGCACCCACTCGGTGAAATGGGACCGCATCGGCACCCGAGTGACCTCCATTGTCGGCCTCTCAAGGAGAGCAGTCACCAAGATCACCTCCTTCCTGGAGGCCCAACCGGGCCATCCAGAATCATGATCTCGATTCGAGGGACTGGGTACCAGGGTCAATCGACCCGAAGTCCGCAGAAGTAGGCCTCCAGACGGAAACCCTTCGCCTGGTGCGATAGCTTTCCCGGGGTGCCGAAGCGCGACTTCGTCCTCCCTCCGGAGCACATCTATCCGATTGACGAATGGCGGCTCGCCGAAGTCAGGGTCTCGCCAGAGCACCTGGCGCGGGCGGAGACGATCTTCGCCCTCAGCAATGGCTTCCTAGGGGTCCGCGGCATGTTCGAGGAGGGACGACCGTCAGGCGCGCCGGCGAGCTATATCAACGGATTCCATGAGACCTGGCCCATCGTCCATGCCGAGGATGCCTACGGGCTGGCCCAGACTGGGCAGACGATCGTAAATGTGCCCGATGCCACCGTCCTGAAGCTGTACGTCGACGACGAGCCGCTTTATCTGCCCAGTGCCCGGTTGAAGGAGTACCGACGGGTCCTGGACATGCGGGCGGGCACGCTCACCAGAGAACTGGTGTGGTCAACCCCGGCGGGCAAGCACGTGCGGGTACGGTCTTGTCGGTTCGTGTCGCTGGAGTCGCGTCACCTACTTGCGATGACGTTCGAGGTGGAGATGCTCGACCGCGCCGCACCCGTGGTCGTCAGCTCGGAGGTGATCAACCGCCAGGACGCCCGGCCATCCAACGAAGCGAACAATCAACGGTCTGCCGATCCCCGGTTGGGACGCCGCGTTGCCGGACGGGTTCTGGAGTGCCAAGTGAGTCGAGAAGCGGGCGACGCGCTGCTCCTCGGTTACAGGACCACTCACAGCGGAATGACCCTAGGTCTCGGTGTCCACCACATCGTTGAGGCGACGGACGATCACCGAGTTGAAGCGGCGATCAGTGGAGACCACTCCAAGGTGGTCGTCGAGGCGCAATGCGAGCCGGGTCGGGCGCTTCACATCACCAAACTCGCTGCCTATCAGGCCTCGAGGGCGGTGCCCTCTGAGGAGTTAGTGGAGCGATGTATGCGCACGCTGCGACGTTCCGTCCACGACGGTGTGGAATCGCTCCTCGCGCGCCAACAAGAGCACCTGGCACGTTTCTGGGACCGCGCCGATGTCCAGGTCAGATTTAGCGGCGGATCGGGCCGGATGCAGCAGGCGATCCGCTGGAACCTCTTCCAGTTGTGCCAGGCGTCGTGGCGAGCCGAGGGAACCGGCATTCCCGCCAAAGGGCTGACGGGTCCGGCATATGAGGGCCATTATTTCTGGGATACGGAGGTGTATGTCCTCCCATTCCTCTCCTATACCCAGCCCCGGATCGCACGCAATCTGCTTCGGTTCAGGCACTCGATGTTGGGGGCGGCGCGAACGCGGGCGCACGAGCTGGCCTTGAGCGGCGCGGCCTTCCCGTGGCGGACGATCAACGGCGAGGAGGCGTCCGCCTACTACGCGGCCGGGACCGCGCAGTATCACATCAACGCCGACATCGCCTACGCCATCCGGCGGTACGTCGACGTTCGAGGCGACCGTGGCTTTCTGGTTGAGGTGGGCGCTGAGATCCTCGTGGAGACCGCTCGTCTCTGGGCCGACCTGGGGTTCCACTGCCCTGAGGGTCATTTCCACATCCACGGCGTGACCGGACCCGACGAGTACACCACTGTGGTGAACGACAACGTCTACACCAACCTGATGGCTCGTCTCAACCTCAACTATGCCGTGGCGTCGGTGCGATGGCTGCAACAGGAGCGACCGGCCGATTACATCGCTCTTGTCCGCGAGGTTGGGTTGGACGAGGACGAGGTCGAGCAATGGGAGCGAGCCGCCGCGGTCATGTATATCGCCCACGACGACAAGCGAGGCATCAATCCCCAAGATGACAACTTTTTGGAGAAGGAGGTCTGGGATCTCGCCCGGACCCCTCCAGAGGATTTCCCTCTGCTGCTCCACTATCACCCCTTGGTGATCTACCGATATCAAGTGGTGAAGCAGGCGGATGTCGTGCTTGCGATGTACCTGCTCGGCAACGAGTTCAACATCGATGAGAAGCGACGCAATTTCGAGTACTACGAACCCCTCACCACCGGCGACTCGTCGCTCTCAGCATGCGTGCAGAGCATCGTCGCCGCCGAGATCGGCGACGAGGAGGCTGCCATGAGCCATTTCCGCTCAGCCGTCGCCATGGATCTGGCCGACGTTGCAGGGAACGTCTCCGACGGCGTCCACATCGCGACCAGCGGCGGC
>DATADW010000418.1:0-3733 GCA_036258335.1 Acidimicrobiia bacterium
ACAACCCCCGCCCGGTGCTGTACGGGAGCGGCTACGAGACCTTTCTCCCACGAGCAGCAGATGCGCCCCGGCCCCGGACGGTCACCGTTGTGGGCAAGCACTGTGAATCGGGCGACGTCCTGGTGGACGACGGCTCGGTGCCCGATGACGTCGCGGTCGATGACATCCTCGCCACCCCTGTCACCGGCGCCTACGGCCACTCGTTGGGTTCGACATACAACAAGGTGCCGCGCCCAGCGGTCGTCTTCTGTTCGGACGGGTCTGCTCGGTTGGTGGTGCGGAGGGAGACAAGCGAGGACCTGCTCCGGCTCGACGTCACCTGACCGCCCCAGAGGGGTAGGTTACACTCGCTCATCCCTCGCCCTCGTAGCTCAGGGGATAGAGCACTGGCCTCCGGAGCCAGGTGCGCAGGTTCGAATCCTGCCGAGGGCGCTCCCCCGCAACCCTGGGTTCGAAGCGTCACACAGCAGCGCTTCGGGCCCACAGAACGGCTGGCGCCAACACCTGCCAACAACCTGGCCCCCACAAGGTGCTCAAGACGGTAGATTCGCGACTTCTATGAGAAGTATCTGGAAGGGCGCCATCTCCTTCGGCCTGGTCACCATCCCGGTGGCGCTGTACAGCGCCACAGAGGACCGCACTCCGAAGTTCAAGATGCTGCGCGACTCCGACCACAGCCCGATCCGCTACCGCCGGGTGGCGGAGAGCGACGGCAAAGAGGTGACCTGGGACGAGATCGTGCGCGGCTACGAGGTCGACAAGGGCCAGTACGTCGTCTTCACCGACGAGGAGTTGGAGGCGGCGTCGTCGGGGTCCGGCGCCAAGATCGTGGACGTCGTCCAGTTCGTCGACACCGATGAGATCGACCCCATCTATTACAAGTCGACTTACTACCTGGCCCCAGACAAGAGCGGGGTAAAGGCCTACAGGCTGCTCGCCCAGGCGCTCGTCGAGAGTGGCAAAGTGGCCATATCCAAGGTGGCGATACGCGAGAAGCAGCAGCTCGCCGTGCTGCGCGCCAAGGACGACGTGCTGGTCATGGAGACCATGTACTGGCCGGACGAGATCCGCCAACCCGAGTTCGAGGAGCTCGACATCGACGTCGAAGTCCGCCCCGAGGAGATAAAGGTCGCCGAAATGCTGATCGACAACCTCTCGGCGACCTTCGACGCCGACGCCTTCCACGACGCCACTCGCGAGGCAGTCGAGGAGATGGCGCAGAAGAAGCTCGAGGGCGAAGAGGTGGTCATACCCGAGGCACCCGAGCCGACCAAGGTGGTCGACCTGCTCGAGGCACTCAAGGCGAGCGTCGAAGCGACCAAGGAAAAGACCGGCTCCGAGAAGAAGCGGGCCGCCAGCTAACAGCCGGCGGCCGGTGGCGCTAACCGGTCAACATCACCTCATCGGTCGGACGAGGATCGCGGAGTCCCGTCACGGAGGTCCACCGATGAAGGCCACCCGGGTCCTTCCCGCAATCGTTCTGTTCGCTTTGGTCACCGTGGAGCTCGGCGGCTGGTCGCTGCTCGGGTTTCTCGTCAGCGAGGAAGCGCTGACCCCCATCGAGGAGCAGTTCTTTCGCGCCGGGCACGCCCACGCCGGGGTGCTCCTGATCCTCTCCCTCGTCTTCTTCATCCTCATGGGGCGTACCGACTTCTCCGAGAGGACCAGTTGGACCCTTGGATTGGGTCTGCTCGTCGGGATCCTGCTCCAGTCGGGCGGTTTCTTCATCCACTTCGCCGTCGGTGAGGAAGGTGCCGCGTCGGTGGGGACCATCGTCACCCGGATTGGCGCGGTCGTGCTGGCTGCAGCGCTGGTCACTCTCGGTGTGGGGCTGCTCCGGGCCCGCCAGGGCGCCGGGGAGCCTGAAGGTCCGATCCCCTCCTAGCGGGCGCGCAGCGGACCGGGTCGGGTATTGGCTGCGCCGCGCCCGGGAAGGATCACTGTCACGTGATGGGGGCACGAGCCAGCGAGCCTATGACACCGTTCCACGGGCCGACCCCACCGGACTCGGCACACCCGAGGGCCGCTCAGTGCTGACGCGAATCGCACTCGGCTACCAGCGGGGGGTCGACCGGATCACCGAGTTTGCAGGCACGATCTCATGGTTCCTCGTGCTGCCACTGGTGTTCATCGGGTTCGCCAACGTCGTCCTCCGCTACATAGGCGCCGCGAGGGAGGCAGCTCACGACCAACGCCCTCATCGAGACGCAGCCGAGCATGACTCGCGACCGCCAGTAGCATCATCATTGCCGGTGAGCACGGGCGACCCGCAGCGGCGACTGAGGCTCGAGCGGCATTGAATTCCGCAGAATGGCTCGATGGTTCCCCCAACCGGTCCGCGGTGGGGAGAGAGGAGCGACCCGATGGCCGACCGCGCCAAGATGACCGCACCGGCGGTGCTCGCCCGTAAGGGCGGGCCAAAGCTGGTGATGATCACCGCCTACGACCACCCCTCGGCGATCATTGCCTCGGAGGCCGGGGTGGACATCATCCTGGTGGGCGACTCGCTGGCCAACGTGGTCCACGGCTACGACGAGACGCTGCTTGTCGACCTCGACATCATGGTGCAACACACCGCGGCGGTGTCACGTGCCGAGCCCAACTGCCTCGTGGTTGGCGACCTCCCCTGGATGAGCTATCACATCTCGGTCGAGGAAACCGTGCGCAACGCCGGGCGTCTGGTTCGGGAGGGTGGTGCTGAGGCGGTCAAGCTCGAGGGGGGGCGCAAGCGGCTCCCGATGGTGCGCGCCATCCTCGATGCTGAGATCCCGGTGATGGCCCACATCGGCTTGACCCCGCAGTCGGTCCATGCCATGGGTGGGTTCAAGGTCCAGGGCAGGGCGGTGGAGCAGGCGCGGGGCCTCATCGAGGACGCCAGGGCCCTGGCCGACGCCGGCGTGTTTGCCCTCGTCCTCGAGGGTGTTCCCGACGTCCTCGCCTCCATCGTCACCAAGGAGATACCGGTGCCCACCATCGGGATCGGCGCAGGATCCGGGTGTGACGGGCAGGTCTTGGTTTGGCACGATGCTCTCGGTCTCAGCTTCGGTCACACACCCAAGTTCGTGAGGAGATATGCCGATCTGGGAGAGATCGCCATCGAGGCGCTGCGCTCCTACGCCGCCGACGTCCAAGCCGGCGAGTTCCCCGACGACGACGAGAGCTATCACATGAGCGATGAGGTGGCGCAAGTGCTCCTCGGGGAACCCACCCGCAAGCTCGACCTCGACCCCGACTGGCCTATGAGCTGGTGACGGCGCCCGGACCTGCCGCCTCCCACGTTGCGTCCTCCGCAGGCGTCGCCGACAGCCCCTTGAACACCGGCGCCCGCAGTCGCGGCCCGGCGGTCCACTGTTTGTAGTAGACCTCCGCCACCATCACCGGTTCGACCCAACGTGAGCCGGCCGGGATCAATTGATCTGGATGGAAAGTGGTCTCAGCCCGCTCCAGCGCGTCGAGCTTCGAACGAATCGCCACGAGTGTCCGATCATCGAACCCGCTTCCGACCGCCCCCACCCACCGCAGCGCCGGGCCTTCCCACAGCCCCACCAGGAGGGCACCGAAGCTGTTGCGCCTTGCCCCCTCGCCCCGGGTGAACCCACCGACAACCGCCGACAGTCGATGGACGTGGGCGACCTTGCGCCAATCCGGGGAGCGGATCCCGCTGCGGTATGCGGATCCGCGCTTCTTTCCCACTATCCCCTCCAATCCCTCCGCCCCGACCGCCTCATAAAGG
>DATADW010000419.1:0-26310 GCA_036258335.1 Acidimicrobiia bacterium
GCAACGAACTCAGTTAGGCGACTGCACGGGCCGATGAGGTGGTCCAGGGCCAGTCTTGGCCCTCCCTACAGCCACGGACGGTCTCCCCGCCATGTCACAACCCGATTTCGACGCCATCACCACCCGCCTTCGGGCGAGCCACGGGCTCTACAACGTTGCGGCCGGCGACATCGGTGGGACCATCCAAGAACTCCCCGTCAGGGTACGGCCCGGAAGGGGCAGGGGGCACGCCGTCGAAGTGACGATCGAGGTCGATTCGCACCAAGCTTCGCGGGTGCGCCGCGCCATGGAAGGGCGTGTCGTCGGGCTGCCCCTTGAGGTCTCCTTGGAGATCGGCGGGAACGGTCCCGCCATCCGTGTCGGGATCATCGACCCCGAGTCGATGCTCGACCCGCTCGCCCTGGTCGGAGCCATCGAGGCGGTGGTCAATGCGGTGTCGCTCGCCGCCGACGAACCCACCTCGGTGTCGACCGGCCGCGCTCTCAGGCACCCACTCAACTTCAGCTCGGCGGTCAGTCAGACCTGAGCCTCGATTGGTGCCCACCCGTGGCACCAATGCACACTGAGAGGTGATGGGTGACCACCACCTTCATCTCCATCCCCATGAGCCCGCACGGGGCGGCCCGCCGCCTGGGTCCTATCCGGACGGGTTGATCGAGAGCTACGTCGAGGTCGCGGGGCGACGCGGCGTCGACGCGCTCGGCTTCACCGAGCACCTCTACCGCTGCGTCGAGTCCGAAGCGGCCCTCGGTCGCTGGTGGGAGCACGAGCCGGACCCGCGGCTCGCCGAGCACACCCGGGCGTTTGTGATGCGGGACCGCAACCTCAGACTGGAGACCTATGTGGAGGCGGTCGAGGCGGCCAAGGACCGTGGCCTTCCCGTCGCTCTCGGGCTCGAGGTCGACTTCTTCCCCGAGACCATCGACGCGGTACTCGACCTGATCGCTCCGTACCCTTGGGATTTCCTCATCGGGTCGGTGCACTGGATCGGGGGGTGGGCGGTGGATACCGCAGAGGTGACCGGCGAGTTCGAGCGGCGGGGAGTGCGCCGCGCCTGGGAGGAGTACTTCGCGCTGGAGACGCAGCTGGCAGCATCGGGGTCGGTCGATGTCTTGGCCCATGTGGACGTGTGCAAGAAGTACGGACACAGGCCAGAGCAAGAGCCGGTGGACCTGTACCGAGCGGTGGTCGATGCCGCGTCCGGGTCGGGGACGGCGGTGGAGGTGTCGAGCCAGGGGCTGCGCAGGCCGGTTGACGAGGTGTACCCCGCCCCGTCCTTCCTCGAGATGTTCAACCGGGCCGGGGTGCCCATCACCCTCGCCAGCGATGGCCACGCCCCCGATGAGGCAGCGTGGGGACACCAGGAGGTCGTGGCCGCGGCTCGCCGTGCCGGCTACACGAGGTCTTTGCGGTTCGAGAGACGCCGCCGGTGGGAGGTTGCGCTGCGCTGAGGACCGAGAGTCACCTGAGGCCGTTCGTCCGCATACCATCCAGTCGGTGAGCGGTGGGCCGGTGACGGCGGTGTTGTGGTGCGCGACGGTGCTCCGAGCAGGCGCGTGATCCACGACGAGCACCCATTCCGGCCAGCCGACGGAGGCGACCCAGTCAGGCGTCTCCGGGGGAGGCTCGCAGCGGGAGTGGCGGTGGTCACCTCGGGAGAGCAGACAGAGCGCTCCGGCTCTACCGTGGCCTCCATCCTGGTGGTGGAGGGTGAGCCGGCACGACTGGTGCTCTCGCTGGCCGAGGGGAGCGATGTACTCGAGGTGATCAATAGCACCGGCCGGTTCGTGGTGCATGTGCTCGCCGCCGAGGACAGGGCGCTGTCCGACCGCTTCGCCCTCGTCGCGCCGAGCCCGGGTGGCTTGTTTGCCGGTCTCGCCTTCGAGGACGGCAAGTGGGGTCCCGAGTTGGCCGTCGCCGGAAACCGGGGCCGGGCGACGCTGGAGAGGGTTGAGCGGGTCGGCTACCAGCAACTGGTCGTGGCGACGCTCGACGAGGTGGTTCTGGCAAACCTCGAGCGCCCACTCATCTGGTTTCGCGGCCGCTATATGGCAGTTCCCTGAGGCCGCCGGCTGATGATCGTCGAGGTGATCGCAGTCGGGACGGAGTTGTTGCTCGGTCAGATCGTCAACAGCAACGCCGCATTCATCGGCCGGGCGCTGGCCGATGCCGGGCTCGACGCCCATATCCAAGTGACGGTGGGAGACAACCTCAACCGGGTCGCCTCCACCATCCGCCAGGCGCTGGAGCGGGCGGACTCCATGATCATCACCGGCGGGATCGGCCCAACCCAGGACGACCTCACGCGGGAGGCGATCTGCGCCGCCACCGGCCGGGAGATGCTCTTCTCCGAGGATTACGCCGCCGAGTTACGGCGCCGCTTCGCCGCCTCCGGGCGGGTGATGCCAGAGAACAATCTTCGCCAAGCGGAGTACCCCGCCGGGGCGACGTTTCTCTCCAACCCCAAGGGGAGCGCGCCGGGGATGAGGCTGGACCACGGTGGCCGGTTGATCTATGCGGTCCCCGGCGTCCCCGCCGAGATGGAATTGCTGTTGATGGCGCACGTGATACCCGACCTGCGCCGCGCCGCCGGCATCGACGAAGTGCTGGAGAGCAGAATGCTCCGCACCTGGGGGATGTCCGAGTCGCAGGTGGCCGAGGTCCTCGACGATCTATACCAAGCCACCACCAACCCTTCGGTCGCCTTCCTGGCGTCGGCTGGAGAGATCAAGGTGAGGATCAGCGCCAAGGCCGTGTCCCGCGGGGAGGCCGCAGCGCTGATCGCACCCGTCGAGGAGGAGATCCGCGCCCGCCTCGGCAGCGTCGTATTCGGCGCCGATGAGGGCACCATCGAAGAGGTGCTGCTCCGCTCGCTGGGAGCTGCCGGCTGGTCACTCGCCACCGCCGAATCGGTGACGGGTGGGATGGTGGCGGCACGACTCACCGATATCCCCGGCGCCTCGACGGTGTTCCGCGGGTCAGTGGTCGCCTACACGTCCGAGGTCAAGCAGCGGCTCCTGGGAGTGTCGGGCGAGTTGATCTCCGAGCACGGTGTGGTGAGCGAGCCAGTGGCCGAGGCCATGGCGGTTGGGGTGGCTCGTCTCCTCAGAGCTGATGTGGCGGTCGGCTTGACCGGGTCGGCGGGGCCAGACCGATTGGAGGAGGACGTGGGCACCGTGGTCATCGGTGTCACCACGCCCGAGGGGTCGGCGGCCCGGACGATGCGGCTCCCTGGCGACCGGGAGCGGGTGCGGGCATACGCCTCCACCGCAGCCCTGCATCTGGTGCGCCGGGCCGTGGCGGGGGAGTGGTGGACCCGGTAGGCAGGCTCTTCGTCGCCGTTCCCCTGGAAAGCGAGACCCGCCACGCTCTCGCCGCGCGACTCGGCGAAGGCCCACCGCTGCCCGGGAGCCCGGTGCCTCCTGCCAACTGGCATATCACGCTCCGCTTTCTCGGGTCAGTCGATCAGGTGACATACGACCGGATGCTGGAGGCGCTCGACCGGGCTCGCCTCGGCGCCCCATTCCGGATCGCCTTCGGAGGGTTGGGAGCATTCCCCCGCCCTGCCGGCGCCACTGTCCTCTGGGTGGCGGTGGACCAAGGGGCGGACCCACTGTCGGCGCTGGCGGCCACGGTGGAGGGTGCGCTGGGCGAGGCCGGGATACCACCCGACGAAAGGCCGTTCGCTTCCCATCTCACCCTGAGCAGGCTCCGACCGCCCCAGGACGTGCGCCCGTTGGTGGAGGCGACGTCTTCGGTCGGGGTGCGGCAGATGGTGACCAGGGTGGTGGTGTACCGCAGCCACCTCGGCGGCCGCCGCCCGGCGCGCTATGAGGAAATGGAGGACTTTCCGCTTCGGTAGGAGCAGCCGCCGTCCGGCTTCCCCCTTCCGTCTTCCGCCTTGATAGAAGCCTTCCCCCCGAACACTCGTTCGACTATCGTTCGGGTCGAATCACATCGCTGTCGTTTGTCGCATGTACCCGGTACGGTGACGCACCTGGACGGAAATCTCGGGGCGGGACCGGCCAACAGGAAGGGAGCTGACCGTGGACCGTGACAAGAGCCTGGAGATGGCGAGATCGCAGATCGAGCGGCAGTTCGGCAAGGGCGCCATCATGAAGCTCGGCGAGACCGCCAATCAGCGGATCGACACCATCGGCACCGGGGCTTTGGCCCTCGACCTCGCCCTTGGGGTGGGTGGTGTCCCCCGGGGCCGGGTAGTCGAGATCTTCGGTCCGGAGAGCTCGGGGAAGACCAGCCTGGCGCTCCACGTGGTGGCCGAAGCGCAGCGCAACGGCGGGCTGGCCGCCTTCATCGACGCCGAGCACGCCCTCGACCCGACCTATGCCAAGGCCATCGGGGTCGACATCGACGAGCTGCTCATCTCCCAGCCCGATACAGGGGAGCAGGCGCTGGAGATAGCCGACATGCTGATCCGGTCCGGGGCGCTAGACGTCATCGTTATCGACTCGGTCGCCGCCTTGGTGCCACGGGCCGAGATCGAGGGTGAGATGGGCGACGCCCACGTCGGTCTCCAAGCCCGGCTGATGTCACAGGCACTGCGCAAGCTCACCGCCAACCTGAGCCGCTCTCGCACCACCTGCGTCTTCATCAACCAGCTGCGCGAGAAGATAGGCGTGATGTTCGGTTCACCGGAGGTCACCCCGGGAGGGCGGGCTCTCAAGTTCTACGCCAGCGTCCGGATCGACATTCGGCGGATCGAGTCGATCAAGGACGGTCAGGACGCGGTGGGCAACCGGGTCAGGGCCAAGGTGGTGAAGAACAAGTGCGCCGCTCCCTTCCGTCAGGCCGAGTTCGACATCATGTTCGGTGAGGGGATCTCCCGCGAGGGGAGCCTGATCGACGTCGCGGTGGATCTGGGAGTGGTTCGCAAGAGCGGCGCCTGGTTCACCTTCGACGACGACCAACTCGGCCAGGGTCGGGAGAATGCCAAGCGGTTCCTCCGCGAGAACCCCGAGGTATCGGTTCAGCTTCAGCAGAAGGTGCTGGAGATGGTGGGGCTGGACCGGTCACATGACGAGACGGTCGAAGAGGTGGAGGCCGAAGAGATGGAGGCTCCTCCCGAGATCTAGACCGGCCCATCACCATCCCATGACCGCCGTGCACTGGTGGGTTACCATGAGAGGCAAGAGGCACATCCACACTGACCGGGCGAATGGGACAAAACCAAAACAACCAGATCCCGATTGACGGACGGAGGTTCCCGCCGAGGCGCTGAGCGGGCCTGCGATCGTGGGAGTGCGGACGTGCCGAACCGTGAGGTTCGGCATGTCGCGTTTCCACGGGATCGTGAAGGGCAGCCGAGATGGAATGGATCATTGGCGGCATCGCCGCAGTCATCCTGGGGGTGACGGGGTATGTGGTCGGCTCGATCATCGGTCGGGACCGGGCACAGCGCAATCGAGAAGGAGCCGCGGCCACCGCCGAGGAGGTCCTGGGATCGGCACGCGTCGAGGCTCAGCGGATGTTGTCGAAAGCCGACGAGGAGGGACGGGCGCGCGCCGAGAGCTACCGCGAGCGCGAAGACGCATCCCTCGAGATGCGCCGAGTCGAGATTCAGGTGGGCGAGGAGCGGCTCGCCTCCCGGGAACGGACCCTGGAGCAGAGGGCCAGCAACCTGGCGCAGCGCGAGCAGTTCCTCATCCACCGCGAGCAGGAGGTGGCCGAGCTTCGAGTAGAGGTTGAAGCCCAGGGCGAACAGGCCCGTGCCTCGCTTGAACGTGTCGCCAATCTCGATGTCGTCGCGGCTAAGCGTGAGCTTCTCGAGCAGGTGGAAGCCGACGCCAAGCGCGACGCCATGGTGCTGGTGCGCGATACCGAGATCAGGGCGCGCGAGGAAGCCGACCGGCGTGCCCGTCGCATCCTGGCCACAGCCGTCCAGCGGCTCGCATCGGAGGTGGTGACCGAGACGACGGTCGCCATCGTCGAACTCCCGTCCGACGACATGAAGGGCCGCATCATCGGCCGCGAGGGTCGGAATATCCGTGCCTTCGAGGCGGTGACCGGGGTCAACCTCATCGTTGACGACACTCCCGAGGCGGTCTCCGTCGCTTCGTTCGACCCGGTGCGGCGAGAGGTGGCCCGGATCGCACTCGAGAAGCTGGTGGCCGACGGGCGAATCCACCCTGCTTCGATCGAGGAGGCGTTCGAGAAGGCGAGCGCCGAGGTGGAGGCGAGCGTCCGAGATGCCGGCGAGTGGGCGCTGCTCGAGGTCGGGATCTCCAAGATGCATCCCGAACTGGTGACGCTATTGGGCCGGCTCCGCTACCGGACCTCATACGGGCAGAACGTCCTCAACCATCTCGTCGAGTCGGCCCATATCGGAGGAATGCTGGCTGCCGAGTTGGGGCTCGAGCCGGCGCCGATCAAGCGGGCGTCGTTGCTGCACGACATCGGAAAGGCGGTCACCCACGAGGTCGAGGGATCTCACGCCTTGATCGGCGCCGAGATCGCACGGAGGTTCGGCGAGGACCCTGCCATCGTCCACGGGATCGAGGCTCATCACAACGAGGTCGAGCCGCGCACCCTGCTGGCGGTCCTCGTTCAGGCGGCCGATGCGGTGTCCGCCGCCCGCCCCGGTGCGCGACGCGAGGCGCTCGAGTCGTATGTACGCCGGTTGGAGAAGCTGGAGAATCTGGTGTGGGACTTCGAGGGGGTCGAGAAGGTCTTTGCCCTCCAGGCGGGGCGCGAGGTTCGAGTGGTGGTCGACCCGGGCCGGGTCGATGACCTCGGCGCCGCCGACCTCGCCCGGCGGATCGCCAAGCGGCTCGAGGAGGACCTCCAATATCCTGGCCAGATCCTCGTGACGGTGATCCGCGAACTGCGGGTCACCGATTACGCCCGCTGAGCGATGACTGCCACCGCCTCCCCCACGATGCTGTCACCACCGGCGCGCCGAGGGCGTCGGGTGCCACAGCGCGTCGGCCGCCGCTACTTCGTCCGCACCTTCGGCTGCCAGATGAACGAGCACGACAGCGAGCGGGTGGCGGGGATGTTCGCGGCAGACGGGATGACCCGGGCCGAGCAGCCTGATCAAGCCGATGTGGTGTTCATCAACACCTGCACCATCAGAGAGAACGCTGACAACCGGCTCTACGGTCATCTCGGCCACCTCAAGACCCTCAAGCAAGAGCGCCCCGGCGTCCTCCTCGTGGTTGGTGGGTGTGCTGCTCAGAAGGACCGTGAGTTGGTCCGTGCCAGAGCGCCCTGGGTCGATGTCGTCCTCGGAACCCACAACCTCGATCGAGTACTCGACCTCCTCGACCATGCCGAGGAATGGGGGCCCGTGGTCGAGGTGGTCGACGAACTGCAGGCGATGCCGTCCTCTCTCCCGACACGTCGCGAGGTCGCCCATTCCGCATGGGTCACAATCCAGGTCGGGTGTAACAACACATGCACGTTCTGCATCGTCCCCGCCGTGCGGGGACGCGAGATAAGCCGCCGACCGGGGGACATCATCCGTGAGGTCGAGCGACTCGCCGACGACGGCGTTGTCGAGGTGACCCTCCTCGGTCAGAACGTCAACACATACGGTCGCGACTTGGCCATCGACGGGCGCCGCCGTCCCATCTTCGCCGACTTGCTACGGCGGGTCGGGGCGGTTGACGGGGTCCGCCGCGTCAGGTTTACCAGCCCACACCCCGCCGACTTCCGTCAGGACGTGGCGGAGGCAATGGCGGAGACGCCCGCCGTTTGCGAGCAGCTCCACCTCCCGCTGCAGAGCGGTAGCGACCGGGTGCTGGCGAGAATGCACCGCGGCTACACCGCCGACCGTTACCTCGACAAGCTCGAGTTGGCGAAGCGCACCATCCCCGGTCTGGCCGTCTCCACCGACATCATCGTGGGCTTCCCCGGGGAGACCGACGAGGATTTCTCCCGGACGCTCGAAGTGGTGGCCGAGGCGCGTTATGACCAGGCGTTCATGTTCATCTTCTCGGCGCGACCCGGAACGGCTGCCGCCGCCATGACCGGCGACGTCGTGCCACCGCAGGTGGCGCAGGCGAGATTCGAGCGGCTAGCCGCCTTGCAGGGCGGGATCTCGCTGGAGCGCAACCAAGAGCAAGTCGGTCGGGTGTTGGAGGTACTGACCGAAGGCCCGTCGCGCAAAGACCCGGAGATCGCGGCGACACGCGCTCGAAGCGGCAAGCTGGTCCACGTCGAGGGTCGGGTAGACGCCGGGAGGTTCCTCGATGTAGCCGTGATGAGGGCGGCACCGCACCACCTGGTGGGCCGGAGAGTCGCCTGACCCGTCTGCTCGCCGTTCTCGGCCCCACCGCCTCCGGGAAAAGCGATATCGCCTTCCGGCTCGCCGTTGACCTGGGCGGGTCGGTGCTCTCGGTCGACTCGATGCAGGTGTACCGCGGGATGGACATCGGCACTGCCAAGCCGTCACCCGCCGAGCGGGCGAGGGTCACCCACCACATGATCGACATAGCCGAGCCCGAGGAGCGCTACACGGTGGCTCGGTTCCAAAAGGACGCTCGCCAAGTGCTGAGGGAGGCGGTGCGACCGGTGGTCATCACCGGTGGGTCCGGGCTCCACTTCAGAGCGGTGGTTGACCCGCTTCGGTTCCCCGGTGAGGACCCGGCTCTGCGTGACGCCATCTCGGCGCTTCCCCCTGCCGTTGCCGAGGCGAAGCTGCTCGAGATAGACCCCGAAGCAGGGGATCACGTCGACCTGTCCAACCCGCGCCGGGTGTCGCGGGCGCTCGAAGTGGCAATGATCGAAGATCGGGGCCCGACGGCACGCGCTGCTTCGCCGCATCGGGAAGCTGTGGCCAGCTACCAGCCGGAACTGCCGTTCGCCGCGGTCGGGGTGGATCCCGGCCCTGTGCTCCGGGAGAGGGTGGCCGCTCGCCTACTGGGCATGGTGGCAGCCGGCCTCATCGACGAGGTCACGGCTCTGGCGCCCCGGTTCGGACCGACCTCGGCGGCAGCCGTGGGTTACCGCCAACTCGTACCCGTCGTGGCAGGGGAGCGGTCCCTAGAGGACGGGCTGACCCTGGCGGAGCAGGCCACCATGAAATTGGCGAAGCGCCAGCGGACCTTCTTCAGGCGAGACCCGAGGATCAGATGGATCGATTGGTCGGACGATCCCGACGAGGTCTACGAAGGTGTTAGGCGCGCCCTCACGGAGGAGCCGGCGTGGAGTTCGTGAAGATGGAGGGGCTGGGTAACGACTTCGTCGTCCTCGAAGGCCCGTTGACGCTCGGGCGGGACGAGGTGGCTCTGATCTGCGACCGGAGGAGGGGAGTGGGGGCGGATGGAGTCTTGGTGGTGGAGAGGCTGGGACCGCAGCGGGTGGGGATGGTCTATTGGAATGCCGATGGGGGTGCCGCCGAAATGTGTGGCAACGGTCTGCGGTGTGTGGCCCGATTCGCACTCGACCGGGGTTGGTCGGATGGTGGTCCATTCTCGGTGGAGACCCCCGTGGGCCCCAGGCAGGCCATGATCGAGGGTGAGGACGTGACAGTTGAGCTGGGACCGGTCGAAGTAGCTGGAACCCCGGTGTCCTTGGCGGGTCTGGAATTGGTCCCAGTGGCGGTGGGCAACCCGCATGCCGTGGCATTCGTACCCGATCCGGCCGTGGCGTCGGTCGCCGCGCAGGGGGGCGTGGTCGAGAACGATGAGCTCTTCCCCGGCGGCACCAATGTCGAGTTCGCCACCGTGCGCGACCCCGAGAACATCGAGCTGCGCGTTTGGGAACGTGGTGTTGGCGAAACGCTGGCCTGTGGGAGCGGTGCCGCTGCCGCCGTGGCCGTGGCTCGCCGCCGTGGCGAGGTCGGAGATCGGGTTACGGTCCATCTTCCCGGCGGACCGCTGCTCGTGGAACTCCGCGGCGATACCGCCTGGCTCACCGGTCCGGCGAAAACCGTCTACCGGGGCGCGCTGCCCGACTGAGGCTCAGCGCACCTTTCGAAGCACGGCGACCACCTTGCCCAGTACCTCCACCCCTCCTTCGAAAACCATGGCGGGGTAGTCCGGGTTCTCCGACACCAAGTGGATGGATCCGACCCGGCGCCGCAGTCGCTTTACCGTGGCTTCCTCACCGTCCACCATCGCCGCCACTATCTCACCGTCCTCGGCGTCGGGTTGCGATCGAACCACGACCAGGTCGCCGTCGAGTATCCCGGCGCCGACCATCGAGTCGCCCTTGACCGTGAGCAGGAACACCGGCCCGGTGCCGACGATGTCTACGGGCAGCGGGATGATGTCCTCGATGGCCTCCTCGGCCAGGATCGGCGTCCCGGCAGCGATCCGCCCGACCCAAGGAACCTGTCTGACCCGGTCCCCCCCGGGTGGGACGGCGGTGGGCTTGACGTCCAAGACCTCGATCGCCCTCGGCTTGGACGGATCGCGGCGTAGCAGTCCCGCAGCGACCAGCGCGGACAAGTGGCTATGCACCGTCGATGGCGAGCTGAGCCCGAGCGCCTCGCCGATCTCCCGCACCGAGGGTGGGTAGCCACGCTGTGACACCGTCGCCTTGATGAGATCGAGTACTTGCTGCTGGCGCCCGCTCAGGGTCCGCCCGCTTTGAGTCCGCCCGCTTTGGGCCCTCCCCTGCTGCCTACTGATCACAGTGCCCTCCGAACGTCTGTTCCCACACGCTACCTCCAACCGGGGCTGTCAGGCAAACACCTGTTCGATCAACCCCTTGACACCGAACACTTGTTCGGGCATAGTGAGCACTATGCATCGAACATCCGTTCGCTCCGACGAGTGGGTTGCCGCGCCCTCGTCACTGCGTCGAGGTTCGGGCATCGGCTCCCGCAGGCAGACGGGAGCAGCAGGGAGCGACCCGGAGAAGCGGGGCGAGGCCAACCAAACAAGAAGTCGCCATCAGGCTCTGTCCAGAGTGCTGATCTCCGTCACGGCGATGATGGTCCTGGTGCTCGTTCTCGCCTCCGGGGTCGCTGCCCGAGACCCGCGTCCGGCATCTGTGACAGTTGTCGTAGCCGCGGGCGACACCCTATGGGACCTGGCATCCGCTGCCACGCCGCCAGGACGGGATGTGCGGGCCACCGTCTTCGAGATAAGGAAACGGAACCACCTCACCGACTCGGTGCTCCGTCCCGGACAGGTCGTGAGAGTCCCCGCGGTTCCATAGGCCGAGGCGTCAGCGCAGGATCGGTATCGCCTCTTCCGTACCGGGCCAATCACGTCCCGAAAGCGCGCCGACGACCCCCCGCCCACCGTCGGGCCCGTGTGCTGCGGTGTCGGCCAGCGTCTTGAGGGTGATACGAAGCCCGCTGTGGGCCGGCTCCCACTCGAGGTTGAGGGCATGCGCCAGGTCGAGACCGTGAATGGTCAACTCGACCACCCGGGTGACCAGGTACTCGTCGAGTGCGATCAGCCCATAAGGCGTGCCCAGCGTGGGAAAGGGAGCGCTGAGCGATTCGAAAGCGCGCAACGACGATTGCAGGGCCCGATCGAAGGACTCCACGACCGAATCGGTACCTCCGAAGCCCTGCAACTCGTCACGGGCCCGTTGGGCGACTGCGGCCCGACCCTCTTCGCCACCCGACAGGTACGAGGCGAAGTAGGCGCCGGCATCCACCAGGGTGGGCAGATCGGGTGGCACCTCGGCGGAGAGATAGACGGCGGGGGACCCCGCCAGCCGGACCATGTGGGCACCTAGCTCGCCGACGGTCCATGAGCCGAGTGCCGGATCATCCCATCGACCGTCGGCCGCGGCCAGCCCTTCTCGTGCTGCAGCACCGCATGCGGCGAACACATCTCGTACATCGCCCCAGGTGGCCACGGGTACCCTTCCTCCAATGCTGTGCCCAGTGTGCGCCGCTGACGGTACCCGGGTGATCGACAGCCGGCCGGCCGACGCGGGGACTGCCATCAGACGGCGCCGTGCCTGTCCCCGTTGCGGGCACCGGTTCACCACTTACGAGCGGCCCGAGGCGGCGGTGATGGTCCTCAAGCGAAGTGGGCGAGTTGAGCCATTCCAGACGGCGAAGCTCCGTGTCGGGTTGGAGCGATCGCTGGCGGGCCGTCCGGTGGCACCTGGAACGCTGGATCACGTCGTCGAGGAGTTGGAGATGCTGGCGCTGGCCGAGGCGCCACAGATCACCAGCGAGCGTCTCGGTCGAGAGGCCCTCGACCGGCTAAGGGTGCTCGATGAGGTGGCCTATTTGCGGTTCGCCAGCGTTTACAAGAGTTTCCGGGACGCCACCGACTTCCAACGAGAGTTGACCGAGTTGGAGGAAGAGCAAATGGGAAGCGCTCAGGTCGAGCGTTGACGGATCTGGCGGGCCAGCACCCGTAGCTCCTGAGCGATTTCGGATGATCGTCGCTCCGCCCATCGATCCAGCCGGCGCAGTGGCTCGGCGAGACCCAGGCGCAAGTCCGTTACCTTGGTCCGCAGCCTCTCCACCAATTCGGCTGCCCGGTCGGGTTCGTCGGCGCGCAGTGCGGCCAAATAGCGCCCCTGCCACCCCTCGAAGAATTCGAGCAGTCTCCTCGCCTCCCGTCGGTGGTCGGCAAGCGTCGGGTCGCTGGGAAGCGCGGTGAGGATCTCACTGGTGTTGGTGCCAACCTCCGCCAGCCGAGTCTCGAGCGGACTTAGGTCGCGTGGAGGTGCCGAGACCACAAGACGTGGGAGCACGAAGGCGTGACGAAGACCCGAGCGATAGCCAAGCGCCGCACCAAGTCTCTGCTCAATGCGATCGGTGGCGACCGCCAGGCGGGCAGCAATGCGTCGGGGAGCCCGGAGGGCGTCGGTGGGCTCGGTCGACGAGAAAGGCGCCGCCCAGGGCATGGGACGGGTCGCTTCGAGCGAGAGCGCCCTCGAGGCGCTCCCCAAGTCGACCAGCAAGCCCGATGTGGCAACGAGTCGCTCCGTCCCTACCTCGGGATTGGTGATCGGCCCAAGGGCTGCCACCAGTCCCGGGAGGCGCCGACCGAGCTGGGTTGTCGCCACCGCCAGGTCGTTGCGCATGTCGTCAGCGTGCCGGGCGGGAACGTCGACCAGCCACTTGGCGCCGGTGAGTAGGGCGAGGCAGATCCCGGTTGCGATCAAGAGCAGCGGCCACCGCCGGCTCTTTCGCTGGTCCAGCCCGGTCACCGGACGAGGCTTCCAGCCCTCCAATGGCGATCCGTCGACGGTGGATTCGAGCAGCCGCGCCACCAGCACGCTGGTGGAGGGTGCTGGCATGTGGCCGTTCGCCGCGGCGAGCTTGCCGAGTCTGGGGGGCGCTGGCGGATCAGATGGAGCAGGCTCGACCAGTCCCGATGGTGTGGCCCGGGGAGCCTCCGGCGGCCGGACCGGCGGCGCAGGCGCCGCCGGGGCGGTCACCGGGGCGGGCCGGCCGGGGGGTGGTAGGTGGGGCCCAGCGAGTGAAGTGGGCGGCTCGGCCATGCCGAACAACTCGAGCAGCGGCGAGTTGACGCCTTTGGCGCCGGTCCCATCTACCTGTGGTCTCACGGGTGCTGCCTGGTCGAAGGCGAGAGGCGCCCGGGGCGGGGTCACCCGATGCGACCGCTCGCTGCTGCGGGGCCATCGAGGTCTCTGTTCCTCGCCGGGCCGACGCGGGACCTCGGGGCTCGTCGGGCGTTCTGATCCGGGCTGACGATGACGTCCCTCGTCGGGGGAGACATCCGTGGTGGTGAGTGATTGGCGCACCTGACGCAAGGCGACGACCAGTGTCGATTGACTGGGGGCGGCGTGGCGCCCCGGCTCTCGTCTATGGAGGGGAGTGTTGACCTGATGACCGGCGAGACAGGCGCCTTGGCGCACGGTTACGTGGGTGCGGCACTCGGTACAGTACGCCTGTGGCACGGGCCAACTCCCTGGGTCGGCTCCGCCCGTTGCGCCCCGTTGCTACTCCACCATGGAGATTACCTTCCAGAAGCTCGACACTGAACTACCCACGCCGCAACGCGCCCATGTAGGCGATGCCGGAATCGACCTATTCGGCCGGATCGACGTTGTCCTTGCGCCCGGCGAGCGGGCGGCCGTGCCCACCGGGATTGTCGTTGCCATTCCCGATGGGTTCGCCGGGTTGGTTCTGCCGCGCAGTGGGCTGGCGTTGCGTCATGGGGTCGGCGTGGTCAACGGCCCCGGTCTCATCGACCCCGGTTACCGGGGCGAGGTCCAGGTCTTGTTGGTCAACCATGGATCGGATCCGGTGGAGCTGCGACGGGGTGATCGGATCGCTCAACTAGTGGTGGTGGCGGTCCCCACGATCGAGCTCGTCGAGTCCTCAACGCTGCCCCTCTCGGACCGTGGCGAGGGCGGCTTCGGGTCGACCGGGGTTTGACCACCGCTGGACGCTCCAGGGCCCACAGGTATGATGGGCGGCGCGCGGAAGTAGCTCAGTTGGTAGAGCGCAACCTTGCCAAGGTTGAGGTCGCGGGTTCGAGCCCCGTCTTCCGCTCTCGGCTCGGGTGCCATCCGCTCCCGGTGCCGTCTCGTGGATCTTCCGCTGGTCCGACCATGCTGGTTCGCGGGGATGACAACTCAGGGCGACGTGGCCGAGTGGTTAGGCGAGGGTCTGCAAAACCCTTCACCCGGGTTCGATCCCCGGCGTCGCCTCGGTGGGTAAACTCCGCCGCGCTCCGGGCCCTTAGCTCAGGGGGAGAGCGCTTCCCTGACACGGAAGAGGTCAGTGGTTCAAATCCACTAGGGCCCACCCACAAGTATGTCGAGTGCGAGATAAAACGTAGTTTGCTGGCTATGTCGCCAAGAGGCAGGCGCCACAACCCACATGAGGATGGCCACGCATCTCAATCCCGGTGTCGTTACCGGCTGTTTCAAGCCATTTGAATTCTGTTGGCTCGATCCGAGGGCGGTTGCCGAAGCCAGGATGCCAATTCCCTGTGGATATGGCACAATGAGGCGTCTTCAAGTGACAGGAGATAGTCATGGCAATGAGCCAAGCCCACAAAGCGGCGCTCGCTCAGGGGCGGCGTGAGTCGAAGGCGATCAGCAATTACCTTGGGGCGATCGAGTCGAGGCGACCCGGCCGCAAGGTGACACGGGAGAGTCTGGAGACCCGTCTTGCTGGTATCGACGAGCGGATCGCTGCCGAGCAGAATCCGCTGAAGCGGGTGGAATTGGTTCAATCAAAGCTGGACTCCCAGAAGGCCCTGCAACTGATGGGTGAGGCCCAGAACGAGGCAGACGTGGAGAAGGGATTCGTCGAAAACGCTGCCTCCTACTCGGAGCGCAAGGGCATCACCTACGGGGCGTGGCGGGAAGCAGGGGTGCCCGCTGCAGTGCTCAAGAAGGCCGGCATCGCCCGCACCAGGGGTTAAGGGCGTTGCAATTCCGGGATGCCTACGGCGCGAGGCATCCCGGTTACTCATAGCCGAGGTGGTCCAACCTTTGGTCGTCGATTCCGAGATGGTGGGCGAGCTCGTGCAACACCGTTCGGCGGATTTCCTCTTCCAACTCGGCACGCTCTAGATCGAGGTCGAGGTGGGGCTGGCGGAAGATCGTGATTCGGTCAGGCATGGCGCCCCAGTAATCTCCACCCCGCTCGGAGAGGGAAATGCCTTCGTAGATCCCGAGCAGTCCTTCGCCTTCCGGATCCTGCTCGGGAGTCGGGGACTCCTCGACCACGACCACCAAGTTGTCGATCTGATCGACGACCCATTCGGGCAGGTCGTCGAGTACCCGATCGACGACATGTTCGAAATGTCTCCGGTTCACAGCCCTATTCAACCCGAAGTCCGGCGGCGACCGCCACGGCTAGGATCACCATCGCGGGGCGCTTAGCTCAGCGGGAGAGCGCTGCCTTCACACGGCAGAGGTCACTGGTTCGATCCCAGTAGCGCCCACAAGGCTCCCAGACCATCAGCAGCGTCTTTCGCTGGTGCCGGCTCCCGAAACCGTCTCGGCGGCGGCGCAAACGGACCCATTTCCTCGTGTACGTCCCTCCTGCACCGACCCACCCGGCATCGTCAGGGCGACGCTGCCTGGAATAGCTGCCACTTCCCGGCGATGAGGATGAGCCCGCGACCCGGTGGGACGTCTGGCGGCATGGCCGGTATATCCCGGTGCCAGAGGTCGCCGTCGGCACTAGAGACGGCGCCGAGGATGACCCCGGAATCGCTCCGTCGAGCCGTCTGGGTCCAGTGGCCATAGGCGAACCTGAGCGAGTCGGCATTGCCAGCTATTACCACCCTCAGGTGGTCGAGACGATCTGCGAGCAGCCGGGCGAGGGCTCCACTCGGGTCATCGATCATCTCGGCATCGTCGACGAAGAGGACCTGCGGAGCCCTGGCCGACCGGATGCGGGCGCAGAGAACTTCAGCATCGTTCGGAGCAGTGACCGCTCTCCCCGGTAGCCCACGCAACGGTGACCGCTCGAAGGCGATCGTTTCCACCGTCACACCGGGTCCCGAGAAGCCAACCATCAGAGCGATGGTCATGAGGATCGTGCTCCGGCCCGATTTCGGTCGGCCGGCGACGAGCACAGGCTCGCCAACTGCCAGATTGAGGTTCACCGGACCCAGGGAGTCATCTCCGATTCCCACAGGCACCAGCCACTCGGGGTCATCGAATGTCGCCCGGTCGATCAACTCGCCAGCTGAAACGCGGGATGGGAGCACGCCGATCGAATGGGGTGGCCGCATGGGGAGCGAAGTGGTTTCTGCGATGGCCGCCACCTCCTCCTCGAGCGTGCCGTTGAAACAGCCGACCTGAAGTTCGAGCCCGGTCCGCGTATCGGTTGCCCTGCCAGGGGGAACGGGGCCCGCCGGTGGCCGCAAAGCGAAGGCGGCGTAGTCGTACGGGTCCGCCAAGCGGAACACCAATCGGTCGGCGACCAAGCCCGCTACCGGCCCGGGGATCGCACCCGGCCGATCGGCTGTGGCGATCACGGTCACACCGAACCCGGGACCGTCGGCCACCAGCTTGGTGAGCGTCTCTTTCCAGACCAGGTCGGCTGGCGCGTCAAAGGCGTTGCTGAACCCTTGAAACCCATCGAGGAGGAGGACAATCCGGCTCGGATTGCCCTCATCGTCAGATCTCCTCTCTCCCGAACCCGCGGCACCACGGCGTCGCTCCACTACGGCGCGTAGGAACCGGAGTAGCCGCGTCTGCCGTTCGCGCTCCGCCGCGCCGATGACGGCCCCGGTGTGGGGAAGCCCCGCCAGCGGCCCAAGCGCCTGGCCGTCGAAGTCGAGAACATAGATGTGGAGTAGGTCCGGGTGACAGCTCGAAGCCAAGGCCAGCCCAAGCGCGACCAGAGCCGTAGTTGTCCCCGAACCGCGCCCCCCGTAGATCAGCAGCGGGGCGGGGAGGCGGTGGGTCATGCCGAGGGTGCGCTGGTGACGTGGCTCGTCGGCCAGGGCGAAGCATCCACGGTCGAGTTGGCGACGGGTGATTCGCTCGGGCAATGGCTGCGGCCATGGTCGCCGGGGTGGGGCGTGGCCTGCGGCAGCGGCGGTGGCGGCGTCCACCAGCCGCTCCAAGTCGGTTGGCCCGGGGCGAGATGGCCGGGTCGAGGCGGACGGCGGCTCGGTGAGGGTGAAGCGGCTCACCCTGATCTCGGCGTCGTCGATGCCCGGCGCATGGTCGGTGACCACGGCGGTTTGGAAGGCGACGAGGTCTGCCGGGCCGAGTCGCAGAAAGGCCCGTCCCGGCGTGTGCCTGCCAAGGCGGGCGGCATCCGGTGCGCCGAGCACATCGGTCGAATCGGCCTGGTCGTGAACCCGCAATGCGATGCGGATGTTGGTGTTTGCCTTGATTCCCTCGCTCACCACCCCTGCGGGCCGCTGGGTGGCAAGGAGGAGATGGACACCGAGGCTTCGTCCTCGCTGGGCGATGTCCAGGAGAGCACTCATGAACTCAGGAATCTCGGCGGAGAGCGCGGCGAACTCATCGATGACGACCAGAAGACGGGGTAGCGGCACGGGCTGACCCGTGGCCCAGTAGTCAGTCAGGTCGGAGGCGCCGACCAGACGCAGCCTCTGCTCTCGATACCGAAGCTCGGCCTCGAGACAGGTGAGGGCCCGTCCCGCCAGCCGTTCGTCCAGGTCGGTTACCAACCCGACCGTGTGTGGCAGGTCAGCGCAGACGTCGAATGCGCTTCCGCCCTTGTAGTCGATCAGAACGAAAACGAGGTGGTCGGGGTCCGCAGAGAGAGCAAGCGAAGCCACCAAGGTGCGGAGCAGCTCGCTCTTCCCCGACCCGGTGGTGCCTGCAACCAACCCGTGCGGCCCATCTGCCACTAGGTCGACGGCCACCGGACCGTTCTCCGACAGCCCGATCGTGCCGCTGATTTGTGGGTGTTTCCCGGCGGCGGACCACCGCTCTGCTATCAGTTCCGCCGTTGGCTCATTCATCTCGACCAACTCGAGGAGGCGTACGCGTTCGGGAAGCCGGGTTGTCACGTTCTCGGCCTCGGGGTCCGTGAGACCGGCGAGAGCCCGCGCCATGTTGTCGGCGGTGTCGGGGGCGACGCCGGCGAGGATGAATTGTTGGGCGGCGCTGCCCGACATCTCGCACTGCGCTTCGATGCCGGCCAATTCGATCACGGTCGAGCAGCGCGCCGGGACCTTGCGCCGCTCATCGGTCAGGAAGAGCAGCGTCGACTCTGGGGTGAGGGCGCGACGCGCCTTATCGGGCAGCGGCCCGACGTTGTCGACGACAACCAGCGCGGCAGGCGGCGTGGGGGCGGTGGGCCCGAGGGGACGGGTCGAGTGCGGTCCGCCCCGGTCGGGCACGAAATCGTGGATCGATTCGCCGAGGAAGATGTGCGCACCGGGATGGCAGTGGGGGAGCCATTTGAGCCATTCCCAGTCCTTGATGCGATCGGACGTTGTGAGAAGTGCGATCACGAGATCGGCTGGGCCATGGAGGACCGCCGCCTGGGTGACCAATCCCCTGGCCAAGGCGCGTGCCGCCGCCGCGGTGCCGACGATGCCCACTCCCGAGCCCGGTTCGAGCCGGATCGCAAACGGCACCAGCGCCAGATGCGAGCCCTGCTCGATCACGGCGGCGATCTCTGGTGCCGCTGATCCGGCCCCGATCGGAGGTGTCCATCGACACGATCCGAGGCCGACAGATAGGAGAAGGAAGTCGTGGTGGCCCCGCTGCCGCTCCCACAACGAGGGGTGGCCGGTGAGGGCACGGTCCACGATCTCGGGTAGGTCGGGATGCTCGCCCCGAATCCGCTCCGACTCGACGCCAGCGGCTGATTCGAGCTGCATTCGCAACCGGTCGAGATCCGACCGGAGCCCGGCCGCCGCCGCCCGTCTTCGACGACTGTGGCCGCTCCGGTCCTCGGCCCACTGGGCAACCAGCATCAGTGGGCCGACCAGAGCGAACACTGCCATCATCGGGTTGACCAGCGTTGCCATGGCCGCGCCCATGGCCATCGGAGCGAGCAGCGCAGCCCAACCGATTCTCGGCCGAGACACGCCGGGAGAAGGTGCTTTGGGGAGCGGTATGGCGGCTGGGGGACCGGCCGGCGATGGCCGCGGCGGACGGCTTAAGGGGCCGCGGCCGGGTTGGCCGTTTCTCGGCAGTGACACTCGGAGAACCATCTGTCCGATGATGACGGGCGCTCCGTTCCGGGCCCGCCATGGAGCGCACGGAGGCGATGCCCGGGCGTCCCACATGCGGACCGAGCCGTCGGCGTCGACATCCAGTTGAACCTGTGGGATGCCGTCGCCGAGGATGACCTCATCCCCGCGCGAGCCGAGGGTGTGTCTGCCGGGTTGGAGGGCAAAGGCACGACCGGCATCCGGCCCGGCGACGACGAGCACCCGCGCCACGGCGCGTGGCGCATCTCGGCGCCGGTCGATCGCCAAGGTCGAACCAGGCCGGATCTGGGAGAGGAGCATCCCCGGATCCACCGGCTCTTCATCCACCTCGAAGGATGATCCTGGGTCAGCGTCGCCAAGGGCGGCGATCAGGCCGGCGATAGTGTCTTGGGGACCGGCCACCACTTCCAGGTCACGGCGGTGGTTGGCTCGGCTGACTGCGAGGCGGAGTCTCACCAACCGCCGGCCAACTCCGCCTTCTCGAGTTGGGATGCCTCATTGACCATGCTCTGTGCGCGCCGCGTCAACAACTCGGCGGCAGCGGAGCAGATGGTCTCCCAAGCACGGAGGGCGCTGTCCAATCGCTCGGCAGCCGGTCCCGACCAAGCCGTGGCGGAGTGCGAGCGTATGGCGGCGAAGGGCTGGCAGAGGTCGATTGCGGCCGACCGGAGGAGCCCGGCCGAGTAACGGAGCGAGCCAGACTGGTCCATTGTGTGGTCAGCCGGTGGCCACCGCGATTGCCTCCCGCCGGTTGGCCACCACGCTGGCGTTCTCTGCCAGCGCCTCGGCCAGTCGGTTGAGGGCGGGGACGAACTCGCCGCTCCAGGCGGATCGGAATCGCTCGGCGGCGGGGCCGGTCCATGCCGTAGATCCAAGCGTGCCGGATATGCGGGTCTGCAACAGGCGGACCGCCTCGTTTTCCTCGACAAACCGTCGTTGAAGCTGGTCGAGTTGCTCCAGGTTGGCACCGAACATGTTGCTCATTCTGCCTCCTATCGGCGGTTAGAGCACGTAATCAAACGTTGCCTCACCTGTCAAGACTCCTCCGACAAGTGGGGCGGGGCAAGACGCCCGAAGCGAGCCGAGCCAGCGCCAATGGGGCCAGGAGAGGAAGCAGGGGAGCGGTAATACCGACCAGAAGGCGCTCCCAGGTCGGAGGCGACCACATGGTGACCTCGTCTTCCCGACCGGCAGCGATCAGGGCAACATTGCGGAGCGATTCGGTCCCCTCTCCCAGGTACTGGTCGAGTCCGTGCCCAGCAGCGCCTCCCGTGGAGAAGCGGCTGGCACCGAACTCCGGGTCGGTGGGGTCGCCACCGTGGATGCTCTCGGGTACGACCCCGATCGGGTCGCCCGATGCCCTCGCCGCCCAGACGGCCGGTCCCAGATCAGCGGCGCGGGCGGCCCCCGTGCCGGGACTTCCCAGGAGCACCGCCACCGCCTCGACAGCATTTGCCCCGAGAGCGGCGCCGACGGCCACCGAACCGTAGGAATGGCCTACGAGTACGACCCGGGCCCCGGGAGCGGTCGACCCTTCCACCAGGGCGGCAAGAGCAGGGACGGCCTCACACGCCGCGGCCACGCCGGCTCCGGCGGGGATCAACCCGTCGGGGGAGTCGTAGCCCAGCCATGCGATCACAGCCACTTGATGATCCGCAAGAGCGCTCACCTCGGTAGCGAGGCGCGCCGCGGCATCGCTGAGTTGGTCGACATTGGTTATATCGCTTCCCACTCCCGGAATCACCACCACGACGGTCTCGGCCCGCCCGAGGTCGCCGAACACCTCGACCATCCGCCCGTTGGCTCCGGGGACATAGAGGAGGATCTGGCGATCGTGCCATCGTGTCAGTTGCTCGAGCTTTCGCCGCAGCCCAGACTCGGCCCTGCCGATTGCTGCCCTCGTTGGCAGTGGGAGACCCCGGTTGCGACGCGCCGCGACCAGACGATGTAGCGAAGCGCTGTGCCGGAGCAGGTCCAGTGCAACCAGACGGCGGTTGGCGAGGAATCGTGACGACGGGGGAGCGCCATCGAGTCGTCCGATCACCGCCGGGAAGCGGTCGGCGAGATAGCCGGCTTCCTCCGCCGGTCTTGAGGCGAACCAGCGCCGCCAACCACCCGGGTCGAGATCTGCGTCCAAGGCCTCCCCAAAGCGCGTCTCCACCTCTGAGCGTCGCCCCAGGCCGGCACCGAGCGGGATTTGTGCCGGGCTCAGCCAGGGAGGTGGGGGCGACTGCCCGGACCGCTCGACTACATCTGCGCGGCGGATGAGATCGGCTGCCCCGGATCTCGCCTGAGCTACGACGGCGGCGAGAGTGGCCAGGGTCGGCGCGATGTCCCCCACGCCGGGGACTGCCTGGACGGCTCGAACCGAGCCCTCGAGCCGTGCTGCCGCCTCCTCCAACCCTGCGGCCAGCAAGGCGACGAGGCGAGGATCGATCGTCACGACCACCCCGGGAAGGTATGACATGATAGGGCGATCGTCAACGCTGTAATGTGATAACTGAGGAAGGCAGCCGTAGCGGGTCTTCTGCCGCCGTCCTCGGCAACGAACATTGCAGGACTAGGCGCGGCAACGTACCGTGCCGCCGATCGTGTGCTCCCGTTGGCTCCGGTCGCTTGCCGCTCTCAGCGTGTTCCTCGTCTGTTGCACCGACAACCCCGCTTCGGACGATGAGACAGTGCCTCCGGTCACCACCGTTGCCGCCGAGGTCCCGGTAGGGGTTCCGCTCACGGTTGCCGTCCCCGAACTGCCCGCTCCCGGGGTATCGCTCGGGTCGATGGCGACCGACGGGCGGATCGCCTGGGGATTGGTGCTCGATGGGCTCACCTCCATCGGCGCCGACGGATCTCCCCAGCCCGCCCTCGCCACTTCGTGGGCTGCGGTAGACGACACGACTTGGCGATTCCAGCTGCGGGCTGGGGTGTCGTTCCAGGACGGCACAACCCTCGACGGGGAGACGGTGGCGGCCTCGCTGCGCGTCGCCCTCGACAGCTTGCGACAAGGCCCAGATCCGCTCGCCCGGGTGGCACGCGCCATCAACGAGGTCTCCGCTCTCGAAGGTGCCGTCGAGATCGCCACCAGGGGCCCACAGCCGCTGGTCCCCGCTCTCCTCGCCTCGGCGTACATTGTCGCCCCGAGCTCGCTCAAAGGTGTCGGTTCCGCCGACGAGGCCCCCCTAGGCACCGGCCCCTACCAGGTCGCCGTGTGGCGCGGTCGCCGGATTCAGCTTGTGCGGTGGAGCGGGTCTTGGCGAGGGAACCCCGGCTACGACCCGGTGGTGTTGGCGGTCGTCCCCTCCGCCGCGGCTCGGGCCGACGCGCTGCTACAGGGCGAAGCGCAGGTGGCACTGGGCCTCCCGACGGACCCGGTCCCGAGCGGCAACGGCGTCACTACATCCGCTGTAGGAACCGGCGAAGTGCTCTCCATCACATTCGTCGACGGGAGCGGGCCCACCGACTCGCCCCTCGTGCGGCGGGCGATGAACCTCGCGGTCGACAAGGACGCCATCTCATACTCTCTGCGGGGCGACCTCGAGGCGGCCGCGTTGTGGGCCCCAGAGGGCATAGTTGGATTCGACCCAGAGAGGATCCCATGGGGCTTCGACCCGGAGCGGGCGGTGGATATTCTGGCCCAAGCCGGCTACCCGGACGGTTTCAACTTCACCATGGAGGTCGTGGAAGGTCGGGTGGCCGGCGATGGCGACGTCTACGCGGCCGTTGAGGGTTACCTGGAGCTGGCCGGGATCACCGTCGATCGGCGCGTGATCGACCTCCCGGCATGGCAGGCCCGCGTCGACAACTCCAACTGGCGGGGTGGTGGTTTCTCACTCACTTGGAGCGCCGGGTCGCTGGCCGACGGCGCGGTGCCCTTTGCCCTTGTCGGCTGTGGCGCTCCACAACCGGTGGCGTGCCACCCGGACACCAGGAGCTCGCTGCGGGTAGTACGCACCACATCCGACCCAGAAACGCGCCAGGAAGCCCTTGGAACGGTGCTCGATGCAACCGCTGAGGACCCTCCGGCCCTCTTCCTGACCGAGCCGATAGACGTGTGGGGCTGGCGTCGTTCGGTTGACGGGATCGAGTACCGCAATGGGGAACTGGTGCTCGGCGGCTGAGCTCGTATCACGCCGGGGACGGCGTGCTCAGCCTCGGTATGGGTGAATACGAACACGAGTGGGTGTTGTGCCCCTCACCGGGATGCCGGTTCGATGCGGTGGTCTCGGGGCCCCAAGCGCTCCCCTCGACAGACGGTCCTGTCGAGCACGGGACGGTGAGCTGCGCCGCCGGCCATCGATTCTTCATGCCGAGCGATCGGCTGGTTCCAGCTCGGCAGCCAGCTCAGCCGCCAGCCGAGCACACAGACCGCTCCCCGCTTCGCTGACCAACCCGCGAAACTCTCGGGGGCTTACGGGCGGGTAGGTGGGCGCTCATCGGGCGTCAGCCGACCAGGCGGGCGCGAACTCCCTTATCGCCGCTGACTCCCGACCGCCGACGCGAGATGATCATGGAGAACCGACCACACCTCCGGCCGCGCCAGGATGCGGCGGAAGGAGACCAGCGAGCGCACAAACGAGGGGACGGCGGCATCGGGCGCCATGACGTTGGGCCGCATCACCGCAAGCACGCTCGCCGGCGGCCGGAAAACCAGCACCTCGACCCCGGGCCACGCTTCGCGCAAGGAGGCCATCTCAGCGGTGAGCGCCGTCGTCCCCACCCGATCGAACATGCGCTCGTGGAACCAGGCGCCGCTGCGCTCCTCCTCGACCGCCATCGGTGCCAGCACGATGACAACGTCGAGCGGGTCCGAGCTGCCGAGGAGCAGATCGGCGTGGGTTCCTGAGAGGATGCCACCGTCGACGTAATCACGCCCGTTGATCCGGTGTGGGCAGAAGAAGAGTGGCACCGCCGACGAGGCGGAGACAGCATCGGCCAGCGCCACGTCTGGTGCATCCTCGGTGCCGAAGGCGACCCGCTCCCGGGCCCCCAGGTCGTATGCGGTGGCGATGGTGGGCCGGTCGGGCCAATGCGAGGCGGACTCGCCGACCTGCTCCGTGAGCCATTGCCCCACCCCCGCGGGGTCAAACCGGGCTGGCGAGCCGAGTAGGAGCGACACCCCGGGACGGCGCAGCCCTGGGACGATCCCGTGTCGCAGCCAGCGTCCGAGGTAGGCGGTAGGCCCCACCTCTCCGTTGCTCGGGCGACGGAACACATGGCTGCGCAAACGCTTGGAGACGTCCTCGCGGGTGTCATGCGGTTTGACCAGCGTGTCGAGGTTGAGGCCGCCACACCGCAGCACGGCGCCGACAAAGGCGCCGCCCGAGGTCCCGACCACGACATCGGCGTCATTGGGGTCCCACCCGGTGGCGAGCTCGAGGGCCATCAGCCCCGCCATCTGGTAGGCGGCGCCGGTAATGCCGCCGCCCCCCAAGACGAGCCCTACTCTCGCCACGTTTCCGAGGATACCGTCATGACCTCCAATCGGCGGGATATGGCGACAACCTGAGGGTGAGCCGATCGATGGCGGCCGCTCTCACTACCGTGCCCACCATGCAGTTCCGCCCGGTGGAGGTGCCAGGCGACCTCGCCGCGCTGCAGCAGCTGTTCGAGTTGTGCCGTACCGCCGACGGTCACTGGCCGCTGGGCGAGCACAAGTACCTCGACCTCGTCGCTGGCGGCGAGGGCGACGGGGTCGGATTGGTGGGGGAAGAGGGCAGCGAGCTGCTCGCGTACACCCACCTGACGCCGAGCCGGGAGCAGGCGCGCTGGACCTTCGAGATGGCGGTCCATCCCCTTCATCGCACGGTCGCCGCCGTGGAGGAGACGGCGAGGACGGCGATTAGCACCGCGGCGGGACGAGGGGCATCGGGGCTCGCAGTATGGGTGTTCCGCCCTGCCTTGGCCGAGGTGCTTCACCAACTGGGGTTCGAGGAGGAGCGCGAGCTGCGGCAGCTGCGCCGATCGCTCCCACCCGACGAGCGCCCCGACATCCCGCCGGAGATTTCGATCACCGGCTTCAGGGTGGGCCGCGACGAGGAGCCGTGGCTCGAGCTCAACAACCGCGCCTTCGCCGGTCATCCGGAGAACGGCGCCTGGGACCGCGAGGTGATCGACGATCGGATCGCGGCACCGTGGTTCGACCCTCAGGGATTCCGGTTGGCCTGGCGAGGTACCACCTTGGTGGGCTTCTGCTGGACCAAGCTGCACTCCGAGGACCTGGGGGAGATCTACATCGTCGGGGTGGCGCCAGAATCCCAGCGTCTTGGGCTGGGTCGGGTCCTTACTCTCGTTGGGCTCTGGGACCTGGCGGAGCGACAGGGCGCAACAACAGCCATGCTCTATGTAGATGCAGCGAACATACGGGGCTTGAGGCTCTACGAGGGTCTTGGCTTCTACCTCGACCATGTCGATCGCGCCCTGGTGCTCCGATGGTGACGATGCCGCTGTCTGGGAGCCGGAGCCCGCCCTAGCGAAGAACGAGCGGACCGAAACGACGCCCACACGAGGGGCAGAGTGGGTCTTCCTCGATCGTGGGTGCCTCACACCACGGGCAGGGAAGATCGGGTACGTCATCTGCGGCGATCGGCGGGACGTCCAGATCGAACTCGGCCTCCGGTGAGCGCCTCAGCCTCACGGCGAGCATCACAGCCCCCGCCGCCGCCATCGCCACCACCACCGTCTCCACGACCCGGTTCCTCCTCGCTCGCTGCCCGTCGGTGTACCGAGCGGCCAACCGGCGCACCGTACCGCCGCCACGGTCGATTCCCGCGTATTTCGCGATCTAGAC
>DATADW010000420.1:0-10379 GCA_036258335.1 Acidimicrobiia bacterium
GGGCACCTCCTGCTGTTCATCGGGCTGGCCTGGAGTCTCACACTCTTCCTCGAGGGGTTGCTCGATGGGGGAATGACCGACCTCGCCCGCGTCTGGGTCGAGATGCTCAGCTCGATTCTCAGCTATTCGGCATTTGTGGCCCTGGCCCTCATCCCCGTGCTGTTTCCGCATGGCGCGCCCGCCACTGGGTTCGACCGGTTCCTGAGCCGAGCGCTTCTGGTCGTCTGGGGGGCGGTTGTCTTCGCCGAGCTCATCAGCCCGGTTCCCAAGGAGATCACCGGTTTGGTGAGCCCGCTGGCCCTAGAGGGGCTCTCGGGCTTCTCGGCGTTCATGCTCGACCAGGGTTTCTTCCTGATCCCGCTTCTCCTCCTCGTCGCCCTTGGCAGCCTGGTACGGAGGTGGCGGGCCAGCAGTGGAGTGGAGCGGCTCCAGTACCCCTGGCTGATGGCGGCGATCGGTCTCTTGATCGTGGTCTTGGCAGCCAGCCAGGTGGTCACCGAGAGCGTGATCCTCGATGTGTCGCTCGTCTTCATCGCCCTCAACGCGATCCCTGCCGCCATCGGTGTCGCCATCCTCCGCTACCGGCTGTACGACATCGACAAGCTGATCAGCCGGACGGTCTCCTATGCGGTGGTCGCCGCCGTACTCGTTGCGGTATACGCCGGCTGCGCATTGGCCCTCGGCTCGTTGGTGGGCAGGGACAATCCGCTGGCGGTGGCCGGTGCAACACTCGCCGCTGCCGCGCTGTTCACCCCTCTTCGTCGCCGGGTGCAGGAGTTCGTCGAGCGCCGATTCGATCGATCCCGATACGACGCCGAACGCGTTGTGGACGACTTTGCTTCGAGGCTCCGCCAAGAAGTGGATCTCGACGGCCTCACCACCGATCTCACCGCGGTGGTCGGGCAGACACTCCGACCGGTCACCGTGTCCTTATGGCTGAGGGGAACCTGAACGTGATCCGCCGTTGGCTGGGCGTCGTGCTGGGACTGGTGAGCCTTGCGGTCCTGGTATACGGGCAGACACAAAGCCCACCGGTCGAGAACTGGTTTCTCGACATCCTGGGTCTGCTGGCGATTGCCTCTCCCAGCGTCGTCGGGGCTTACCTCGTGTGGCGGCTTCCCTGGAACCCAGTGGGATGGATCCTGTCCGGTTTTGGCCTGACATTCACGCTCGGGGTGATCGGCGAAGACCTCGCCCTGACCGGGGGACCATTGGCCGGTTGGGGAGCCTGGTTCGGAGCGTGGGAGTGGGCGGTCTCGCTGGCGTTGCTTCTGATCTTCCTGCCCCTCCTATTTCCCAACGGGCGGCTCCCGTCGCCGCGCTACCGGTGGGTGCCACCCACGGCGATGACCGGGCTGGCATTGGTGATCTTCGGCAACGCTCTGAAGCCAGCGGCGGTCGTCGGTAGCGGTGCCTCCGAGACCATGGTGGCTCTCCCGATCAGCGCTCCGCAGCTGACAAGCCTGTTCGACCCGGCGGGAGCTGTCGGGATAGGGCTGATGCTGGTATGCGTGGCCGCGGCGCTGTTCGGAGCTGTTGGGCGATTTCGGCGGTCCGATGGAATCGAACGCCAGCAGATCAAGGTGTTCGCTGGTGCCCTTGCGGTAGCTGTCGTCTCGGTTCTGCTGAATCTGGTGCTCTACGAGTCAGGCCTCGAATTGCTGGCCAACATCGTGTTCACGCTGGTGGTCCTTACTCTCGTCTCATCGATCGCGGTGGCCGTGCTCCGCTATCGCCTTTACGACTTTGGTCGCGTGATCCGCCGCACCGCCGTATACGGTCTGGTTTCGGTCGTCCTATCCGGCATCTACGTCGGCTCGGTTCTTGGGTTGCAGGCGGTGCTTGGGTCCGAGGACGCCTTGGCAGTGGCTGGCTCGACCCTTGCGGCAGCTGCCATGTTCCAACCAGTTCGACGCCGGATACAGGGATTCGTCGACCGCCGCTTCGACCGGGAGCGGTACGACGCCAGGCGAGTCGTTGACGGTTTCGGCACCCGCTTGCGGGAAGAAATCGATCTCGACGGGCTCACCACCGACCTCATCGCCGCCGTAGGACAAACCCTGCGGCCGGCAAGCTTCGCGGTGTGGCTGCGCGAGGAAGCGAGATGAGCCGTCGAGTCTGGCTGGGAGTTGCCGCCGGCTTTGCGGTGGCTTGGGTCGCCGTCGTCGCTTTCATGGTCGACCGGTCGGCCACCCTCACCGATCTCCGGCCGCTGGGCGACGCTCTTCCCTGGCCGGCGTTCGCCGTGGTGGGGGCGATCATCCTCGCCCACCGTCCGGGTAACCGCATCGGTGTGCTCTGCATCGTGGCCGGCGTGGCGCAGACCCTGACGTCGATGGGTCAGGTCTACGTCCTCTCCTCGCTGGATTCCGCCAACCCATGGCCGTTCGAGCATCTGATCGCCTGGTATGGCTCATGGGGGTGGGTGGTCAGCATCTGTGCGCTTCTCTTGTTGATGTTGATCTTCCCGACCGGCGAACCGGCCGGTCGAGGGTGGCGCTGGGTGGCGTGGTTCCTGGTCGCCTGGTTTGCGCTGGCCCTCGTGGTGGGGGTGCCCCGGCTGTGGCCACTCTCCTCGCAGGTATTGGTGACGGGGCTCGACTCAGCAACCGAGTACGACCTCCTCGACGGGATGGCGCTCATCCTGTTCCCGGCGCTCCTGGTGTGTTCGGCTTCGTTACTCCTCCGGCTGCGTCGGGCTTCTGCTGCGGTCCGGGCCCAGGTCATCTGGTTGCTGTGGGCCGCTGCACTCAGCTTGGTGGTAATCGTCCTCGACTTGATCCTCGATCTCGAATCGGTGCGTTCGGTGCTCTCGTCAGCTTCGCTTCTCGCCATCCCGGTGGCCATCGGGGTCGCCATCACCCGCTACCGGCTCTTCGAGATCGAGAGGATCGTCTCCCGCACCGTGACCTACGCCTTCGTCGCCGTGGTTCTTACCGCCGTCTATTTCGGCGGTGCCACGGCGCTGGGTGCCCTCATCGGGGAGGCCAACTCGCTCGCCGTTGCCGGAGCCACGCTGGCGGCAGCCGCCCTGTTCAACCCGGTGCGGCGCAGGGTGCAGGCCTGGGTGGACCGGAGGTTCGATCGCGCCGGCTACGACGCATCCGTTGTAGCGGCCACGTTCTCGGCCCGGCTCAGGGATGACATCGACCTCGAAGGGCTCTCGACCGACCTAGCCGCAGTCGTCACCAAGACGTTGCGGCCCGCCTCGGTCTTTCTCTGGCTCAAGGGAACCGCACTGTGACCGATGTAGACCCCATGAGAAGATGGGCGCCGTGGGCGGCCGGTTTGTTGTTCGTCGTCGCAATCGCCTCGTGGTTGCTCAGCGCCGTGGTCAGCTCGAGCGGCGGCATCAGTGTCGATGACGCGGTTTGGGCGTCCGCATTCATGGCTTTCCCGATCGTCGGCTTGTTACTTGCCGCTCGCCGACCCGAGCATCCCCTCGGATGGTGCTGGCTGGCGGGTGTGACTGCGCTCGGGCTCGGGGTCAACTTGCAGAGCATCGCCGAGTCCGCTTGGTTTCCGGTGCAGACCGCATCATGGACGGGCTGGGTCGCCCTGACGGGTGCCATTTTGGTCCCCCCCGCAATGGGGCTCATCGCCTTCCCGGCGACGTTCTACTTTCCGGACGGCCATCTTTCCGGGCCGAGGTGGAGACCGGTGGTCTCGGTTGGCTATGCCGCCCTAGCTGTTTTCACCATCGCCTCTCTGTTCAAGCCCACGATCGTGACGGCTTCGGGTGTAGGCGACAACCCAATGGGCATAGACCAAGCGCCCTGGTTGGAGTCGGTCGTCCCCTTCGCCGGGGCGATCCTCGTCATGGTGATCGTCCTGGGTGCCCTGTCGCTCATTGGGCGGTACCGAAAGGCGTCCGGCGTGGAACGCGGCCAACTGAAGTGGGTGGCCATGGCCCTGGTCGCGGCGCTGCTCGGTTTGGCCTTCATGCTCGTTTCCGAAGTGTTGGGGTTCGAGGGCGAATTGGTCGGGCTGGTTCCTTGGCTGGTTGCCGGGCTCGGCTTTCCGGCAGCAGTCGCAATCGCGATACTCCGCTACCGCCTCTATGACATCGACCGCATCATCAGCCGCACCGTTTCCTATGCGATCGTGGCCGCGGTGCTGGTGGCGATCTATGCCGGGTTCGCCGTGGTGTTGGGTGCGGTGGTCGGCCGCAGCAACCCCCTTGCCGTGGCCGGTGCGACGCTGGCGGCGGCCGCCTTGTTCAATTCGGTCCGGCGCAGGGTCCAAGGCTTTGTCGACCGTCGTTTTGACCGGTCCCGGTACGACGCAGGTCGCGTCGTGGACGAGTTCGCCTCCAGGCTGCGCAGCGAGGTCGATCTCGACGGGCTCAAGGACGACCTCTCCAACGTCGTGGGTCGGACGCTCCGTCCGGCGACAGCCCGTCTTTGGCTGCGCGGCGAGGGTGGCTGATCAGGCCACTGTCCCGCCTCGTCCGCCTGCCCCATCCCTCCACGGCATGAGGACCATGCCGAGATCAAGCGGGCTCCCATGCGGCGTCGGTTGTTCAGAACTGCGGTCCGATTTGCCGATACAAGAGCAAGCGGTTTTCCAGGTTTGATGGTTCGCGCCCCGATTGGTACCGGACGGGTCACCCGTAACGATGCCGTGACGAGGGCGGGGTAGAAGAAAGGCAACATGGTGGTTCTGTCACGCATCCGCAAGGGTCGTTCCCAGGCCGATTCCGAGCTGCAGGAGTTGGAGACGGCGCCGGCGGAGTCGATCCAGGTCGAAATCGCGCCTAACGACCCGCTGCTGCCCTATTTGCAGACGGCGGGTGCGCCCGTCGAGCTAGAGCGGCTCAGCCTCGACTCGCCAGCGGTGGCCGAATTGCGAGAAGCCGGCGTCGAGTTGGTGGTGCCGCTCATCAGCCAGGGAGAGCTCATCGGGATGCTCAACCTGGGCCGCAGGCTATCTGACCAGCCGTACTCCTCCGACGACCGAAAGCTTCTTGAGGGGCTCGCCTCCCAGGTGGCGCCGGCGATCAGGGTTGCCCAACTCGTCCGCCGCCAGCAGGCCGAGGCCAAGGAGAGGGAGCGGATCGAGCACGAGCTACGCGTCGCCTCACTGATCCAACAGACACTGCTGCCTCGCCAACTCCCCACGCTGCCCGGTTGGGAGATCGAGGCCTACTACCGCCCGGCCCGGGAGGTCGGAGGCGACTTCTACGACTTCATCCCCCTCGACGGTGGTCGCTTCGGGGTTGTGGTAGGCGATGTCACCGACAAGGGCGTACCTGCGGCACTGGTAATGGCGACCTGCAGGTCGGTCCTTCGCGCCAATGCAACGTCCGGCGCCACCCCTGGCGAGATCCTGGCGCGCGCCAACGAGATCCTCGTGGCCGACATCCCAGAGGGGATGTTCGTTACCTGCCTGTTCGCCATCCTCGACCCGGCCACCGGCGAACTGGACTTTGCCAACGCCGGGCATGTCCTCCCCTACGTGCGGAGCGACAACGGCGTGGTCGAGCTCAGGGCGACCGGGATGCCCCTTGGCCTGATGCCCGGGATGACATATGAGGAGAAGAAGGCCAACCTGGGAACCGGAGACGTGATGCTGCTCTCCAGCGACGGTCTCACCGAGGCGCATTCGCCCGATCGCGAGATGCTCGGCGTTTCCCGAGTGATCGACACCATCGCAGCACGTCCCGAGGGTGAGAGCCTGATCGGGGTCGTCTTATCCGAGCTCGACAACTGGACCGGGCCCGATTGGGAACAGGAGGACGACGTAACACTCGTCCTGGTGCGCCGCTGCTCCTCAGCCGAGCAGAGCGCCCGCGCATTTGTCGATGGGGGCGACTGGCAGCAACTCGGCGAGTTCACGCTTGCCTCCGTCGCCGGGAACGAAAGGGTCGCAATGGACCGGGTGGCCGAATGGGTGAGCCCGCTCGGAATGGAGCCCGCTCGGATGGAGCGCCTCAAGACGGCCGTCGCCGAGGCGACCATGAACGCCATCGAGCATGGAAACCACAACGAGCCAGATAAGCCGGTCGAGATCGAGGTTTGCGCCAACGTCGGTGCGGTGAAGGTCCGCATAGTCGACCAGGGCGGCGGACGTGAGGTCCCTGACCCGGAAACCCCCGACCTCGAGGCCAAGCTCGATGGATTGCAGACGCCGCGTGGTTGGGGCCTCTTCCTGATCCGCAGCATGGTCGACGACCTGCGGGTCCACACCACAGATCGCCATCACACTCTCGAACTCGAGATGAGCCTGGAAGGAGAAAGCGATGCAGGCGAGCGCCTTTGAGGCGACCGTGCACGACGAGGAGAGACGGGCGCTGATCCGGCTCGAAGGGGACCTCGACGGGAACGCGCGGGAGCGGCTCGCCGCCGCCTACGAAGAAGCGGCGGTCCTTCAACCCAGTTTTGTCGTACTCGACTTCACCCGGGTCGGGTACATCAACAGCACCGGGATCGCGGCGATCGTGGGAGTGCTCGCCCGGGCCCGTGCCGAGCAGCGCGATATTTCGGCCTTCGGGCTGAGTGACCACTACCGGGAGATCTTCCAAATCACCCGGCTGGCCGACTTCGTGCATATCTATCCGAACGAGGAATCGGCGCTCGCGGCAAGCGCGACGTCATAGGAAGGGAGTGGGGAACGTGCCACAGGCAGAGGTTGCAATGGATGTGAGAGACGCAGCTCCGGGAGTCCGTGTCATCGACATCGATGGTGAGGTGACGGCATTCTCGGAGCAGGTCCTCATGGACGCCTTCGCGGAGGCCAGCGGCGCGGGGGTACGCGCCGTGATCCTCAATTTCGAGGGGCTGCAGTACATGAACAGTGGCGGGATCGGTCTGCTCGTTACCGTGTTGATCCGCGCCAACCGTGCCGGGCAGCAGTTGCTCGCATACGGGCTGAACGAGCACTACAGGCAGATCCTTTCGCTGACCCGCCTAGACGAGGCGATCGGCGTCCATGCCGACGAGGAGTCGGCAGTAGCCGCCGCCCGTTGACCAATCCGAGGACGCCGCCGCCGGTCTCCCGACCGGCGGGGTCGCGTCCGTAACGCTGTCCGGACGAGCCCGAGGTACAACGACCGAAGGTCGATCCACTTGGAGGAACGATGAACAACCAGTCGCCAACCGAGAGCGACACCCAAAACTGGGCTCAGCCCGTCGATCGCCTCGTGGTGGGACCTGCCTCGCCCGGGGCGCTTTCGCTCAACGTCGCCGGGCGACGTCTCACCGGTCCCCTGCAGGGATTCGGCCGGCTCTGGCAGAAGACCTACAAGGTGAAGGTGGGCGACATCACTCCGAGTGGGGTGATTTCGGTCTGGAAGGAGAATTACGGCGACTTCTGGCCCTCGTACAACCGGTTCTACGCCCCAATCGCCGGGATCAAGCCGGGAGAGGTGGGGACGATCAACACCGTCCAGGGCCCGGTGACACTCTCCACCGGTGTGATGGTGCTCTACGCCGACGACGTGTCTTTCACCTTCATGACCCCCGAAGGGCACCTCTTCGCCGGGTGGGTGACGTTCAGCTCGTTCGAGTCCGAGGAGGGGACGGTCGCCCAGGTGCAGGTGCTCATCCGGCCAAGCGACCCGCTCTACGAGCTCGCCTTCATGATGGGTGCCGGGCGCATGGAGGACAAGATCTGGCTGCACACCCTCCGGTCGCTGGCGGCGCACTTCGGCTCAACGGCCGAGCCCGAGCTGACGGCGACGATCCTCGACAAGCGCCGTCAGTGGCGTTACGCCGGCTACATCAAGCACAACGCCGCCATCCGCTCGGTTCTCTACACACTTGGCACGCCGTTCCGGGCGGTTGGGAGGGCGTTCAGGTCCGCTTGACCTTCCACTGACACCAGAATCCCCCGGGTGATCCGGGTCGGGACCAGCGGCTGGCAATACGACGACTGGCGGGGGACGTTCTATCCCGAGGATCTGCCCAAACGGCAGTGGCTCGAGGTGTGCTCGAGACGGTTTCCCACCATCGAGGTCAACAACACCTTCTACCGACTCCCGGAGCGAGCCACGTTCGAGCGTTGGCGCGATGAGACCCCCGCCGGGTTCTGCTTCACTGTCAAGGCAAGTCGTTACCTCACCCACGTGCGACGGCTTGTCGACCCCGAGGAGCCGGTGCATCGCCTTTGGGAACGCGCCTTGGGGCTCGGCGACCGGCTCGGTCCGGTGCTCTTCCAACTGCCTCCCAACTTCAAGGTCGACGTCGACCGGCTCGCCGGCCTGCTCGATGTCCTGCCCGAGCCGATGGTCCCCGCCCTCGAGGTCCGTGACGTTTCGTGGGACCGCCCCGAGGTTCACGAGATGCTCGACCGTGCGAAGGCTGCGTTGGTGTGGGCCGACCCGGGCCCCGTTTCGCACCAACGAGCCACCGGCGGCTGGCTATACCTGCGATTCCACCGCGCCGATTCATCGTGGGAGTACGGCCGCGACCGGCTGCGCCCCTGGGCGGAACGGATCGCGGGCATCGACGCCCGCGAAGTCTTCGTCTACTTCAACAACGATCCCGGTGCAGCGGCGATCAGGGATGCCGACACCATGATCGAACTGCTGACCGAACTGGTCCCCGAACGGCTGACACCGCGCTGACCGGGCCAGCTCCCGGTTAGCCTCGGTGACGGAGCCTGCCCATGTCCGTGTTCACCAAGCTCAACCTCAAAGACCAGGACCCCATTGTCGTGGTGGATGCCCCCGAGAGCTTCGAAGAAGCGGTCGCGGCGCTCGACGAGGTCACAGTGCACCGCAGTTTCGCGGGGGTGGTCGACTTCGCCATCGGGTTTGGGACCACGCTCGACAAGGTGGAGGCGTTCGCCGCTGGGGTCAAGCAACACACCGAAGGCGACGCCGTGGTGTGGTTCGCCTATCCCAAGTCGTCATCGAAGCGCTACACCTGCGAGTTCAACCGGGACACCGGGTGGGAGAGCCTGGGCACGGCGGGTTTCGAGCCGGTTCGTCAGGTTGCCATCGACGAGGACTGGTCGGCGCTCCGCTTCCGGCGGGTGGAGTTCATCAAGACGATGACCAGGGACACCTCGGGAGCCATCACCCAAGCAGGGAAGCGGCGCACCCAAGGCCGCTGATTCAGCGGCGGGTGCGGATGAGGATCTCCACTCGGCGGTTCTGGGCGCGCCCTTCTGCGCTCTCGTTGGATGCCCGGGGGTCGAGCTCGCCGAAGGCCTCGATCTCCATCGAGTCGGGTGCGATACCACCCTCCTCGATGAGGATGTCGGCCACGGCCTCGGCGCGGAGTCTCGACAGCTCTCTGTTGGCTGGGGAACCGCCAACTGAATCGGTGTGGCCGCGGACGATGATCGGTTTGCCGGGGAATCGTTCAGTGATGTCTTTGGCCACTTCTTCCACGACCACGACAGAGCTGGGGCGAAGCTCGGCCTCACCGGTGTCGAAGAGCAGATCAGCCGGGAGCGTGTACAGCGCCATCCGGGGACCGCGCTGGACCTCTACGTCTTTCGGCAGCCGGTCGGGCCGATCCGGTCGGGCCCGTGTGGTCCTTGTCGAGGAGGGGGCGGCGGCATTTGTAGTCGTCGTCGCCCGGGAGTCGGTTGGGACAGACGTCGCCGAGGCCGTGGTGGGGCTGGAGGGATCGGTCGATGCGGCTGCGGCTGTTGTCGTGGCGCTCGGAGCAGCCGAGCAGCCGGCCAAGACGATGACGGCTGTCATGGCGACGAATACCCGCATCTCGCGGAGCGTAGGACGAGGTTGTCGGGACAACGCCCCGCGTTAGCGTCGGGCGTCATGGAGCTCATCCTCGTCGGCCCGGGACGCGCCGGGATGTCGCTCGGGCTGGCCGTGACCGCAGCCGGGCACCAGGTCGTAGCCGTAGTGGGGCGCGGCGACATCTCCCGGTCCGCCGAGAGGCTCGGTGCCACGGTCGTCGTCGGTGATCAACCCATGCCAGCCGCCGACTTGTTGCTGGTGGCGGTAGACGATGGCGCCATCGGTGAGGTCGCCGCCATCGTCGCCCCGCGGGCTACCGAACTCCGGGGTGCTGTGCATCTCAGCGGTGCAGTCCGGGTGGCGGCCCTTCAACCCTTCACCGCACGCGGGATGGCGGTGGGTGCCTTCCATCCACTGCAGAGCCTCCCCGACCCTGACCGGGGGGCTCAAGCTCTCAGTGGATCGGCGGTGGCTATAACGGCTTCCGACCCGGTGCTCCACGAGATGCTCGAACGGCTGGCAGACGATCTGGGAATGAAGCCTTTCGACCTGCCAGACGACCGCAGGGCGCTATATCACGCGGCAGCTTCCATGGCCTCGAACGCAGTGGGCGCCTCGCTCTTGTTGGCCGAGCGGCTGTTCGGTGCGGCCGGCGTCGACCCCGCCGTGGCTCGACCGCTGGTGGAGAAGGTGGTCGCGCACAGCTTTGCGGGTGGGGCTGCAGCCG
>DATADW010000421.1:0-6147 GCA_036258335.1 Acidimicrobiia bacterium
CTCACCCTCACCCCCCGGGACGAAGGCGGGCTCCGCGTCACGGTGCATCTACCCCCCGCCCTCGGCGGTGTGCCGATCGAGGAGGCGCTCCCTCGGTGACCGTGGCGGTAGCCGGGCTGGCCGTGGCGCGCACGTGGACAATGCTGCGCCTACGACGCCGCCGGAAGCGCGGATAATATCAGCCTGTCACCGATCGCGGCGATGGCGTGGTGGAAGCTGCGGGTGACGTTGACCCGGTCGGCCACCACGCCCGATTGTCCGAGTAAGGAGCAGGCTCTAGCCGACGATCCTTAGCCATGGGTCAGGCCGCCGACGCCACCACATCGAGCCGGAACGGCGTGTCCAACCCTGAACAACCTGGCCCCGGCGAGATTGTCCGCCTCCGAGCGTCCAGGTCTGGTGTAGGCATGCCAATACCCACCCCCCAATGGTTCCCATCGCCGCGTGCGGAGCGGCCTATGCCCGGGCCGCACAGCCGCGTTCGGGGGGTAGGTTATTCATGCGAGAGGGGGTACTCATCGAGGGAGGATGCTGAAACTACACAGAATCCTTGTGCCGGTGTTTCTGGCGATGCTGCTGACATGGGCCTGCTCTTCTACCGGAGCGGTCACTATTGCGACGACATCGAACCCTGGAGCGACACGGACGATCGCGACCACGCCCGTGGGAGAGAAGGATTTATCTCCGGGTGTGTGGACCGCCACCGGGGAGATGAATACGGCCCGCCTTCAACACACGGCTACTCGCCTGCTGGATGGCTCGGTCCTCATTGTGGGTGGAGGCTCTGGCTCCACATATGCCGCTGATGCCTCCGCGGAGCGATTCGATCCTCTTACAGGGTCCTGGACCGGGACTGGCGAGATGGTGGAGGCTCGCCTTCTCCACACAGCAACACTGCTGCAGGATGGCAGGCTGCTTGTCGTCGGCGGGGTGGGCGGCAACGGCGGGTCACTTGGCTCAGCAGAGCTGTACGACCCCAGCACAGGGTCCTGGACTACCACTGGGAATTTGGGCACGCCCAGGGTCGGTCACACGGCCACGCTGCTGACAGATGGGACGGTGCTAGTGGTTGGTGGCTCTAACGTTGGCATGGCGCTCGCGTCGGCGGAGTTGTACGACCCGGTCAGCGGAACTTGGACCCGTACCGGAGACCTGGCCGCACCTCACTCCGAACACACGGCAACACTGCTGCCCGACGGCTCGCTGCTTGTGGCTGGTGGCGAGTTGGTACCAAGCGATTTGCCCCAACATCCCTCGGCGGAGCTCTACGACCCGGGCACAGGGTCCTGGACCGCCACTGGGAATATGGTCGCGCCCACGGTCGGTCACATAGCAACACTGTTGCCCGATGGCAGGGTGTTCGCGGCTGGGGGGGATATCTACCGGGTCGAGGCCAATACCAGAGGCAACCCCCTGTCATCCGCCCAGTTGTTAGACCCGGCAAGGGGGACGTGGACGGCGACCTCGAACATGAGCGTGCCCCGCGACACTCACATGGCCGAGCTGCTGACCGATGGGACGGTGCTCGTCGCTGGAGGGTTCAGCGCCAAAGGGGGGGAACACCTGGCATCCGCAGAGCGCTACGAACCAGTCAGTGGGGGCTGGTTCTCTGCCGCCGCGATGAACGTTAAACGTGGCTTCGCGACCGCCGCCCTACTGGCCGACGGCAGGGTGCTCGTGACCGCCGGTCTCGACAGCATCGCGGGCCAAGGTAACCAGCTGGCTTCCGCTGAGTTGTACGACCCGAACGGTTCCTAGTGATAATCAGATTACGGCCATATTGGTCCCTTCCGGATGGTTAGCGGGATCACCAGCAGGGGATGAGCACCAGGCGGGACCGGCGCGAACGTGCTCCCGGTCCTGTTCAAGGGGGGGACCGTACTTGTACCCCAGGCGTTCGACTCCGACGATGTCCTTCGGCTGATGGAGCGACATCGGGTCACGGTCGGGTTCGGAACCCCCGACCTGCTGGACGCGGTGGCCCGGTCACCCCTCTGGCCTGCGGTGGATCTCTCCAGCATCCGGCTGATCCTCACTGGTGGTGCTCCGGTCCCCGCGCGGCTGCTCCGGACGTACTTCGAACGAGGATCACTCTCGTCCAGGGCTACGGCCTGTCCGAGGCCGCCCCGCTGGTCCTCCTACTCGACCAGGAGAGCGCGCTCAGAAGGGCGGGATCGGCGGGGAAGCCACCGCTGGATCTTCCCGCCGTGAGCGGTGTAAGCGGAGCAGGTCGAGACTCACCCGGGCCACCACGGTGATCAGCCATCCCTTTTACGTCCTTGATGGCGTTGGTGTCTGCTCGGCTGAGACGAAGCCACGTCTCTCGGACGGCGTCATCGGCTTCGGAGACGAAACCGAGCATGCGGTAGGCCACGGCACGGAGACGGGTCCGGTGTCTCTCGAAGCGTTGCGCGAGCCAGTCGATCTCCCTCCACTCGATGAGACCCCATCATCGGACTCGAGTCAACCGCGACCGATGGTCGAGGGCGTCGTGCCTTCCCATGGGTTCTTGCGGGCAAAGGTCTCGTCGGGATGTTGGTCGTAGCGCCAGGAGACCATGAGGACGACGGCGAACCCTGCAGGTCCCCACCAGACCAGAAGTCCGTCTACCACCGCGATGTGGGAGGCGACCGCTCCGGTGTAGTTGAAGAAGGCTCCGGCGTGGGCCCACTCCTTGAGCCGTGGGAACCGGAGGATCAGCAAGTTCATCCCGCCCGCCAGCTTCCACACACCCAGGATGATGAGGAAGTACTCCGGGTAGCCCAGGTCCTCGACCACCATCTCGTACAAGTAGGGGATGGGGACGATGTCCAGACACCCCCAACAGCAGCTCCCATCCGCTGATCGCGGTCGTCGTCCAGTAGGCGATGCCACGAAGCGCTGCAGTGTGATGATTGCGTTCCGTTTCGGTCCAGCGACAACCGACCACTTAGAAACAACACGTGACATGGCCTTCTGTTGCGCTATGCGCTGCTTAGGGCGGCTACCGGCGGCCACTCTCCTCGGTAATGCTCACTCCGTGGATCAGGGCTTGATGACTCTGCTCAGCTGCGGTCGGTGGGCAAGTCAGACGTAGGCTGGCGTCGGTGACCCTCGAGACGCAGTACGCGCGACGGGGCGGCATCCATCTCGCGTACCAAGTGCTGGGGGAGGGGCCGCCAGACATCCTGCTGCTCGACCAATGGTTCAGCCACATGGACGCGCAGTGGGACATTGCGCCCCTCGCCGAATTCCGGGAACGACTCGCATCGATCGGGCGGCTGATCATGTACGACAAGCGCGGTTCGGGCCTGTCGGATCCTCTCGCCCCGAACCAGCTGCCGATGGTCAAGGAGTGGATGGATGACATCCCGATCGTGCTCGATGCAGTCGGCTCGGAGAAGGCAGTCCTGATAACCAACCTCGGTGGCGGGATCATGGCGATGACGTACGCGGCCGTCCACCCCGACCGGGTCTCGAGCCTGATCCTCGTCGATTGCTTCGCGCGATTCACGGCCGCTTCCGATTTCCCGATCGGGGCTTCGGAGGAATGGATTGATCAGACCAGCGACGCGGCCGAAACGAGGATGGGCAGGGGCCAGATGTTGGACCTGTTCGCACCGAGCCTTGCCGCCGATGAATCACTGCGTCGAGCATGGAGCCGGTACGAGCGCCTCGCCACGAGCCCGGGCATGGCGATCGCCGCTCTGCGCCTGGTCTACGAAAGCGACGTCCGAAGCATTCTGCCGTCGATCCGTGTCCCGACCCTGGTGATCCACCGCGTGGACGCGCAGGTGATCCCGGCTGCCCACGGCCGATATCTCGCCGAGCACATCCCCGGTGCCAGGTACGTCGAGCTCCCGGGCATCGACAACTTCGTCTGGGCAGGCGATCCGGATGCGACTCTGGCTGAGATCCAGGACTTCATAACCGGCGTCCGCCCCGCGCCAACGCCAAAGCGCGCGCTGGCGACGCTCCTCTTTACCGACATCGTGGATTCGACCAGGAAGGCCGCCGAGTTGGGCGACCGGAAGTGGCGGCAACTCCTCGACGAGCATTACAGGGTGACCCGGCGGCAGCTTGGCCGATTCGACGGGCACGAGGTCAAGACAGTCGGTGATGGCGTTCTCGCCATCTTCGACGGGCCGGCGCGGGCGGTTCGTTGTGCGGCAGCGATCCGCGATGAAGTCGGAGAACTCGGCCTCGGCCTGCGAGCGGGGCTCCATACCGGCGAGATCGAGGTCGAGGCCAACGACATCGCCGGGCTTGGAGTCCACATCGGCGCCCGGATCTCGGCCCTCGCGAGCGCTGGCGAAATCCTCGTAACGAGCACCGTCAGGGACCTCGTCGTCGGCTCCGGGCTCGAGTTCGACGATCGCGGCACCCGCGAGCTCAAGGGCGTGCCCGGTGAGTGGCGCGTCTTTGCACTTCGGAGCTGGTGAAAAACGCCCTCCGTCGGCGCAGGCCGCCGCTTCGCTCGGTCTCGGCGACGAGCAAGCCGATGGTGGTAGAGCAGACCCCGGAGTCGGACTGGAGCTGGGGGCCTGCCCCGAGAGGGCCGCTTCGAGGATCGGGGTGGCGGTGGCCTCGGCCAGCTCCGGCAGCGCCCTCATCGCCGCCGTCTTCCCGCTTCCCGCCACCCCCCACCGCCACCTCGACGCGTCGCCCGAGGTGGCCATCCGCTACAGAGCACCGCACCCAGGGGTGGGCGACGGGGTTCTGCGACCTGGAGACGGGCCGGCTCCTCGAAATGGTGCCGGACTGCTCCTCGGCGGGGCGCCCTACCTGGCCTTGCAGCCGGCGGCGGTGCGGGGAGCGGTTGGGGTGGTCGCCTTGGACCAGTGGCGGGGCTACCTGGGGCAGGTGCGGGATCTGTTGCCCCGAGCCGAGGTGGTGGTGGATCACTTTCATCTGATGCGGTTGGCCAACCAGCTGGTCACCGAGGTCGGGCAACGGACCCAACAGGAGGTAAGCGAGAGTTGCCACCACAGCCCCTCGATCTCTCTGCTCACCGAGTGGCAGCAGACCGGCATTGGTCCTCCGGTCTGGCCCCCCGATCAATGGTCAATCACCAAGGACGAGGTGCAGGAGTTCGTCGAGATCGACGCTCTCTTGAACAACGACCCCGACAGCATCGACGCCGGCATGGAGCGCTTTCATGCCCTGGTCACCAGTCGGGCTAACTGGCTGTTCGACCACGCAATGAAGTGCGTCCCGGACGCCAAGCTGTTCTCCGCTGACGCACCCGTCGACGCGAGAGATCCCTCTCACGGCCCACTGGACCGATTGGCTGAGGTCCGGCCGGCGAGCAGACGTCCACGATCGCTGGGAGGGTGCTTCGACTGCGGCGACCACAAGCGCCATTGATCTGACTTGGAGCGGGTCCGTTGGGAGGTCGAGCGCCGCACGCGCACCCGCGACGTGGGGCTGGGCGACGTGCTCTCGAACGAGCGCCTCACGGGCGGCGCGGTAGGCGTTGAGCGTGTCGCTCTTGACGCCGTCGCGGCGGGCGGGTCGGGCCGGTCGGTCGAACTCGACCACCCACTCGCCGTGCTCTAACAGGTAGGGGTCAGACCGGCGCCGAAGCTGCAGGTGCCCTCGACCGCCCACACCCGACGGTCGGCGCCGGTGGTGTGGGAGCGGACGAAGGCGAGCAGGCGGCGGTAGCCGAAGGCGTCGGTGGCCAGCGTGGCGTCGGCCACCTCAGGGGCCCAGGAAGACGACGTCGTCGCGGGCGGCGACGGAATCGAGGGCACCGAGCTGGGCGACGACGTCCCGTCGCAGGCTGCGCTGGTGGTCGAAGTCGAACTCCTCGAGGGTATTGCGGGCGGGGAAGCGGGCAGGATCGGATCCGGATCTCCATGCCGTTGGACTGGCGGGAGGCCACCTCGCGCTCCAGACATGCCGCCGGGAACTCCTCGTGGGTCCAGTCCTCGGCTAGTCCCGCTCCGCCGCCCCACCGCCTGGGCCAGGAAGGGGCTTGAGTCGCCCGGCACAGAAAGGTGACATCGGTGGACGGTCTGTCTGAGGCAGCCATAACGTCCCCTCGGTGATCCGGTCGTGAGAGCTTTCTCCACAACGCGACGTGGTGCCGGTGCTGGACCGGCCTGAGGCGGCAGATGGTCGCATCGCCGATGTCGCCAATTCGTCACCGCGGGCGGCACCCGC
>DATADW010000422.1:0-1901 GCA_036258335.1 Acidimicrobiia bacterium
GACGCCCGGGATCGGATCGCGGGTCCACCGGGGCACCGCGATGAATCCGCCGACGCCGAGCACGCCGCACCAGTACTCGCGGCCGGCCTCAGTTAGTACGTCCATTTTGAGTTCCCCTCATCGCGGGTGCCCACCGCGACCAGTTGTCGATCCCGAATCTCACGGGCCGGGTTTCCGCCCCACCGCGCGCCGGCCGGGACCTGCTCGCCCTTCATCAGGAAGCAGTCGGTGGTGAGTTCGGCGCCGTCGCCGATCGTCACGCCGTAATGGACGTGGGAGCCCGTCCCGAGGGTGACGTTGGATCCGAGGGTGGAATAGTCCGACTTGAAGATGCCGTCCTCCTGCGAGTGGCATTGGATGGTGCTCGACTCGTTAAGGGTGCATTCGTCGCCGATGATGACGAGCGACCGCTCCGGCATAGCGCAGCCGTCGTTGAAAACCCGACGGCCAATCCGAGTGCCCACTCCCCGCAGGATCATGTTGATGAACGGGGTGCCGGCGGCGAGAAGTGGGGTCGAGGGCACTTTCCAGTACCGTTCGTGCCGCCACATCGCGGGCTCGTAGATCGAGCAGAGCAGCACGGGCAGGGGCTTGAACCGTGTCACAATCCGTTCGACCAGGATCCAGTAGGCGATGCCGAGCACAACGGAGAGCACGAGTTGCAACACGATCGTCGCTGCACCCAATGTGGCGTAGAAATCCCCGGCGATCCCCGTGATCACTGTGAGCAGGAAGACGAAGAACCACCGCGCGAACAGGCACCACAAGATGGTGATGAAGTTGTGCCTGTTCTTACCGGCGAGGCCGCGGCGGAACTCCTCCCCCTCCTTCAGTGGATCGAAGCTGCTGTCGCGCTCGACCGACCGCGGAATCTCGAAGGGCGGGGAGCCCAGCAGCCCGACGTTCTCCCAGACCCTCCCGCTGGTCGGCACCATGACTTTGGTCGCGAGCAGGCAGTTGTCACCGGTCTTGCCTCGCGGCGGATAGGCGATGCCATTTCCGAGGTAGTTGCGTTCTCCGATGGACACCCGGGACAGCCGGAAGGTCGTATTCGAGAACTCCGCGTTCATCATCGACAGCGCGTCGGCGACCATCGTGCCCGTGCCGATGGAGCTCAGGTACGGGCTCTCGTGCTTGACGTTGCCGCCGAAGTTCGACCCGGTCTGGACGATCTTTCCGAGGTCGTACCCGATGCCGCGCAGGTAGTGCACGATCCACGAACTGTCGCCGGCAAGGTTGCTCAAGAACTTGGCGTTGGTCAAACGCACGATCCACCGGTGGATGCCGTAGTGGAAGCCGTACAGGCGGTAGACCTTGTTGGGCCTGATGAAGAGGTTGAGCAAGCGTGGGACGGTCATCACGATGACGAAGCCGACGAGCAACGAGCCGAAGTACAGCACCAAGGACACGACCAGGGCGTCGCGGAAGAACGTCCAACTGGTGAAGGCACCGGCCCCCTCAGCCATCAGCTCGCTCAGCCTCGGGACCGCCGCCAGCAAGAAGCTGACACCGCCGATCCCCACCGGCAGGTACACAAGCAACCAGATCAGCAGTTGTAAGACGGCGTAGCTGACCCTCCGCAGGGTGCCGCAACCAGCCGGAAGGACCGTGAGGAAGTTGTCAGTCAAGGTCCGCTGCCCCGGGGTTCCGTGCCAGCGCTCGCCGTCGGGCACGGTCTGCCCGGCGTGCAGCGAGGAGGCGTGGCCGAGCTGGGTCCCGTCGCCCATCGATATGTCGATCTCGATGACCGTCCCCTCGCTGATCACCGCGTTCTTCCCGATGTTGATGGGGCCCACGTGGATGAACCCGGCCTGCGCTCGATAGCCGTTGATGAAGGAGTCTTTGCGGATGATCGTGCCATCGCCGATGCTGAGCAGGTCGGTGCAGATGGGCACATGCGT
>DATADW010000423.1:0-6840 GCA_036258335.1 Acidimicrobiia bacterium
GGGAGGCAGACGCGGCGCCGCTGGCGTCAGGTTTCGAGGGCTCGGTTGAGGAAGGCGGCCATCTGGGCCCGAGTCACGGGGTCGTCGGGACAGAAACTGGTCGGCGTGCATCCGTGGGTGATGCCAGAGGTGGCGAGGCGGTTGATGGCGCTCTCGTGGACCGAGCCCTCGTCGTCGGTGAACTGATCGCCCGACGCTGCCGGAAGGTCGAGGGCCCGATCGAGGAAGGAGGCCATCTGCGCCCTGGTCACAGGGTCGTCAGGGCAGTACTGGCGTGTGGCGCACCCCTCGGTGATGCCCTCGCCGGCCAGCCACTCGATCTCGGAGCGGAACGCTGATTCGATGACATCGATGAAAACCGCCGAGGCACGTTCCTCCTCCCAAGCATCCATGCGCCCGTCGAAGATCCAGCTCACGTCGCTGGGAGGCGACCAGGTGCGGTACCCGGCGGCGAAGCTGGGATCGACCGACCCTCCGACGACGACCCGGTAGTCGTGATCCTTCGAGACGTTGAAGTAGATCGCCCCCACCACCTGGCTCTCGGTGAGCAGCCCGGAGAACATGTCCTCGAGCCAGTCGGCCCTCTCGCTGCCGCCCACGCTTGCGGTCTGGGTGATCAGCATTGGCTTGTTTAGCGAGATCTGCGCCTGCATCTCGCGGATGTGGGTGGTGAACATCACGTGGTATTCCCTCCAGGGATCACCTCGGTTGATCCGCGAGAACCCGATGAGGTCGACGACTCCGTCACCGGGGTAGTAGTCGGCATAGGACCCCGCCGTGGAGACTCCATTCATCGAGAAGACGAACCGAACCTGATCGGGCCCGAGCCCGGCATCGCGAAACGCCTGCCGGATGCGGCGGTAACCCGCTCGATACCCGGAGGGATCGCCGCCCCAGGCATGCTCCTCGAGATTGGCCTCGGGCAACGGGGCCACCAACAGGTGACGACCGGGCTCGGCCAGTAGCCACGATGCGTAGTTACCCGCCATGGCCGCCAGCTGGCCATCGAGCCCGCCTTCGTTGAGCTCGTCGAGGTCGCCCACGATGATCTCGTGGTACACCACCATCCCGTAGGACTCGGCGGCGTCGAGTTGGGCGTGGAGGTATCCGGGCGACCCGAGGTCAGCTATCGGCCAGAAGGTCTGGACCATGGCTGGGACCTTCCCGGCTGCGGCTCTGATCTCTGCCACGTGGTCGCTCCATCCGCTGCCGGCGATGCCCAACAGCTTGGGCTCGTGCTCCTCGTCGGGAGCCGCCAGCGCCGCACCCGGGACCACAGCAACGATCGCGGCCAGGGCCAGAGCTGCGAGGCGGAGCAGCATCGGACGATGGATAGCGAAACGGAGGATCGTTCGAGGGTACCGCCGGCCGGGCGTTGCGCAACCCCAACTTCGACGGCCGACCCTTCAATGGGCCGCCGGGGGCGGCTGGTAACCTGACGGGTCCGCTCGGGACCTACCGAGCGCCCGGGAATCACCCCAACAGGAGTCGGTAGTTGAGTCGTGTCGTCATCGTCGCCGGGTTCCACCGGAGCGGCACATCGTCGGTTGCGCAGTTGCTGCACCGCGCCGGGCTCTTTGTGGGTGACGAACTGATCGGCGTCATCCCTTCAAACCCCTATGGCCACTTCGAGGACCGGGAGATCGTCAGGCTCCACGAGGCGATCCTGGCCGACAATGGCCGGACTTGGCACGTCGACCGTCCTCTGCTCCCGGTGGTCAATCCGAACCGGTGGGCAGCGATGCGCCGCATCGTCGCCCAACGGCGGGCGAGCTACGACCTCTGGGGTTTCAAGGATCCCCGCGCCTGCCTCTTCCTCCACGCCTGGAAGCACCTGGTCCCCGAGGCGAGGGTGCTTGTGATCTACCGCCACTGGGCCGATTCGGCCTACTCGCTGGAGCGCCGTCACTCGCGCGAGCTGCTGGGCGGGATCGGCCCGGTGCACCTGCACCGACTCTTCTTCGAGATACCCGACCTAGCCCTCAAGATGTGGGCGGTTCACAACGAAGCGCTGATTCGGTTTGCCGAGACCTACCCCGATGACGTCCTCGTCCTCCCGTTCGAGGCAATGTCCGGCAGCTACCCGTTGGTCGAGGTGCTCAACGAACGTTGGGCTATCGGGCTCACCCCCACCGCCACCACCTCGGTGTTCGACCCGGCGGTGACCACGCCGCGCCCCCGCCGTCAACCTCTTTCCGACGGACGGCTCCCGCTCCGTCTCAACTCGATCTGGGACCGGCTGGAGGCCCTGGCCGCTCCCGCGCTCCAGGAGGCGCACGGTGTCTGACGACTTCTACACCCCGACCGACGACGACATGTTGAGGATGGAGAACGACCTGCTCGCCTTTGAGGCGGGGTTCCTCCGGGCCCGGATCATGGCGGTCGATGAGGAGATAGCAGCCGTGGTTCGGGAGAAGGACCAAGAGAAGGCCCAGCTGGAATCACGATTGCTCGAGGCGAGCCGCCAAGCGGCGGAGGACCAGGTGTTGGTCGACCGGACCCAGTACGAGTTGATGAAGACGGCAACCGGCGACATCCGCTGGCTCGTGAGAAGACTGGCGCGCAGCCCAATTGGCTGGGCGCTTCGCCGCTGGGAGGGCTGGAGGGCGATGGAGGAACGTTGGCTCGAGTGACCGGGAAGGCGGTGTCGTGACCACACCGAGGCTCAAGCTGTTCGGGACGTTCCGCTCGGGAAGCAACTACGTCAAGGCGCTGATGGAGCTCAACTACGACGTGGAGTTGCTGGTGGGCGAAGGAGGGTTCAAGCACGCCCCTTATCCCGCCATCTTCCACGGGAACGACTACATGCCGCTCCCATGGCCCGTGGTGATGACCGTCAAGAACCCGTACTCGTTCCTCACTTCTATGTGGCGTTACGCCCAGGACATCGAGTACCGCAACATGTTGTCGGGCCGTGACTGGTCGTCGTTCCTCAGGGAGCGACTTGTAATCTTCGACTCATCCCAACCGGAGATGCCGCGCTACCGCTTTGCCAATCCCATCGATTACTGGAACGGGATCAACTACAACCTGCTCTCCCTCGGCGACGACATCCGCTTTGTGACCCGTTATGAGGACGCTCTCTCCGAGCCTGGCGAAGTGACTGAGGCCATGGCCCGCCGCTTCGGGCTGATCCGAACCAGCGCCGAACTGGTGATACCCGAGCGTCATGCGCAGCGGATGCGCGACCGGCACCGCAGCAGGGCCGACGAGTACCTCGAGGAGAGCGTCTTCGACCGCGGTGGGTACTACCAGGAGCGTCGCTACCTCGACGAGTTCACCGAGTCGGACCTGGATTTCGTCGAGCATTGGGTCGACCTCGACGTGGTGGATCGTCTCGATTACGGCGGATACCTCCACACCGACCCGGCCACTCTGCGTGCCGGCCGCGGTGAAGCGCCGTCGGTCGACGGATGGTGGCACCCGGCGGAGACGACTACGCCGGCCACCACCCTCAGCCCCGCAACCCGACCCGGGTACCTGACCATGGGACAGGAGCCCGCCGAGGAGCACCCGCCGGCCCGGGTTCTGGCCTACGTTGGACGCAACCGGGTCGAGGACAACATGGAGGGGGTGGATGCGGTGGTCGACGACCGCGGGGTCCTCCCCTGGGATCTGGTGCGCGAGCTCGACCGCTGCGATGAGCTGGTGGTGCTCGACCCGCTGAGCTTCCCCTTCGAGCATCTCGCCCAGCGCCATTGGGATCTACCGATGGCGATCTCGCTCCCGGCCGACGGAGACCTCCACCGAGTGCTCACCGCCCCGGTGCTCGGCCGGCTCAGCTTCTTCGACAGGGTGGCCATGCCGCCCGGCGAGCCATGGGAGCGGCTACGCCGCTCCCTGGGGTGGGCGGAAGGCCAAAGGGCAGACCCCGACGCCGAGGACCCTGCGCAGTGGTTGCCCCGCTGGCAGCCCGACGACGACTCGATGGACATGGGCGAGGGATACGACAGCACGACGTACTGGACCAGCCGTGGCCGACGGCTGGCGGTGAGCGCCCCGGCGCAGGCGGTGTGCAGCATCCGCCACGACCTGCGGGCCAACAAGGCGATGCACCGGTTGCAGGAGGGAGCACTCAGTCCCGTGCTCGACGCCGCTCGCGACAGGGTGCCTCCCGGGTCGCGGCTCCAGGTGGTCGAGGTGGGATGCGGCGTAGGTCGCTGGGCCACTCTGTTCGACCCGGCGCGTGATCGATACACCGGGCTCGATGTGAGCCCGGCGATGGTCGATGCCGCTGCCGCCAATTTCCCCGAGCACTCCTTCTCCACCATCGAGGAGAACCTCGACCTCGGACTGGGTGACGAGGGTTTCGACGTGGCGTTCACTGTCACGGTCCTCCATCACAACCGGCCCGAGGTGAGGCGCCGGCTCATCCGGCAGATGTGGCGCGCCGTTCGGCCGGGAGGGATGCTGGCTTTCCTCGAAGACGTGGTCGGCTCCCGCCTGTCGCCGCGGGGAACCACGTACCCAATGGCGATCGGCGACCTGGTGTCGGACATCATCGAGGGCTGCCGGGGCGCGCTGGTCCTCGAGCACGTCGAGGCGCTCCGCTACCCCCACGACGACTTCCATCGTGCCGCGCTGGTGGCGGTGGCCAAGCTCGGGGTCCCGAAGAAATGGTGACCAGGCCTCGGGTGATCCTGGTCTCCAACGACGTCGTGCCGGGGATGACGATGCCGGTGGCTGCACCGGGGCTGCGGGTGTTCGGCCTGGCCCAGGGCCTCGCTGCACACGGCGTTGATGTGGACGTCGCGGTGGTGCAGGGCCCGGTCGACGGGCAGTGGCGGGGGTCGGTGCCGGCCCCGGCACGGGCCGGGACCGAGATCGTGGCCGCCGGAGACCTCGCCGCATACCTGGAGGCGCGGGCGCCGGCGGTGGCCGTGGTCACCAACAGCAACCAAATCGACAAGCTTCGCAGGATCGAAGGCATCACATTCGTGCTCGACTTCTTCGCCCCCAAGATGCTGGAACGCGCCTACGAATTCGGGCAGGACTACCCGGCCGACGAGTTGCGCGCCCTCAGGGCACGCAAGCTGCGCGCCATCGACTTGGCGGACGGGTTCATCGTCAACGGCAGGAAGAAGGTCCCCTACTTCGTGGCATGGGTGCTCCAGACCGACAGGGACATCCGTCGCATCCGCTTCCCGGTGGTCGAGATGTGTCTCCCCTCCAGCTTCCGCGAGGAACGGCCTCCGGGTCCTCTTCGGCTCGCTCTGGCGGGATACCTCCAGGGATGGAGCCGCCCCGGACCTTGGCTAGATCCGCTGCTGGAGCGCTTGGTGCCCGGCAAAGTGGTTCTCGATGTGGTGATGCCGGTGCATTGGGGACAACGCGGTGGTGAGGAGCTTGCCGGACCGCTGGCCACGATGCTGGGCGACCACCCGGCGGTCACGGTTCATGGCGCCATGACCTTCGGCGAGTTCCGCCAGTTCCTGGACACGGTGGACGTGGCCGTCGACGTCTTCGGGCACAGCCTCGAGCGCGAGTTCGCGATGGTGACGCGGAGCGTGGTCGCCCTGGCCAGCGGCGTCCCCGTGATCCACCCCTACTTCACCGAGGTCACTCCGATGATCGAGGAGTTCGACGCCGGGTGGGTGGTGGTGCCCGGTGAGCCCACCACGCTGGCGGCGGCGCTCGACGAGATCATCTCCAGTCCCGAGACGGTCCAGACCAAAGCCGAGGGCGCACGGGCGCTTTGGAGCGCCCGGCTCGAGCCGCGCAAGGCGGTGCGCCCCCTGGTCGACCTGATCGACAAGTTGGGATGACCCGGCTCTACGCGCTCACCCCCACCTGGAAGCCGGTGGGAGGGGTGATCAAGATTCTCGACTACTCCCGACATGCCCTCGATCTCGGGTATGAGGTGATCCTGGTCGGGCCACCGATCGAGCCCGGGATCCCCCTGTTCGAGATCGAGCGCTTCCAGCCGCTGGCGCCCGGAGGCTCGGTTGACCATCTGGAACCTTCCCGGTTCGGCGCCGAACCGGACGACTTCGTCTTCTTCTCCTGGCCCACCGACTACGAGACCCTGGTGCACCGGCTCACCCCGGGCACCGTCCACGAGCGGGTGATCCACATCGTCCAGAATGTGCGCCATGCCAACCCGAGCTGGATCGGCGGGTACGCCCTCCGGCTGTTGACCAGGCCCATGGCCAGGATCATGGTGGCCGAGGAGGTGCTCGAGGCGTGCCTCCCCTGGCTCAACCGGGGGTCGCCCACCGAGGTGATACCCGAGGGCCATGACTGGGCCTATTTCTCCCGGCAACGGCAGGGTGGCCTCGAGACGCCCGCGAAGGTCGGGTTCACCACCTGGAAGTCGGTCGTGGGGCTCGAGGTAGCAGCGGCGTTGGCGCATGACCCCCGGTTCGAGTTCCGCTCCATTGGTGAGACGGTCGGCTGGAAGGAGCTACGCGAGCTCTATCACTGGGCCGACATCTTCCTGGCCTGTCCCAACCAGGAGGAGGGGTTTTACCTCCCGGGACTCGAAGCGCTCGCCGCCGGGGCCTTGCTGGTCACGCCCGACGTAGGTGGGAACCGTGCCTACTGCCGGTTCGGCGAAAACAGCGTCCTCGTCGAGTACGAGTCGGCGCCCGACTACGTCGCCGCCTTGATCCGTCTCGCCGAGAGCCCTCCCGAACCGGTGGATGCGATGCGCCAGGCTGGGTACGGCGTCCTCTCCGAGCACACCCTCGACGAGGAGAAACGCCGCTTCGGCGAGTTTCTTGACAAGCTGCACAATCTCCCTCACTAACAGCGCGCCGCGGCGGGGCCGCTCGCCCTAGTCACCCCCTCCGCTCGCTGGCGCTGAAGGCTCTCCCTCACCGGGGGAGGCGGCTTCCGGAG
>DATADW010000424.1:0-4289 GCA_036258335.1 Acidimicrobiia bacterium
AGTTGGCCTGGGACGATCAGGTCCTATATGTGCTCGTCGTCACCAACGACTTCGAGATTCACACGTTCGACCGTGCCCCGTCCGCCTTATTCAATGGCGACTCGGCCCACTTCGAGTTCGGCCCCGACCCGTCAGGGCTCGGTGACGGAGACCCGCTGCGCGACGCCGACCGTCATGTCCTGCTCGGGGTCCCCGGCCCAGAGGACGCTCACGTTCTCGGTGCTGTCAACCCGGAGAGCGGCGGCGTGTTCGTACGCGGGCCGGATTCGTCGCGCCAGCCGACCATCCAAGGAGTCGTGAACATCGAGCAAGGTGCGGGGTACATCCTCGAGGCCGCCATACCGTGGCCGGTGCTCGGGGTCAACGATCCCCAGCCAGGAATGGTGTTCGGAGCCAACCTCAACGTGAGTGACGCCGCCCCGAACGGCGACCTGCGCCTGATGGTCAGCACCAACCCGAACCGCTCCGGCGAGAACCAGGACAACCCAGGTATCTGGAACACGCTCGTCTTGCAAGGCTGAGCCGGACGGCAGACGGCAGACGGACATTCCCCGTCTGACCCCTGGTATGGGTCCGCTCCCTACTTCCGCCTTCCGACTTCCGTCTTCCGTCTTGCTTCAGCCTGGCAGCCACTCCGACAAACGCTCGGCGAACTGGGGGCGGGCGAAGTAGCCACCGTGGTCGATGCCGTCGCCCTTGGCGAACACAAGACGGCGGTCCTCGGGGATGGGGAATGCGGGATCGGCGCTGCCCTCGTAGACACCGGCGGTGGGAACTACGAGGTCGTTAGCCGAATCGGCGAACACCCGGTCCATGACCAGGTTGCGAGCGCTCTTCGCCAGAGTTCGCAGACCCGACACCGGGTCATAGTCGGAGCCGACGGCGTAGTAGACCGTGTCGGCGGCCGCTCCCGCGTTGAGCCGCTTGAGGTATTCGCCACTCGGATCCATCGAGGTCAGCCCTGGCAGACCCTTGAGGGCGGCGTGCCCAAGGACCTTGACCGCGGTCAGCACCGCCTCGAGGACCTCGGTGACAACTGAGGCCGGCCCGGGAGGGATCACGTTGAGCCATGTGGTGATTCGATCGAGGAAGTCAATCATGTGGTCGGGGTTGGCCAACGGTGTCCCGTGGTTGGGAGTCCCGACCAGCACCGCCCGGCGCACCCGCAAACCGGGCAAAGGGCCGTCGAGCTCGCCGGCAATGGCCCGGGCCACCAGCCCGCCGCGGCTGTGAGCGACGATGTCCACCTCGAGCTCCATACCGTCGGGAATGCGACTGCTCAACTCGGCGGCATTGGCCAGCGGATCGACCGACAAGGAGGGATGGTCGAACGCCACCACCCGGTTCTGGTACTTCTCGTTGAGGGCGCCCAAGAACTCGGGCGGCAGCTGATAGAACCCGCCGTGCGAGGTCGAGAAGGTGCCGTGGACGAACCACAGGTTGGGGCCTTGAGCGAGCTGGTCCCAGTCGGCATCCTGGAGTTGGGCGAGCCCCGGTGTCCGGTACCCGGCCGGTTCGAAGAACCTCGTCCCATATGGTCGGTACTTGCCCTCCCATGCCGCGGCGAACTTCTCGCCGACGGCCCCCAGCGCCAGGTCGGTGAGGGGGTAGATGAGGAGCTTGAGCAGCTTGCTGCCCACCATTCCCACCAGCCCGCGGTTGGGAGCCCCAGCGGGTGTCTGCGGTGTGACACGGCGGATGATGAAACGCTTGGTGCCACCGCTGCCCCGCACGTCGGGCGGTTGCAATGATCCGGCGGTATCCACCGGGAAATACCAGCTCATCGCCCCGTCCTCGTCCACTGCCAGGACCACCTGACCGACGTTGGCTCCGAAGTCCGGTGTCTCGAGGACCAGACCTTCCTCGCCGGCTGCGGTCCTCACCTCCTCGTGGGGCATGGTGGGGTTGACCCCATCAACCCTGATCTGGATGAGTTGCCTCTCAGCCATATCGGTCTCACGCATCGCATCGACGAAGGCGTCGGTGGCGTTCTCAACGCCGGGCGCCCTTGTTCCGCCGGGGACGCCCGAATAGGCGGTGGCGTCGCCCGTGATTCCCGGCGCAGTGATGCTGTAGCCCGCCGCGACTTGAACGGTCCTTGTAGTCCCATCGAGTCTCGCCATGTGCTCTCCCCTGCTTTCAGCTCGCCAGCGCCAAACGGAGGTCCGGGTGGCCGTAGAACACGTAGGCCAGCGGTGTCGATAAGGGCTTCGTCGCCTTCGGGTCGTAGTGCTGCCGCATGCGCCGGAGCGCCTCGCCCGCGGCAATTCCCTCACCGATGGTCATCTCGTAGAACTCCAAGGCCAGGTCGTGAGCGAGGGTGTCGTCGACCAGCCACAACGGTGCAATGAACCCCCGGCTACCGGACCCGAGAAAGGCGGGCGCAAGACCGCCGGGGGTTCCCAGCACCTCCGAACCCAGCCCGAGTTCGCACCCGTTGAGAAACACGAACGGCTCCTGGCTAGCCACCAGCTTGCTCCCGGTCACCCCCAACTGATCCAATCGGAGATCTGAATCGGCGAGAACGATGCCGTTGTAACGCGTGTTGACCGGATCGACCGCACCGTGGCATGCGATGTGGATCACCTGCACCGAGACATGGTCTCCCTGCTCGGTGAGCCGGTCTTCGAGCAGTTCGTCGAGATCTGCGGCGGTCGCGGCCCGCCAGACGTTGGGATACTTGGCCGCCAGCGCCTTCCCCTCCTCCTTCGCCTTGGGGAGCGGTCGTACGCCCGATCCATCCAAGTAGTCCCCGATCACGAGGGCGAACCGGGCCACTTCTCGTTCTGTGGCGGGCGGTTGCGATGGATGCGTGCCGATTCGGCGTCTGGAGATAGCCGAGGGAAGCCACCGACCCATCCGCACCTGCACCCCGAGGATTGGCGGAAGGTCTTGGTCGATCAGGCCCTCGGCCAGGTCGATCTCCTGCAGCGAGGCCAGCTCCCAGGGCACATACGTGTCGTCGGACACCAGGAGCAACGACGGTGGCCCGCCGACGATTTGCCATACGCCCTCGAGAACGTCCCAGAACTCTGCGGGCAGCAGATCGGCAAGCGTGATGCCCAGTCCAGTGATCGTGTTGTCGAGCAGCGGACTGCCCTCGGCGGCAGGGATCTGGCGCAAAACCTGATCTGCGAAGTTCCGCGCGGTGCCCGGGGGGAGATTGGTCTCAACCACGGCGTTGGGGAGGGGCACGTCGTGCGGAGTGGTGAAGGTCCACGAGAGGCGCCGGCCATCGGGGCTGATGAGAGCGGTAACCGTCAGATCGGGCACCGGCCCCTGCGGCGCTGCTGGGATTCCGCTGCTCTCAACCACCGGGGCGCGGGGGGCCACGGTGGCGGGGTCGGCGACCAGGATCTCGCGCCAAGCGCGCGCCACGACCGCCCCAGCCCGCGCGTACTCGACCTGGAGCAGCCCCCATGTCGGCTGGTCGATCGACGGGGCCACCAACTTGATGACTGCCTTGGTCTGCTCGGGACTTTCCCGGCGCACGGTGAGCAGTTGGCGGATCCCGTTGGGCGCCTCGAATCCAAGAGCCGTGACCTGGACCACCAGCTCGACCTCATCGCCCATCGTCAGGCGGAATGCCCCGGTGCCATGGGTGTCGGTCGGGGTCGCCGAGAGCCCGATTGTCAAATCGAACGCCTCGCCCGGAGCGACCTTCGCCGGAGCATCGAGAGCCGGGTATGTGACCAGGTCCTCCTCGCCGGAATCTCCCCTATCGCCGCCGGCAGTACCACCGGTCCCGGGTTCGGCGCCGGTGGTGGGGCGCTCGGGGAAGAGCCCTCCTCGAGTGGGGCCCTCACCCGGGCCGGGCACCGCCACGCCAACGACCTCGGTCCCGTCGAGCACCACCCCGGCTTGTCCGCTGATATTGCCGGAAAAGTCAAGTGTCGGAGCAGCACCGGTCTCGTGGAGCCCGAGGGCGTCGCGCAGGTTCGCTGACTCGTCGGATCCAGCCATTCGGCCGAGCACCTCGGCCCGGGACATCGAGTAGTAGTAGGTGGTGTCCAGCTCCCGCCGCCTCACCACCACACCCACATCATCGCCATACCCCTCGAGAGCGGCAATCGCGTCGCCGACGGTGAGCGCCGCATCGAGCGTCAACACGGAACGAATCACGTCCCCCTCCTCTTCCTCCCCATCGGATCGGGCGCCGGGCGCTCTGATACCCCGCTACAACGCTACAGACCGAAGCGTCGCTCCCGTCGTGTGAAGTCGCGCAACGCCCGCAGGAAGTCGACTCGCCGAAAGGCAGGCCAATACACGTCGACGAACACGAACTCGGC
>DATADW010000425.1:0-9989 GCA_036258335.1 Acidimicrobiia bacterium
GCGAACTGCCGCAGCTTCGCCAGCTCGCGTTGCTGATGCGCCGCCAGCATCTGCTCGCTCCACCGCTGCGGCGCAATCCCCGTCGCAGCCACAGCAATCCGTGCGATCATCGCCGTGATCATCCGCCTGTTCCTCTTCTGGGCGCTGGCCGGCCACACCGCACCAACATTGGGATCGGCCCGCTCGGGTAAGTGTCCCCTCACTGAAACGAAGCGGCCAGAGACCCCGGTTGGCATCGCGATGGGCCGAAAAGTCCGTTGCAGCTCGAGCCGCGGCACTGGCGCTTGTACCCACCCTACCCCGGGTGGGGTGTGCTAGGATCGTGGTCATGCAACATACACACAAGGTATCGGCGCTCAACCGGTTGAAGACGGTGCGGGGTCATCTCGATGCGGTAATCGGGATGGTGGAGGAGGAGCGGTACTGCGTTGAGGTGATGAAGCAGATCTCGGCGCTCGAGGGGTCGTTGGAGCGGGTCAACCGGGTGCTTCTGCAGAACCACCTTGAGACCTGTGTCGCCGAAGCCGTCGCCGAGGGCCGGACATCGGAGATCGTCGAGGAGTTGATGGAGACCATGAAGTACACCGCGGCAGTCACCGGGCCGGCCGAGTCGGACCTGGAGGCATCATGATCGAGACCACCCTCACCGTTCCCGGGATCCACTGCGACCACTGCAAGTCGTCGATCGAGGCGGCGGTCGGAGAGCTCGACGGAGTCGCCGCGGTGAACGTGGACATCGACCCCAAGACGGTGGAGGTGTCCTTCGACGACGACCTGGTTTCGCTCGACCGGATCGTGGGGGCGATCGAGGAGCAGGGCTACGACGTCCCCCGCTGAGCCTTTGACCGGCGCCGCGGCCACCGACGCCGAGCTCACCTTCGACGTCGAGGGGATGACATGCGCCTCGTGCGCCATGCGGATCGAGCGGATCCTGGGCAGACAGGAGGGGGTTGCGTCGGCGACGGTTAACTTCGCCGGCGCCGAGGCTCGGGTCAGCGCCGTGGCCGACGTCGATCCCGAGCAGTTGCAGCAGGCGGTGCAGAAGATCGGTTATGACCTCCACCTCGTCGTCGAGGAGGAGCCGCGGGAGTCGGTGGCGGAGCGGTACTCGGCTGAGGAGCGGGTCCAGTGGCGCAACTTCTGGGGCTCGGCGGCGCTCACCGTGCCGCTGGTACTGCTGGCGATGCTAGGCCCGATGGATGCGACGTGGAGCCGGGTGGCGCAGCTGGTGCTGGCGACCCCGGTGGTGTGGTGGTTCGGCCGCCAGTTCCACAGGGTGGCGTTGAAGCGGCTTCGCCTCGGGTCGGCGAACATGGACACGCTGATCTCACTGGGCACCGCCGCGGCCTACCTGTACTCAGTGTGGGCGCTGTTCTCGGGCGGGGATCTCTTCTTCGAGACGGCGGGGGTGATCACCACCCTGATCATCCTGGGCCGGGCGTTCGAGGCTCGGGCCAAGGGGCGCGCCTCGAAGGCGGTCACCAAGCTGTTGGAGCTGGGTGCCAAGGATGCGCAATTGTTGCGGGACGGCCGGGAAGAGACGGTGCCTGTCGACCGGGTGGCGGTCGGGGACATGGTGGTGGTGCGGCCCGGGGAGAAGATACCCACCGACGGGGTTATCGAGGAGGGGCGGTCGTCGCTGGACGAATCGATGCTCACCGGCGAGTCGGCTCCGGTGGACAAGGGCCCCGGCGACGAGGTATACGGCGCCACCCTCAACCAGCAGGGCCGGCTGGTGGTGCGAGCCACCCGGGTGGGACGGGAGACGGCTCTGGCGCAGATCGTGCGGCTGGTGGAGGAGGCGCAGGCGTCGAAGGCGCCGATCCAGAAGCTGGCCGACCGGGTGTCGGGGGTGTTCGTGCCTATCGTGATCGGGATCTCCCTGGTCACGTTTGCGGTGTGGATGGTGGCCGGCGGCGATGTGAACCAGGCAATGTCAGCGGCGGTGGCGGTGCTGATCATCGCCTGTCCCTGCGCCCTGGGTCTGGCCACGCCCACTGCGATCATGGTCGGGTCGGGCCGGGGGGCCGAGCTGGGTGTGCTGTTCAAGAACGCCGAGGTGTTCGAGCGGTCACGGGCGGTCGATGTGGTGGTGTTCGACAAGACCGGCACCCTCACCAGCGGGGTGATGACACTCACCGACTTCGACACCGACGCCGACCCGGACCGCTTCCTCTACCTGGTCGGGTCGGCGGAGGCGGCCTCCGAGCACCCGGTGGGCCGGGCGGTGGCGCTGGGCGCAGAGCAGCGCGACGTGGAGTTGGGTCCGGTCGCCCACTTCGAGGCGGTCGCCGGTCACGGAGTGGCGGGCGCCGTCGACGGAGTCGAGGTGACGGTGGGCAAACCCAAGCTCGTCGCCGATCGTGGGCTTCACATCCCGACTCGGTTTCTCGATCGCATGGAGGAGTACGAGCACCAGGGGAAGACCGCATTCCTCGCCGGCTGGGCGGGTGAGGTTCGGGGAACGCTGGCCGTGGCCGACACGGTGCGCGACACCGCCGCCGACGCGGTGGCAGCACTGCAGGCGATGGGGGTGCGCACTGCCATGGTCACCGGCGACAACAGCCGCACCGCCGAGGCCATCGCTACCCAGGTCGGGATCGGCCAGGTGGTGGCCGAGGTGCTCCCCGGCGACAAGGTCGGCGAGATCCGCAAACTTCAGGACCAGACGCTGAAGGTGGCTTTCGTTGGCGATGGGATCAACGACGCCCCCGCCCTCACCCAAGCCGATCTGGGAATGGCGGTCGGCACCGGCACCGACGTCGCCATCGAAGCCGGTGATGTGGTGCTCATGTCAGGCAACCCCACCCTGGCCACCACCGCCCTCCACCTCGCCCGCCGCACCTTCCGCACCATCAGAGAGAACCTGTTCTGGGCGTTCGGCTACAACGTGGCCGCCATCCCCCTCGCCGCCCTCGGTCTGCTCAACCCGGCCATCGCCGCCGCCGCCATGGCCCTGTCCTCGGTATCCGTCGTCACCAACAGCCTGCGGTTGCGCCGATACCGGCCATAAGTGGCTGTCGGCCTCGCGGAGTCAGGGCCGGCCCATCATCCGGTCCATGTCGGCCTCGGCGTCTTCCATCATCCCGATCATGTCGCCGGAGTCGAGCATCTGCCACATCGGGTCGTTTGCCATCATCTGCATCATCTGCGGTGTGGCGCTGGCCCGCATCTGTTCCATCATCGCCCGGTGCTGCTCCAGCATCGGGATCATCCGGGTGTCGGTGATGACGTTGCTCGACAGATCTGGCGGAGCATCGCTCAAGGGGGGCCCCCACACCATGAGCGCGGCCACCAAGATCCCGACCACCGTGACAGTCGCGCCGATCCAGATCGCTTCTGACTTTCTCATGGCTGCCTCCTGAGGGCACCGTCTCCCTCCAGCGTCGGATCGACCAGAGTCCAACGACTCGATCTCACATGACCGAGTTCTCCGGAGACAAACTCGTCCGGCTCGTCTTGGTGGGGCACCAGAAAACGTCGGTTCCCCTACCGTGGCGGCTATCTGGGCCCAGTAGAGCTAAAGATCCACAACCCGCTGTCCCCATCGTCGGAAGGATCAAAGTGTTCTTGGGTCGCCGGAGATGTGTCGACCTGAACTTCCCTGAAGGTTGTTGCCGTCGTCATCGGTCTAGTGCCCTCTCTCGGGCGCTTCCTTGTTGGGCGGCTCGCCTGCTTGGGGAAGCCGCAGGCCTTTCAGGGCGAGGGCGTTGACGGCGACGATCAGGCTCGACCCGGACATGGAGAGGGCGGCGATCTCGGGGCGGAGCACCAGCCCGAAGCCCGGCTCGAACACCCCGGCGGCGATGGGGAGGGCGATGGCGTTGTAGCCGATCGCCCATCCCAGGTTCTGGCGCATCTTGTGCAGCGTCCCCTTTCCGATGGTGAGGGCGGTGGGGACGTCGAGGGGGTCGGAGCGCATCAGCACCACGTCGGCGGTCTCGATGGCGACATCGGTGCCGGCCCCGATGGCGATTCCCAGATCGGCCTGGGCCAGGGCGGGGGCGTCGTTCACCCCGTCGCCCACCATCGCCACCTTCTTCCCCGTCTGCTGCAGCTCCGCCACCTTGGCGGCCTTGTCCCCGGGGAGCACCTCGGCCATGATCGCGGCGATCCCCAGCTCGAAGGCGATCCGCTCGGCGGTGGCCCGGTTGTCGCCGGTGAGCATCACCACCTCCACCCCCATCTCCTCCAAGGCCGCCACCGCGGTCGCCGAGGTGGGTCGTGGGGCGTCGGCGATGGCGATCAGCCCGGCGGGCTTGCCGTCCACGGCCACCACCACCACCGTCCTACCCTCGGCGGCCAGAGCTGCCCGCTCGGTCTCCAGGGGCGCCAGGTCGATGCCCTGCCGCTCCATCAGCCGGAGATTGCCGGCGGCGACCCGGCGGCCCCCAACCGTTGCCACCGCCCCGTGACCCGGGACCGCTTCGAAGCCGTCGACCTCAAGGCGTTCCACCCCGGCGGCCTCGGCCCAGCGGACGATCGCCTCGGCGAGGGGATGCTCGGACTCGGCTTCCACCGTCCCGACCAGGCCCAGCAGCTCCTCCTCGGACATTCCGTGGGCCACCACCCGGGTCACCTCGGGCTCGCCCTTGGTGAGGGTGCCGGTCTTGTCCATCACCACCGTGTCGATCCGGGCCGAGCTCTCCAATGCCATTGCGTTCTTGAAGAGGATCCCTCGCGCGGCGCCGAGCCCGGTGCCCACCATGATGGCGGTGGGGGTGGCCAGCCCGAGGGCGTCGGGACAGGTGATCACCACCACTGTGATGGCGAACAGCATCGCCTCACCCACCGTCCGGCCCGCCGCCAACCACACCACAAAGGTGAGGGTCCCGCCGATCAGGGCGACCAACACCAACCAGAAGGCGGCCCGGTCGGCTAGCCGCTGCCCGGGTGCCTTCGAGCTCTGTGCCTCCTGGACCAGCGCCACGATCTGGGCCAGGGCGGTGTCGGCGCCGACCTTGGTGGCACGCACCCGAAGCGTGCCGTTCTTGTTGATGGTGGCCCCGATCACCTCCGACCCGGGGCCCTTCGACACGGGGAGGCTCTCCCCGGTCACCGTCGACTCGTCGACCTCGCTCTCCCCCTCCTCCACCACCCCATCCACCGGGACCTTCGCCCCCGGCCGCACCAGCAGCAGGTCGCCCACCTGCACCTCGGCGGTGGGGACCTCGACCGGCTCGTCGTCCCGGAGCACCACCGCCATCGGCGGCGCCAGGTCGAGCAGGCGGCGGATTGCGTCGTTGGCGCCGCCCCTCGCCCGCATCTCCAGCCAGTGGCCCAGCAGCACGAAGGCGGCCAGCACCGTGGCCGCCTCGTAGAACACCTCGCCGCCGCCGGTGAAGGTCACCACCACCGAATACACCCAACCCGACCCGATCGCCACCGCCACCAACACCATCATGTCCAGCGTCCCGGCCCGCAACGCCCGCACCGCCCCGTCGAAGAAGATCCACGACGAGTAGAAGATCACCGGCAGGCTCAAGATCAGCTGGAACATCTCGTCGCTCAGCCCAAACGGCGCCGGAACGGAAAACCCCAACACCTCACGCCCGATCGGCGACCACAACAGAATCGGAATCGAGAACACCAGCGCCACCAGAAAGCGGTTGCGCATGTCGGCCACCATCTCGTCCATGCTCCCCACATGGCCACCGTGGCCCATCACCTCGTGAGCGACGTGGCCGACCGGTTCCGCCACTCCGGTCGGTGACTCCGTCGGTGGTACTGCCCCGAGAAGACGCACCGGAGTCTCGGGCTCCTCCAGCGGGTCGCAGATGTGATGGGGAACCGACTGCCCTGAGCAGTGGTAGCCGCACTCCTCCACCCACCGCTGCAGCGCCGACACCGACGTCTGGTTCGGGTCGTAGGAGACGAGAGCGGTCTGGGCAACAGGGTTGGCCTGTACCGCCACCACCCCCGGCAACCGCCCCAGCAACGCCTCCACCGCAGCTTTCTCCGACGCCAGCCGGATCCCGGTCACGTCCAAGATCACGGTCACCGGACCGGCGCTTTCGCCCCCGTAGTCGTGATGGTTCATGCCTCCCGCCTAACTCGACGAAGTCGTCGTCCTCGCCTTCGACACGGCTATCCCTCCACGATGACGGCGCCGCGCATCCCGCCGGAGTGGCCGGGCTGGTGGCAGCCGATCAGCACCGCCCCCGGTTGGGTGGAATGCCAGGTCACGTCCTTGGTCTACCCCGGATCCAAGGTCACCGCGTTGGCCTGGTCGTCCATCGTTATGTCCTCCCCGGTCATCTCCTGCTCGTGTTCCTGCTAACCGAGACGCGGTCTATTGGGACCAATGGCTCTAGCCTACCCCACCGGGGGTGGGCTACGCTCTTCTAATCGAGGAGCCGTAGAGAATGCTGGTTGGAGACAGGTCTCGGATAGAACACCCACCTGGGACGTACAGACCGCGTGTTGGGGTGGTGCAGGTAGCCCTCAGGTGGCACGACCGCGCCGGCCCTGAGAACGAAGGTGGCCGATGCTAGGTCGGGTACCCGTCGCCCGGAGAATGATGACCGCCCAACCGACACGGCTGGTGGTGAGCCTGCTCGGAGTGGGTGCCGCCATCGGCCTGGTGCTGCTGCTCCAGGGCCTGTGGAACGGGCAGCTGGAGCAGATCACCGCCTACCAGGACGAGGTGGGCGCCGACCTCTTCGTTGCCCAACCCGGAACCGAGAGCATCCTTGGCGATCGGTCGGCAGTGCCACTGGCCACCCTAGAACAGATAACCGCCATTCCCGGAGTGCAGCGGGCTGATCCCGTGCACATCCACTACACGGTGCTCGATCTCCATGGCGAGAAGGAGTTCGTCCTGCTCGTCGGCTCCGACCCGGGAGGGCTTGGGGGACCGTGGCAGCTCTCCTCGGGACGGACGGCCTCGTCACCGAATGATGCCGTGCTCGACCGCACCTTCGCCGATGAGCATGATCTCGATGTTGGCTCCGAGTTCCAAATGGGTGGCCGTGACTTTCGGACGGTAGGCCTCTCCGAGGGAACCCGATCCTGGATGACCAGCCTCTTGTTCGTCACCGCTGAAACTGCCCGCGACATGACCGGGAGCGCGGGGGTCGCCACCTACCTGCTGGTGCAGACGGACCAGCCCGGGACAGTCGCCTCGGAGATCCGGACGAGGACCGGCCTCGACCCGCTGCTCCCCGCAACTCTCGCCGAGAACGACCGGGAGGTCCTCGCCGGCATCATGGAGGGTCCGGTGCTGCTGATGATCGGCATCACCTTCGCCGTGGCCGCATTGGTGGTGGCCTTGACCGTCTACTCGGGTGTCGTCGAGAGGCTTCGGGAGTACGGGATCGTCAAGGCGATGGGGGCCGGAAGCTGGGTGATCGTCCAACTCGTCCTGGGCCAGACCATCCTCCTCGCCATCGCCGGCAGCGGGCTCGGCTATCTCATGTACCTAGGAGGCGCCTGGCTCGTCGCTCTGGCCCGGCCCCAGTTCTGGTTCCTCCTCGAGTGGCGTGATGTGCTGGTGCTGGCTTCGGCAGCCATTGGGATGGCCTTGGTCGCGGCGATCATCCCAGCCCGCCACCTCGGGCGCCTCGAACCGGCGACGGTCTACCGAGGGTGGTGACATGGTCCCGGTGGCGCGGCGGATGCTCTTCACGGACCGGAGGCGAGCGGTGCTGGGTGTCGTCGGAGTCGCCATCGCCTTGGTGATGGTCCTGGCTCTTGATGGCATCTTCGCCGGCACCACCCGTCAGGTTTCCCGCTACATAGACACCTCTCCCGCCGATGTGTTCGTGTCGCAGGAAGGTGTCCGCACCATTCACATGGCGATATCGGCGATTCCGGCTCGAGTCGTCGACCGGGTCAGCAAGGTGCGGGGAGTGGCATGGGCCGAGCCCGTCCTCTTTGCGAGCGATGCCCTCCGCGCGGCGGCCGGACGAAGAGCAAGTTACGTCATCGGCTACCAACCGGGAGGCCGGGGCGGTCCACAGACGCTCGTTGAGGGCCGTCCCCCTGAAACCGGTGAGATGGTGATTGACGACTCCGTCGCTCGGGCGCTCGACATCAACGTGGGTGACGAAGTGGAGGTCTTGGGCCGCAGCTGGCGCGTCTCCGGGCTCACGACCGGAATGACCAGCATCGTCAATACGAGCGTCTATGTGACCTTCGACGACCTTGCACAAACCCTGGGATCGCGGGATGTCGCCAGCTACATCCTCATCGGCACCGGGGCTGATCCCCAGAGTGTCGCCGACCGAGTGGCCGTCATACCCGGCGTCGAGGCCCAGACCCGGCCGCGGTTCTCGGCCGAAGAACGGACGGTGGTGAAGGAGATGAGCACCGACCTGTTGAGCTTGATGTCGCTCGCAGCTCTCTTGGTCGGCTTGGCCGTCATCGGACTAGTCCTCTACGCCACGATCATTTCCCGGCTCAGGGACATCGGCGTGATGAAAGCCATCGGCCTGGGACGCCTCGGACTTACGCGGTTCGTGCTCGCTCAGGCTCTTTGGACCATCGGAACCGCCTTGCCACTGGCGGTTGCCGTCACATTTGGGATCGGCGCCGTTGTTGCCGCCCTTGCACCCGACATCGACCTCGTCGTGGAAAGCGCATCCCTGCTCCGGGCCGGAGCGGGAGCCGTCCTGGTAGGCGCCATAGGTGTGATCAGCCCGCTCATCAAGGTGTGGCGGGTCGACCCGGCCACCGTATTCAGGAGAGCATCATGAGCGAGCCAACCCTCGCCGCCCGGCAGCTGGAAAAGACCTACGGCGAAGATGCCACGTTGGTGCACGCCGTCCGCCACGTCGACTTCGAGGTTGAGCCAGGGGAGGTGGTGCTCATCATGGGGCCCTCCGGAAGCGGCAAGACCACCCTCCTCTCCATGCTCGGCGCCATGCTCCGCCCCACCTCCGGGGAGGTCCTGGTTAACGGCGTCGACATCGCCGCCGTCCCCGAGGCCCGGCTCCCCAAGCTGCGGGCGACCACATTTGGCTTCGTGTTCCAGGACTTCAACCTGCTCGGCGCCCTCACCGCCCTGGAGAACGTCGAGCTCGCCCTCAACCTGGCCGGCACCTCCGGCCGGACCGCCCGGGAACGGGCCGAGGAGCTCCTCGCCCGGCTCGGGCTGGCAGGCCGGCTCACGTTCCGGCCCGATCAGCTCTCGGGGGGTGAGAAACAACGGGTGGCCATCGCCCGGGCCCTCGCCAACCAACCGCCGGTCATCCTCGCCGATGAACCCACCGCCAATCTTGACTCGAAGATCGGCCACGAGATCGCCCGGCTCCTCCGCGCGATCGCCACAGAAGAGCAGCGGGCTGTGGTGATGGTCTCACACGACAGCCGCCTCAAGGAGGTGGCCGACCGCGTCGTATGGCTGGAGGACGGCGTCTTCCGCGATCTCGATGACATGACGACCGACCCGGTATGCGGCATGTCGGTCCACTCGGAGGGTGCGCCCCACCTCCAAGCCGAAGAAGGGATACTCTATTTCTGCTCAAGAGCCTGCCGTGACGAATACGCCGCCGCCTCAGTTTCCGGTCGACCCCCGACGGCATCCGACGTGAACATACCCAACGAGGCCTGACCAGCCCCGCCGCCCACCGGCACGAGGATGCTCCGACTGCGTCGTTCTGGCCGCGCGTTATGGGGACATGTGGCTCGTCGTCGGGCGCAGCCGAGCCGTCGCTATATACGGCGCGTCGTCCCTGGCGTACAAGCGTGGCGTGCGTGTTCGATGCTGATTGCGGCGGAGATCCAGCGCTCGTCGACGAGACACCGCCAAGCGTGGAGCTCAGCCGAATGCGAGCTCATGCCCCACTGACGATCACCATTTCGTTGCCTTCGGGGTCGGCGACCCGCCAGCGATCCTCCGACTCGTTAAGGAGCCGGCCACCGGCTGCGACGGTCGTGGCGAGGCGCGTCTGCGCGAGGTCCGACGGCACCGCGAGCTCGAAGTGGATGCGGTTGCGCTGCCGGCGCCGCTCCGTCTCCAAAGCATCGAGCTCTTGGAACACCAGCAC
>DATADW010000426.1:0-2841 GCA_036258335.1 Acidimicrobiia bacterium
CCCAGTTGATAGCTCGAGCACCCCGTAGAGGATTGTCGTCATCTGCCCGGCCTCGAAATGGTGCACCTTGTTGTCGAGCCGTTCAAGCGCGTCCGCAGGGTCCGACGTCTCGATGGCGTAGGCACGCAGGGCGCTGCGCAGACGACCCATAACCATCGCCGCCGTCAGGCCCCTGCCGACGACGTCTCCGATGACCACGCCGAGGCGATCCTCGGGCAGCCGGAACACGTCGTACCAGTCGCCCCCCACGCCCCCCTTTTCCCCGGGCAGGTAGCGGGCGGCCAGTTCCAGACCGGGAACGGCGGGCGGCCGGGCAGGCAACAAGCTGCGCTGTAGCGCGGAGGCGGCGGCGCGCTCCGCGTTCGTGCGGCGAGCATCGATGGCCAGCGCTACCCGGTCAGCCACCATCTGGAGGAGCCGGACGTCGGTCGGGCTGAATGAGCGGGGGGTAAGGGTGCCGACGTGTAGCACCCCGATGACCTGTCCGGAAGCCACCAGCGGAGCGCCGAGCAGCGAGCGGATGCCCAGCTCAATCAGGATGGGGTTGACGACATTGGTCTCGTCGACGTGCTCGATAACGGCCGGCTGGACGCGGGCCACGATTGTTCCGGCGAAGCCTTTGCCGACCGGGATCCGAACCCCCTGGCGTACCTCGGCCTCGATTCCTCTTGTGGCGGTGGGGACCAGCTCGTTGGTCTCCTCATCGAGCAGGAGTACGGCCGCAGTGTCGATGTCGAGGAGCTCGGCCAACCGCCGGAACAGCTCGTCCAAAAGGCCTTCGACATCGAGGTGGGCAAGCGCCCTATCGGTCACCGCCTCGATCCGACGCAGCCATTCGGCCTCGGTGTCTGCGCCGCTCACGTCACCGGCCCCCGCCGAGTCATGTTCGAGCTCGCTGGGCGAATCGGCACCTCGGCCCAGACAACCTTGCCCGCTCCGGTGCTTTCGGCGCCCCAGGCGCGGCTGAGCGCCTCCACAATCATCAGTCCCCGCCCGACTGTGCTGCGCTTGTCGGACCGCTTCACCTTGGGCATCACCGGAGAGCCGTCCTCCACCTCCACGCGCACCCGCCAGTTGGCCACGTCCAGATGAATGTAAATCGGCTCGGCGCCATGGACGCAAGCATTGGTCACCAGCTCGCTCACCAGGAGCGGGAGGTCTGTGCCCTCCATGTCGAGGTGGAGCTCAGCGCAACGGTCGACCACCCAACGCCGTGCGACGCGAGGCCGATCGGAAGCACGTCCGTCGAGCGAGAGGCTGATCCGAGTCTGAGGGTCGTGCATGCTACGGCTCGAAGGTGAATGCGCTCGTCAGCCCGCTGATTTCGAACAGCCGTCGGAGCTGGTCATTGATGTCGGCGATGACCATCTCGGCGCGTTCGTCGAGGGCATTGCGGGCCACAACCAGGACCCGGAGTCCCGACGAATCCATGAAGCTCACGTCGGCCAGGTTCACCACGAGACGGGCGCAGCGGGGGTCGAGCGCAGGCGAGAGGGCATCCTCGACTAGGGGCGCGGTCCCCATGTCGAACTCACCGTCCAAACGGAGACACACCGACCTACCGTCGTCGCTAACCTCGCATTCAACCCTCAGGTAGTCCTCAGCGGAATCCATTCACATGTCCCAGCGCGTTGTTCGGCGGATCGTAGCACGATCACCGACGGCTGGGCGCAATGGAGATCAGCCAACGTCTGCCTTTGGATGAGTACACAAGTAGAGAATGCACGGGATTTCGCCGCACCGGACGGAATAGCTACTGGTTCACTCAGGACACGAGCCAGATCTCGACGGCTGCCTGTTCAAGGCTGCGACGAGGGCGGGACTGCTGCCCGGGCAGCCAATGGCGTGTTGCTCTGTATAGTCGGCGGAGCACTCGTCCAATTCGTCGATTCCGCCGTCCATAACACGGCCGGACGCCACACCAGGGCGGCCGAGAGTCGACGAACATGTGTGTGTGGCTGGTGGCGAGATCGTCGACGATTCCGGCGGGACGCTCATCCGAGGCCGCTGGTTTAACGGGGAAGCCCAATCAGACCGAATAACATTTGAAACTGCAAACGCCGCCATGGGAAAGAGCCCAGTAGAACGACCACTCAAACCGCTGGCACACCTTGTGGAGCCGGCGAAAGGCGGCGGCCAGCTAGCCGATCTCCACGATGGCCTCGATCTCGACTGCGAAACCCAGGGGCAGTGCGGCGACCCCGACAGCGGATCGAGCTGGTCGACCAGCATCTCCGAAGACCCTCGCCAGCAGATCCGTGGCGCCATTGGCCACCAGGTGCTGCTCGGTGAAGTCGGGTGCTGAGTTCACAAAGACGACGACCTTCACCACCCTGGCCACACGCGACAGGTCGCCCAGCTCGGCTCGAATGGTCGCAAGCAGGTTGAGCATGACCGTTTCGGCAGCGCGGGCACCCTGCACGGACGTCATCGTCTCGCCCAGGCGGCCGGTGTGCACAGGCCGCCCATCCTCGAATGCACCATGGCCGGAGAGGAACAGAAGGTCACCGCTGCGGATGGCCATCACGTAGCTGCCGACCGGAACGTTCGGGGCGGGCAGGGCTAGATCGAAGGTCATGACGGCACCACCCCTTTCCTCGACCCCAGAGTGTTCGGATGCGCGCGGAGGAGCAATATCAGAATCTGAAGTTGGTATGGGTGCCCGAGCGTACGCGTGAACGATGCCGTCATACTTCACCACGTTCGCTTCGCTCTCACTGCCCGCGGAGATCGTTTTTGGTGCGCGTCGTACGGTTGCATAGCGTCGGTGATCTCCAACTGCACGAGGAAGATCCGCCAGTCGCGGGCCCCGGCGAGACGCTGGTCCGCGTGACCGACGTC
>DATADW010000427.1:0-10144 GCA_036258335.1 Acidimicrobiia bacterium
CCAGGAGGCTCGATGAGGATCACCGCTGCCCAGTCCACCGACCTGTTCACCGGGAGCCCGGAGCGGCCGCTTCAGGTGGTCAGAGTCACCGTGGCGGAGCCGGGCGACACTTCGGCCCAGCTGCGGGTCGAGGGCGACCGAATCACCGTGCCCGAACCGGTCGAGGTGCCCCCCAGCGACGGCAGAGAGGTCGTGGTCGAGGTGCCCATCGCGGTCGATTCAACGGCGCGCCGGGGCGAGACGCTTGCCGCGGAGGTGGTGCTCGAACCGGGCGGGCGTCATCAAATCGACGTGGTGGTCGAGGAGCCCGGCTGGACTGTGTTCATGATTCCGCACTTCCACTACGACCCGGTGTGGTGGAACACCCAGGCCGCCTATACCGAGACCTGGGTCAAGGGTGAATGGAAATGGGAGGCGGGGTTCCAGTCGCCCGGGTTTCCTTTGGTGGCGGCCCACCTCGACGCCGCCCGACGGGACCCCGACTACGCATTCGTCCTCGCCGAGCTCGATTACCTCAAACCCTATTGGGACGCCCATCCCGAGGATCGTGCCTACATGAGACAGTTGCTCGATGAGGGGCGGCTGGAGCTGGTTGGGGGAACCTACAACGAACCCAACACCAATCTCACTGCGTCCGAGACCACGATCCGCAACCTGGTCTACGGCGTCTCCTACCAGCGCGACGTGATGGGTGGCGAACCCGCCACCGCCTGGCAGCTCGACGCCTTCGGGCACGACCCCCAGTTCCCTGGTCTCGCTGCCTCCGCCGGGCTCACCTCGAGCTCGTGGGCCCGCGGTCCGTTCCATGCGTGGGGCCCCTACCGGATGCCACCAATCCCCGAGCTGGCTCGGTCGGAAACCCGGTCCGACGATCCTCCCCGTGTCCAGTTCCCCACAGAATTCGAGTGGATGGCGCCGAGCGGGGCAAAGCTGCTCACCTGCTACATGGCGGACCACTATTCGTCGGGTTGGTGGATGGATGCCGCGACGGACTTGGCGCAGGCGGAGGCGGAGACCTACGACTGCTACCTCAAGCTCAAGGCGGTGGCTTCCACCAAGAATGTCCTGCTACCGGTCGGCAGTGACTACACCCCGCCCAACAAGTGGGTGACCGAGATCGCCCGCGACTGGAACAGCCGCTATGTGTCGCCCCACTTCGTGGTGACCACTCCCCGGAGGTTCTTCGCTGCGGTGCGCGACGAGGCGGCTCGGGAGGGAATCCACCTCCGCACTCAGACCCGTGACATGAATCCCCTCTACACCGGGAAAGACGTCTCCTTCATCGACACCAAGCAGGCGAATCGCCTGGCGGAGAACGTCCTACTCGACGCCGAGGCTTTCGCCACCATCGCCTCGCTCGACGGTGCCCGATACCCCACAGAAGCCATTGACAAGGCGTGGCGCCAGTTGCTGTTCAACGCACACCATGACGGGATCACCGGGAGCGAGTCCGATCAGGTCTATCTCGACTTGCTCGGGGGATGGCGCGAGGCATGGGAGCTTGGACGAGGAGTGCTCGACGCCGCGCTGGCTCACATCGGGGGTCGAATCGACACCAACGGGGAGGGTCGGGCGTTGGCGGTCTTCAACCCGACCGCTTCGAGCCGCACCGATCTGGCCCGTCTTCGGGTGGACTTCGATGAGGGGGTGGCGACCGGGATCGAGTTACGGGATGGATCGGGGTCAGGGGTCGACATCTTGGTCGAGTCGCTGGCTCGGCACCCCGACGGATCAGTGGATCAGGTCACGATCACCTTCCTCGCCTCCGAGGTTCCCTCGCTCGGCTACAGGCTCTACCGGCTCTTGCCTACGGACAGGCCCGTCACGGAGAAGGGCTGGTTGCCGAAGGACGGCAACGTCGCCGAGAGCAATCGCTACCTCATCGAGGCGGATCCGGAGCGGGGCGGCAGCCTGGTTCGGCTCTTCGACAAGAGCGCCGACCGTGAGTTGCTCTCTGCCGGTGAGGTCGGCAACGAGTTGCTGGCCTACGGCGAGTATTCCGCGCATCCCTTCTACGGCGAGGGACCGTGGCACCTTGTCCCCAACGGCCGGAGCGAGGGCACGGCCGCCCTTGCTGCCGACGTCACAGTGGAACGGTGTTCGATAGGAGAACGGATCACCGTGCGGGGTACGGCGCTCGGCTGTCGTTACACCCAGGAGATGTTGCTATGGAACGGTCTCGACCGCATCGAGTTCCGCACCCATCTCGATGGGTTCTCCGGAGAGGACACGCTGTTCAGGGTCCGCTTCCCGGTTGATGTCGAGGGGGCAATGCCGGTATCGGGTGTTGCCGGGGCGGTGGTGGGCAGGACCTTTGGATTTCCATCAGTCGATGTCGCCGAGGTTCCCTTCACCCTTGACTATCCCGCCTACGACTGGTTCGGGTTGAGCAGCTGCGTGAGGGTCGAGCTCGGAGAGGGTGAGGCGCGCGCCATCTCGGTCGCCGAGGTGGTCATCCCCGCCGGGGGCGAGTGGGGGGATCTGGGAGATGAGCTTGCAGCGGCTTTGATCAAGCAAGGGGTGACCTCGACCCTCTCAACTGATGACGACGGCCGTTATGGGTTGATCGATCTCGACTCAAACCTCCCCGATGCTCGGATAAGCGTGGGTGGGCCCGACCTGAACAAGTTCAGCGGAGCTGTTCTCGACTCGGCCGATCCCGGGCTGGGCTCGGGTCTGCGCCGCCGCGTTTCCGAAGGTGGATCGGCGCGGGTCTGGGTGCCGGCCGAGGCTCCACTGCAAAAGGTGTGGTCGGCCAACCCGGACCTGCGCGACCCGCGAGCGCTGCCGACGCTCATCGTGGCAGGTGACACCCCGGAGGCAACCTCGGAGGCGGTACGGCAGTTGCTCGACGATCTGGGTGATGGCATCGTGACCGTCGACGAGGTGGGTGAGGGCGCTGTCGGGCACGGCCGGGTCGACGACTATGGCATAGCTGTGATGAACCGGGGTAATCCCGGGTTCAACGTCGACCCCTATGGCGCCCTCCATCTCTCATTGATGCGGTCGTGCAGTGGGTGGCCGTCGGGGATCTGGATCGATCCCCCGAGGCGCACTCTCCCCGACGGCGGCAACTTCCAATTCCAGCGCTGGAGCCATACGTTCGAGTACGCATTGACCGGGTTCGTCGGCGACTGGCGTTCGGCCGGCACGCCGAGCAGAGCCCAGGCTTACAACCGGCCGTTCCACGTCAGGGCGGTGGATACGCACGCGGGAGAGTTGGCCGCGGAGGCGAGTTTCCTGGAGATCGAGCCATCGTCGGTGCTCTTGAGCGCCCTCAAGCCGCTGGGGAACCCCATCGCCCGCCAGGCCGGCACCGATGCCGATCCGGCCGAGGGCATGTTGGTCAGGCTCCAGGAGTCGGGTGGCCGGCCCACTGAAGCGACGGTTCGCGCCTTCACCCCGCTCTCGGGTGCCTTTCGAACCGACGTGCTCGAGGAATCGGGCGACCCGCTTCCAGGGCAGGAGGGGGGCGTAACCGTTGCGCTCGGTGGATTCGAGATCGCCGGAGTTGGGGCGGTTCCCGGGAGGTCATCCAATTCGCCCGTCTCCGAACTCGCCCAAATCGGCCCGCGGACCGAGCCCGCTCAGCCGGTCTTTGCCGCCTACTGGTTGCACAACAAGGGAGCGGCGCCCCTCGGCTATCAGCCGGTGACGGTACGGGTGTCTCCGCGTGGTGTTTTCTCGAGCGGCCCATTCACCATCGAGGTCGCCGTGGCTTCGGAGCGGACCGATGTCCCGGTTGCAGGGCAGGTCGAGTTGGGGCTGCCTCCCGGCTGGTCGGCCGAGCCGGCGCAGCGGATGTTCCGCCTGGCACCGGGAGCGCACCTCCAGTTCACGGTAGAGGTCAGCCCCGCTGTCGATTCGGAGTCGGGGCGCTACTTCGTGGCGGCCCGGATCGGGGACGAGGGCGGGCAGGTCCACGAGGACACCGTCACGGTGGAATACCGGCGCGACGGTTTGGACGCATCCACCGCGACGGAGAGCGCGTTGAGAATCGATCCGGCGACCGGCAAGGCCATGGTCGGGTTGTCGCAAACGGAGCTTCCCGAGTTGCGGGGCGATCTCGAGGTCGAACTGACCAGCCGAGATCTTGAGCTCAACCCCGGACAGCAGGGCGAGATCGTGGTCGGGCTGCGCAACCTCACCCTCGATGAGGTGCGGGGCGAGCTACAGGTGATCAGCCCATACGACACTTGGGAGATGATCACCCCATGGACCAAGGGTTTCGCCATTGGTGGTGGAGAAGAGACGACCCTGACGGTGACGGTGAGCCCTCCTCACGGTGCCCGTCCCGCTGAGTACTGGGCGCTGGTGAAGGTCATGTACTTCGGTCGGCTCCACTACACCGAGGCGCTTCGGGTGCGAATCGGGGGAGGCGGATGACAACTTCGCCATCACCCGGACCCATCGTCGCCACGGTGGCGGGGCGGGCCATCGCAGCGGAGATGGTCGAGGCACGGCTTGCCGCCGTAGGCCGAGGCGCCATGGCCGACTGGCTCCCCGCCACTGGAGTCGAGGACCGCCGTTGGCGGCGCTGGATGGCGCACCTGCTGGTCACCGAGGCCCTCGTGTGGAGCGAGGCGGGGGTCGACCCCGACAACCCCGACCTGCCCGACGACGTCGTGCCCACCAGCAACGGCTCGCACCCCGATGAGGCGGCTCGGCTCGAGGCCGCGGCCCGAACGCTTTTCGACCGGGTGACCTCGAATGTGGTGGTGAGTGACGACGACATTGCCGGCTACTACGACCGCAACCTCGATCGCTTCCGATACGAGGAGCGGCGGGTGGTCAGCCACGTTCTGACAGCCGATGCCGAGGGTGCCCGCATGGCGCGAGAACGGCTCGACGCCGGCGAGGACATCGCCGGTGTGGCCGCCGCTCTCTCCATCGATCCCGGGACCCGGCACCGTGGCGGCCGGCTCGGCGAGATGCGGCGTGGGCAGATGGTTGGGCCCTTCGAGGATGCGGTCTTCGCCTGCTCCGAGGGGAGCGTGCTCGGCCCTGTCCAATCAGAGTTCGGCTGGCATGTTGCGGTGGTGGTGGCGGTGATCCCCGCTGGCATGGAGCCGTTCGAAGCGGTGCGCTCCGAGATCGAGGCCGATCTGCTCAGCGACCTACGCGGCCGGACCTTTGAGGCATGGCTCGAGAGCAGGCGCCAGGTGCTGACCTCGGTCGAGCCGGGGTGGGAGCACCCCGGCGACCCGCGACTTCCCGACTTCTTCCACCGTCACTGAACCGGAGGTGATCCGATGACGACTGCGACCACAACCGATCACGCCGCCACAGATCCGGAGGATCCGGCCGGCGCACCGCCAGAAGGGCGGGGGAACGAAATGGAGCGGCGGCGTCTTGGTGGCTCGGGGCTCGAGGTGAGCGTGTTCTCGATGGGAACCATGACCTTCGGCGATGAATCCGAGGAGGCGGTGTCGCACGCCATGCTCGATCGCTTCGTCGAAGTAGGGGGCACCTTGATTGACACCGCCGACGTCTATGCCCAGGGGCGGTCCGAGCAGATCATCGGGAGATGGCTCGCTTCCCGCTCCGACCTCGACCACCTCGTGATCGCAACCAAGGCGTTTTTCGGAACTGGCCCTCACCCCACGGATAGGGGGGCGGGTCGCCGCCACCTCACGCGGGCATTGGACGCCAGCCTCCATCGCCTCGGGGTCGACGTGATCGACCTCTACCAAATCCACTGCTGGGATTCGTCCTCGCCGCTCGAGGAGACCCTGGCGACACTCGACGACATGGTCCGGGCGGGCAAGGTGCGGTACGTCGGCGTGTCCAATGTCACTGGGTGGCAGCTCCAGCGGTATCTGCTGACCGCCCGCCACATGGGAGCACCTCCGATCGTGTCTTACCAGGCGCAGTACAACCTGCTCGACCGTCACATCGAGTGGGAACTGATTCCGCAGTGTGTTGAGGAGGGGATAGGCATGCTGCCGTGGTCGCCTCTTGGCGGCGGTTGGCTCGCGGGGAAGTATCGACCCGACCAGCTTCCGTCCGGACCGACCAGGCTCGGCGACAACCCGGCGCGGGGAGTAGAGGCCTATGCCATCCGAAACACCGAGCGGACCTGGCGGATACTCGACGAGGTAGGAGCCATTGCCTCGGCGCGGGGGGTCGGTCACGCCCAAGTCGCCCTCAACTGGCTGCGGCGCCGTCCGAGCGTGTCCTCGGTGATTCTCGGTGCTCGCACCGTCGATCAGCTCGACGAGAACCTCGCCGCCCTCGAGTGGAGCTTGACATCGGACGAGGCGCAACGCCTTGACCTGGTTGCCGCCCCAGGGCTCCCCGACTACCCGTATGGGTTCATCGAGGACGCCGCGCCCTACCGGTTGTGGGAGGAACTCGGCACCCGGGGTGGGCCTTCACCGCTGGTCGTCTGACGCCAACCCAGGGTTGGTGAGTACCGGGGAGGTAGCTGTCAACCCTGGGCTGGGGAGTACCCAGGGGGAAGCTGTCAACCCTGGGCTGGGGAGATCCCTCGCTCGCTCGGCTATTGGCTGGGAACGATGACACCTGCGGCGACCATTTCGGCTGCTGATGCGGAATTGCAGGCGAGGTCGAAGACCTCTCGGTCTGATACCTGCCACGTCATCGAGTCACTCTCGGCCCCAGCGGCCGCGGACTCGGGTCCAGCTCCCCAGCGCAACGAGGACGCCGTACAGGTCGCACCCGATGGCCCGCTCAGCTCGACCTCAATGTGGTCCGGTGCGAGGAGGTGGGCGCGCCGCGCTGTCCAGTCAGAGGGAACATCCAAGGCTGTCGTGCCGACCATCAGCCGAGTCGGCTGAGAGCTGGCCAGAAGATAGAACCCCTCACCCCATGCGAAGAGCTGGTTTCCTCCCGTCACCATCGTATTGGTTTCCAGCGACCTGGGGGTGGCCAACGGCATCCATGTCCCGGCGTCGGTGTCCAGCAGGGCGACGTCGCCACAGGTCTCGGCGATGATCGTTCGCCCGGCCGTGTGGATGCGGGGGTCACAGCCCAGAGATGGCAGCGGGAGGTCGGGGAGCGAAGACCAGGAGTCGGTGTCTGGGTGGTAGACGGCAGAGTTGAGCTCGGAGTCGACCACGACGGCGCGGTTCTCGAGCCAGGCGGCGGCGGTCGCGTTACCCCCAAGCGGACCGCGGGACAACGGTCGCCACTGGTCGGCGATCGGGTCGTATGACCCACCGGGGAACACCAGGACGTCGTCACCGGTCCAAATCGCCGAACCACCCGTTCGGTACGGCGAAGCGGCGATTGGTCGGGTGTCGCCACCGCCGATATCGATAGCAGTGGAAGCCGCCACGTCGATGATGGCGGAGCCGGTCCAAACCAGCGTCTCCGAAGACCTGCCCCGCAACGGCCACTCTGTTGTGGGGCGCCAGCTGTTCTCGGCCGGATCCCAGGCCGCGGTCACATCTTCGGTCGTCACTCCGTCGGTCGACCGCACCACGAGTTCGCTGCCGGTCCACAACCACTGCGCCTGCTGGACCTCTCCCAACGGACTCGGCTCGAGCCGCCGCCAGGAGTCCGTGGCCGGGTTGTAGGCGGCACCGTCGCTGAGGCGCCGCGCTCCTCGGAAGACGGTCCCGCCCCAAATGACGATTTCCTCGTCGGTCCAGGCGATCACCGCCGGCCAGCGAGGAGATAGCGGACCCCTGTCGAGCAACTGCCAATCGGGCGACATCGTCGCCCCGGGTGATTGGGGATCTACCGGGATCGTCGGGGCCTCGACACCGGGGAGCCGCCGATCAACCTCGTTTGTTGGATTCACCCGCAGTGGCGCGGTCGGGATCCCTAAGAGGAGAGCCACCACCCCGATGACAAGGACGACGGGGAGCCACCCGACTGTCCTCGGAGTCGGTGGTCGGTCATCGGATGGCCCCAACGTAATGCCGACGCCTTGATGGCTCACCTTGGTCCCCGGTCCAACGTGCTCGGTCCCGCGGCACCTTTCAGTCGGTACGACATCATTATCGCCGCGGGGCGCCCCTTGCGCGGCGGGATCCGTCCGCCGCCGCGCATCTCCTATACCTTTCATGGAAACCAAGAACGGAGAAGCATGTCTGCCACCACTCGTCCTTCGACGATGCGTGTCGCCGCCCTGCAGTTGGGCGCCCCTTTCGGCGAGGCCGAAGCGAATCGCGAACGGCTGGTCAAGGCCATCGAAGAGATGAACGAGGATCTCGACCTGGTCGTCGCCCCCGAGTTGGTGATAACCGGTTACGACCTCGAGGGTTTCCAACGCATCGGGCGCGAGTTGGCCGAACCGGTGGAGGGTCCGACGGTGACTGCACTCCGACCGCTCGCCGCCAATCACGGTGCGGTGCTGATGGCGGGCATCCTCGAGGCCGGCGACGATGGGCTGATCTACGACACGGTGGTGGCGGTGCAGCCGGATGGGTCGGTGTCTGCCTACCGGAAGTCCCACCTATACCCGTTGGAAGAGGGACATTTCGCCGCCGGTGATCAGTTGATGACCATCCCTTGTTCGTTCGGCCGTCTCGGCGTCGCTATCTGCTTCGAGCACGCCTTCCCGGAGATCTTCGCCAGCCTCGCGCTGGACGGTGCGGTGGTGATCGCCATCCCCTCCGCGGTCGGCGATGGCTACCGCCATCTGCTCACCCTGCGGTCGCGGGCCCGGGCGCAGGACAATCAGCTCTTCGTGGTTGCGGCCAACCTCACCCGACCCGGTTTCTGCGGTGGATCGCTCATAGCCGATCCTCGAGGCGAAGTGCTGGCCGAGGCTGATTACGAAGAGGGACTTGTCATCGCTGACCTCGACTTCACCGTGATGGACGCCGAGAGAGAGCACGAGCCCACGCTGCAGCTCCGACGTACCGCCCTCTATCGCTGAGACTCGCCGGCCGAGTCGGACTGGGGGCTGGAGCGGTTGCTGTGTGTGGGCTGGAGCGGTTGCTGTGGCGCGCTTCGAACCCTGGGTTGGGGAGTACCGCGGTGGGTATCTGCCAACCCTCGGGCACTGAAGCTGGTGCTCGCCCAACGCTTCCGACTGGTCGAGACCCGGCTACTACGTGGTCTCCCACAGCCCGACGACGTTGCCCTCGGAGTCACGCAGATAGGCATATGCGCCCATACCGGGGATCTCGGTCCGACTCCGAACGACGCTTCCGCCGGCGGCTTCGACGCTGCTGAGTGTTTCGTCGATCGAATCGACGTCGACCGTGAGAACCGGGACCGCTAGTTCCTCCGTGCGGGGGAACAGTCCACCATTGATCGCTCCCGGCTCGGATGGGATCTGTTGGTCATCGACCGGAACGGTGGTCACCGACGTGTAGTCCATTCCCTCCATATCCTGCAGTTGCCAATCGAATACGGACCCGTAGAACTCCTTGGCCCGCCCCAAGTCGTCGGCTGGAATCTCGAAGTGCACGACCTTCCGCATATGCTCTCCTCCCTTAGGAGTGTGTCGTCACCCACTAGGGCTACGCCCACAATAGGCCAGGTCTTTCAGTGTGCCTTGCGGCGGCTCGATATGCGGCCACCTGGAACGACCCGTAGAAAGGCGTGCCGGCGGGGGCGCGCTCATTCGACCCGGCCCCGCATGGAGCGAACTTTGAGCGTCGTTTCCGACGGTCGGCGGCATGGAGCATCCGACTAGCGCCCACGTATCGTTCGGTCATGGACTTCGCGGTCCGGCGCGCGGTACGGGCCTCCGCGGGGACGAGCCGTTCCGTTTCGGGGCGTCCAAAGCAACGAGCCGTTTTGTGCTGTTCGTTGCCGCGGGTCGGGTTGTTCGCCTCGACGTCCTCGGGCACGGAGTCTGGGGCGTTGGCCCGACAAGTACGACCCCTGTCCCGATCCCCGTGACCGTCCTTCCCCGGTAGGTCGAGATGATCATCTGCCATGAACACTTGTTCATCTTCTTGAAGACGAGGAAGACGGCCGGCACGAGTCTCGAGATCTCGCTTTCGGAGCTCTGCAGCGAGCCCTTAGGACAGGGCACTGTCGCTCTATTTCTGGCGGGCTCGCGGCTAGGAGCCTCGTCCGTCCCTTCTGAGTTTTCTTCACACCATCAGCGCTGACTCGTTATCGAATTTCGATATCTACAGCATCGCGGAGGAGATCGCGGTTGACCATATAGGCCGTTACGAGGACTTGAAGTCGGAAATCGAAGACATCAGGGCGT
>DATADW010000428.1:0-4115 GCA_036258335.1 Acidimicrobiia bacterium
CAGGTCCGCCCCTGGGGGACAGGCCTGAAACTGCCGCCTACATGACGTAGGTCGGCGTGTACAGAACTGACAATTAGCTGAACCACCTGACCCCAGGCTGACGCGCTTGATGTGCAGTGCGTATCCAGCGTGGCCAGGACACGCTGGCCGGCCACGACGTCAGGCCCGATCCGTGCCTCGCCGGCCGGATCGATTCCAGAGGTGCCGGCAGCTGTTTCTCCAATCGTCGTTTCGCTGTTGATGACTGCCCGAGGCGGGAGCAGGCCCGGCGGCTCCCGGACAGGCTGGATGAGGGGGCCCGAGCCTGGGCGGTTCGACCCTGCTCGAAGGTTCGTTGGCTTGAGGTGGATGACAACCCCATCGCTGCCATGGAGCTGGGCCGGTGGGCGGAGGCGATCGGCTCCCGAGTCGGCTCGATCGACTCGCAGGTGCCTGGGTTGTCGGTCGACGGTCTGGCTCCGGTGACGTCTACTACGCGAGTCACGCCCCTACCGTTGCTGCACAGCACCTTACCCTCGTCGGGAGGCTGCCCGGACCGGAGTTGCTACCAGCCTCGACCCATCAGCCCGCGGGAGAACCGCTGCCAGGCGGCTTGCCGACTTACACCCATCACCTTGCCGATCTCGGCCCAGCTGTGCCCGGCCTCCCGCGCCGACTGAACCGACTGATAAAGAAGCTTTTCGACAGCGAAGTCGACCCGGCAGGCATCACGAACGTCTTCGAGCGGGTCTTGCTCCCAGGGTCCGACGAGCGAGAGCCTGACGCGGCTACCCCGGCCAACCAACCTGACCCCCTTCCGCCGAACAGCCACCCCGACCCTCCTCGTCAAGGAACCTTGACAGCCTAGCGCGGCATCCCGGCCAGAGTCAGTCAGCAGTGCGGCGCCGACGTTTCCGCACGGAGTTCGTACGCCCGGCGCAGCCAATCGCGCAGCTCATCGTCCACGTCGGACGGAACGCGGACCTCGACCACGGCGGCGACTTTGCGATGCGAGATGACATCGATTCTGACGAAGCGTGAGGATTGCGGCTCGCAGTCGAGGAAGACCCATGGGGTCAGGGGAGCAGCTCCTCGTCAATCGATAAGAAATCCGCACATGAGATCAGGCCGATGAGTCCCTACTGACGTGCCATGGCGATGCGCAGCCGCTCCTCCGGTGTGATGAGGTGGTCTATATCTTCGGCATCCGTGCCGATGTCGAGCTCCACCCATTTGACCTTCCCGTTGAACCTGCTCTCCACCGGCCCGTAGTCGTCGCTGACGGGGGTGGCGGTGTCGGAGCCGACATCGGTGGTCTCGTCCCCGGAGAACACCATGGCAACCGTCGCCTCGACGCGCCCTTCGCCCACGTTCTTCCCGTCGATGTACAGCGTGGCGGTGCCGCCCTTGCCTAGGCCGCCGCCGTCGTAGGCGAACTCCATCCGCACCTGGTGCTCGCCGGGGGGAATCGCCTCTTGGCCGTACACCTTGAACTTCTGAAGCCCGAACAGGTTGTAGCAGTAGGCGGGCGCGCCGTCCTTGACATAGAGCGACCACCCGCCAAAGGCGCCACCCTGGGCAACAATCACTCCCCGAGCGCCATCGTCGGGGACCGCGATCTCGCTGGTTACTGAGTGAGACTTGTTCTTGATCACGACGATCGAATTCTCCGACAACCTCCCCATCCCACCGAAGAGAACCTGACGATTGCCCCTGATCAGCTGGGGACGGCCGGCAAGGTCGGGGTTGAACCGCTCGGCGCGCCTGTCGTCGAGCGGGAAGACGTTGTACTTTGCGCCCTCGAGCATGAACAGGCCCTGCAGTTCTGCCAGCTTCTCCGGCTGCTCGGCAGCGAGGTCGTGTGCCTGGGTCCAGTCGTCCGGCCCGTAAAGCTCCCACACATCCGCTTCGAGCGGTGCGGTCTCGGCCATGAGCCATGGGGTGCTGTGACGGGTCACCGCGGTCCATCCCTTGTGGTAGATCCCGCGGTTGCAGAACATCTCGAAGTACTGCGTCTCGTGCCGTTCGGCGGCGGCGCCGTCGTCGAACGAGTACACCATGGAGACTCCGTGGAGAGGTTCCTGGAGGACCCCGTTGACGAACGTTGGCGCCGGGATCCCGGCCGCCTCGAGGATGGTCGGGGCAAGGTCGATCACGTGGTGGAACTGAGTGCGGACCTCGCCCTTGGCGTTCACGCCGTTGGGCCAGTGCACGATGGTCCCATTTCTGGTGCCGCCCCAATGCGAGGCGACCTGCTTGGTCCACTGGTAGGGCGTGTCCATGGCGTGGGCCCAACCCACCGCGAAGTGGTTGTACGCCCTTGGCGAGCCGAAGTCGTCGATTCGGGCCGTCATGAACTCGACCGTCTCCAGGGCACCGGCGCCGTTGAGTACCACCAGCTCGTTGAAGCAGCCGTTCAGAGTCCCCTCGGCCGAGGCCCCATTGTCCCCGACCATCAGATAGATCAGGGTGTCGTCGAGGATCTCGAGGTCGGCAAGGGCATCGAGCAGACGTCCGATGTGGTGATCCGTGTGCTCGAGAAAACCGGCGTACACCTCCATCTGCCGTGACAGCACGGGTTTCAGGTCGTCGGGCATGTCGTCCCATGCCGGGATCTCCGCCGGCCTGGCCGTCAGCTCTGCGTCGTGGGGGATCACCCCCAGTTCCTTCTGGCGGGCGAAGATCTCCTCGCGCAGCTGATCCCAGCCCTGGTCGAACTTGCCGTCGTATTTGTCGGCCCATTCCTTGGGGACGTGGTGTGGGGCGTGGGTCGCACCAGGGGCGAAGTAGACGAAGAAAGGCTTGTCCGGCATCAGCGCCTTTTGCTGGCGGACCCAGGCGATGGCATGGTCGGTCATGTCATCAGTGAAGTGGTAGCCCTCCTCGGGGGTGCGGTCCGGCTCGACGGGGACAGTGTCCTGGTAGATGGCCGGCGCCCACTGGTTGGTCTCCCCGCCGATGAACCCGTAAAAGTGCTCGAACCCCGACCCGGTCGGCCAGGCATGGAAAGGCCCCATCGGGCTGGTCTCCCAGACCGGGACCTCATGGCATTTCCCGAACTGTGCCGTCGAGTAGCCGTTCAGTTTGAGCGTTTCGGCGAGCGGCGCGGTGGTGTTGGGGCGAACCGAGCTATAGCCGGGGGCGGAGGTTGCGATCTCGGTCACCCCCCCCATACCCACTGCGTGATGGTTCCGTCCGCTCAACAGCGCCGCCCGGGTCGGCGAGCACAGCGCCGTGGTGTGGAAGCGGTTGTATCTCAATCCGTTGGCGGCCAGCCGCTCGGCCACTGGCGTGGCCACAGCGCCGCCGAAAGCGCTTGATGCGCCGAACCCGGCATCGTCGATCAGAAGGATGAGCACGTTGGGAGCGCCCTCGGGTGGCCGCAGAGGCTCGATTGGCGGGAACGACGTGTCCGGGTTCTTGGCGTCGTAGGTTGTCAGGTGCGGTCTGACCACGTCGGGGATTGGAAGGACCTCGCGCCGCATGCTGTCGGTCTCGGCCATTGGGTAGCTCCTTTGGTTCTTGGTTCTCGCGGCCCGCCAGGTAGCGGCCTCAGTAGATGGCCCGATCAGTTGGATCCAGCCTCAGGTGGTGACGCCGAACTCGAATTGATGGGTTGGCGCCGCCGATCGAAAATCAATGTCTCAGGTCTCTGCGATCCGGGTCGCCGGTCTTGCGGCGGTTGACCTGACGTGTTTCGACGCGGCGGTGGCGACGGTGGTGGCGGTGCGGGCTACCGGCGCCGGTCCGATGACTGCGGCGCTGCGCACCCGTCTTCTGGCAATCCCCATCTCAATCACCTCCTCTACCGGCGGCCGCTTCGTCTTCGGCCTCGTTTCCTTCTTCGTCCGATTCGATCGCGGCGAGCAAAGCTTGGACCGGGATCCGCGAGTTGTCCTCCCGACCTGCGAGCCGCTGAGGCGAACGGCGCCGCCAGCTGTTCTCCCACACTAGGACAGTTGCCGAACCGCCCGGTTCGAGGGCGGCGGCGACCGCGGTCGCGTCCTATGCGCAGAGGGGCGTCGCCAGCTCCGATTCGACTCCCTCAGTCCTCCGACCTCCTTCTCGCGAGGTCGGACAGCTCGAACCACTCGACCGACCCTCGTCCTCCTTCTCGATGCCCAGCAGTAGGTCGA
>DATADW010000429.1:0-2682 GCA_036258335.1 Acidimicrobiia bacterium
GGCCGGCATCTCCTGCTGGGGGAAGATCTCCATCCGCTCCGGGTCGACCTCGTAGACGTGGTCGAAGCGCATCACCACCCCGTCGGTGACCGGCCGGGGGTCGGGTGGCCGCTGCGCTCCTAGTGTGAAACCGAACATCTCAGTCCTCGTAGGCGCTGTCGAGCATGTTCTTCCCCGGGTTCATGATGTTGTTGGGGTCGATGGCACGCTTGATCTTCTTCATCACTTCGAAACCCCCTCCCATCTCCTGGGGGACGTACTCGGCGTCTCCCTCCCGGGTCGAGCCGTGGCAGGCGGTGATCGACCCGCCGTACTTGAGCGCCACCTCGGTGATCTCGCGCTTGCACTGCACCCAGGCCGCCCACATCTCGTCGTCGAGCTTCTGCTCCCAGATCCCGATGTCGATCTCCACCAGGTAGTCGCCCCAGGGCTTGTGGGCGGCATTGGTGTAGAAGAACATCCCCCAGTCGTCGAAAATCCCGTAGCGCTCGATGGCGCGATCGGCGATGGCGTGCCACTCTTCGCGCACCTGGGGGAGCACGCTGTAGTTGAGCGCAGAGTCCTCGCAGTGCCAGCTCATCGGGACCACCTGCCCGTTTCGCAGCCTCCCATGGAGCGGGGTGGCGTACCGGTCGTGGCGCGAGGCCCAGTCCCCCTGGGAAACCTCGTCTCCTAGGTAGTTGCCCCCGGTGTCGAGCCCGATGCTCATCAATCGCTTCGCCGCCGGCCGCACCTCATCAGCCGTCCCGTACATGGCGGTGGCAACCACGCACCGCAGTTCCTCGGGTTGGGGGATGTAGGCCTCGTCGTCGCGTCGCAGGTACTGCACCTTGCGCTCGTCGAATAGCACCACCCCAGCCAGGGTGGCCAGCCCCGAGCGTGCCATTGCCCCCGCGGAGCGCCAGGCGGTGTCAAAGTCGGGATAGCCGAAGAAGGCGGAGAACTCTGCTTCGGGACGCGGCACCAACTCCAATGTCGCTTCAGTGACGATCCCCAGGCTCCCCTGATGCCCCATGAAGAGGTGCTTGAGCTGGAACCCGGTCGAAGACTTGCGGAGCTTGCGCCCTCCCCCGTCGCCTACCTCGATCAACTCACCGGTGGGGAGGCAGATCTGAAAACTGATCACCAGATCGCGGGTGTGCCCGTAGCGGCCGCCGATCAGCGACCACCCGCTTGTTCCGATCCGGCCGCCCACGATCGAGCAGGGGTAAGAGGCCGGGTCGTCGGGATAGAACACCCCGTAGGGACGGAGCCGCTCGTTGAGCTTGAGCATGTTGATCCCGGGCTGAACGGTGACGGTGCGGTCCTCCATGTCGATGTCGAGGATGCGGTTCATCAGCTTGACATCGACCAGGATTCCGCCCTGTAGCGGCACCGCCCCGTCGGCGAGCCCGGTGCCCCCCGCCCTGGGAACCACCGGGATGTGGTGACGGTTGGCGAGCTTCACCACCTCGGAGATCTGGCTCGCCGAGGTAGGGAGCACCACCACGTCGGGAAGGTGCTCGCTCCAGCGGTGCACCGGGAAGGGTGAGGGGACCCGAGCTCGGTTGTAGCGGGCCGAGCGACCGGTGAGCAGGTGGTCGTCACCCACGATGCCCCGCAACTCATCGATCACCCGGTCGTCGAGCGCCACCGTCATCGGCTCACCCCCCCGAAGTCGAGGCCGGCGGACTCGGCGACCAGTTCCATCAGGTCGCGCACCTCGATCACCGGGTCCCGTTCCCTCCCCCGCTCGGCGAGGGGGCGTTCCGACCAGACGCAGGCGCTGACGAGCGTGTCCACGTCGAGCTCGGCGGCCAGCTCCATCCGGCGCCGGCTGATCTCCTCGGCGATCTCGGGTCGCTCGATGGCGAAGCCGCCACCGGCGCCCGAGCAGTACGACCACTGCGTGACCCGATCGACGTCGCGGAAGGTGATGCCGGGGATGGCGCCCAGGATGGTGCGGGGCGACTCCCAGATTCCCTTCCGCTTGTTGAGCCGGCATGGGTCGTGGTAGGTGACGGTGCGGTTGATCGGGTTGGAGAGATACAACTTTCTGTCGTTTATCAGTCCGGCCACCAACTCGGTGACGTAGACGATCTCGAAGTCGTATTCGTCACCGAAGTAGTCGGGGTAGTCCTCGGTGAAGGCGATGTAGTCGTGAGGGTCGACGGCGATGATGCGCCGCGCCCCCACCGCCCGCCAGTCGGCAACGTTGTGCTCGGCGAAGCGGCGGGCCTGGTCGGCGTAGCCCATCTCTGCAGCGGGCCCGCCGCAGCACCACTGCTCGGCCATTAGCCCGAACTCGACGCCACCCGCTTGGAGGATCATGGCGGTGGCCCGGGCGACCGAGGTGCGGTAGAAGGCGGCCTCGCAATCGCAGAACAGGATGGTCTCGCCGCCCGTTGGAAGCCCCAATCCATCGGCCCAATCGGCCACGCGGTCCTGGCTGACCCCATCGACCACCGGCTCGTTGCCCCGCTCGTCGGTGGCCGAGTTCCATCGCTGCCAGTTGGGCTGGTGAATCCCCGACTCCACCGCCAGCGCCCGCATCGCCTTGACCACCCGCACCGTCTGGGTGCGGTGCCGGTAGAAGTCGCCGGTGAACAGCGTGTTGGGACAACGAAGCTCGCAGGCGCCACACATGGTGCAGTGGACGTAGTCGTCGATCACGTCCTCCACCCCGAGCCCTCCCTGGCTCAT
>DATADW010000430.1:0-4056 GCA_036258335.1 Acidimicrobiia bacterium
TCGCTCGACGCCTCCTTGCCCGCCGAAGCGGCGGCTCTTGCCGAGGCTGCCGGCCTGTTTCGCGGGGCCGGCTACCAGGTCATCGGCCCGAAGCAGCCACCGAGACCCCATGCTGCCGTGGCATCGGTCTACGCCCACGTCACCGCCCCGTTGCGCCGGCTGGTTGACCGGTACGCCGCCGAGACCTGTCTGGCCATCCAAGCGGGGACCGAGCCGGCGGAGTGGGTGCTGCACGGGATGACGGGCGTCCCCGACATCATGGCCCGCGGAACGGGGAGGGCCAGCCGTTACGAAATCGAGTGCCTCGACCTGGTTGAGGCGGCGGTGCTCAAGGACCGGGTCGGGGAGGTGTTCGATGGGGTGGTGGTCGACTACGACGCCGCAACCGCCGTGGGCAGGGTGCAACTGGCGGCACCCGCGGTACACGCCCGCATCGAGGGTGCCGGACTGGTGGAGGGGACCACCATCAGCACCAAGTTGTTGGCGGCGTCCATCCGCGACCGGCTAGTCCTGTTCGCTGCGGCTTGACCGCACCGTTGGCGCCCGGACCTCAGTCCTCGGGCGGATACCTCCACGGCTGCAGAACGCAGAACTCGTTGCCCTCAGAGGACGTTGCAATAGTCCTAGTCACGGATGAGCCTGTGTTTATGGCCCGGCGAGGCTCCGGCGCAGTTCAGCAGCTGACGCCTGTGCATTGGAGCGGGTTGCCGTTGCCGGCGGCTCGGTTGTTACCGCCGTCGGTGACACCGGGGACCGCCTCGATGCCGAGATCACGGTTGTGGTTGGCGACGTTGCGCATCAGCGTCGTGTCCTCGGCGTTCACGTCGATGCCGTCATCGCCCGATCTGGTCACTCGGTTTCGGTCGAGGAGAGTACCGGTGACGGGACCCGCCTGGTTCAGGTCCACGACGATGCCGTCCATGCTCGCGTCGCGGACGTGATTGCTCCGCACCACCGTGTCCAGCGCCAGGCCGGTGAAGGCGTCCAGCCGGATCCCCCAGAACGTTCGCTCGATCAGGTTGCCCTCGACGAGATTGTTCGAGCCACCCTCGAACGAAATGGCGTTCCCGCACTCGCCGCCACAGCCGAGCGTGTCAGTCACGTGGTTGGCCCTGATGACGTTCCCGTCTCCGGTCACGACCAGGCCATCACCGTTGCGACGGAAGCGATTCTTCACGACCCGGTTGCCGGACCCTTCCAGGATGACGCCGGCCTCGAAGTTGTCGGAGAACACGCTGTGGGCGATCCTGCTCGAGTCCGTCCCCTCGACGGCGAACAGGCCGATGTCGCCGTTGCCGGACACGACGTCGTAGTCGATCCTGGTCCCCCGCGAGGCAAACACGGCGATGCCCGCCTGGTCGGTTGTGAGCCCGTTGGCGGTCACCGTGCTGTGCTGGATCCGGGTGCGACTGGCCTCAACCACGACCACACCGGAGAACAGACTACGCGACACCCGGACGTGACTGAGCCGATTGTCACTCGCCCCGATCACCAGAACGCCCAGCGCGAAATCGCGAAGCAACCCATTCTCGACAACTGTGCCGTCGTAGCCCGCGCTGTTGACGATGCCAACGTCGCATACGTCGTCAGGTACGCACTGCTCGTTCAACGCGCTATCACCGGAGATCCGATGTCCGTTGAGATCGATCCTCACGCCGTCGGCACCGATCACCAAGCCGTTGTCGGGGCAGTCGATCAGATCCGCGTGCAGGACCGTATCGACCGTGACGACGTCCCCGCAGCTCAAAGGCATAGACCCCTGTTGTGAGCCGGCTGCTGGAGTCCTCAGGCTTAGCGTTGCGGTCGCGGGAGCCGCTGCGAAAAGGCCGCTGCCGATAATGGTAAGTGCGCAGGCTCCGACAAGGAGAGTTCTGATTGGAGGTTTCACCGTCGCTGCATCCTCTCGTCAATGACGAAATCCGGGTCCTCCCCCCGCGTGCAGGACTTTTCCGGAGTTTGGGCTTGCCACGAATGAGCGGCACAGCCCATCCGGGTGTTGTTGAACGTTAGTCGACGCGCCGGATCCGCAGTTTGATGTCAATCGGCTTCTCGGTTATCTCCGTGTTTCGTCGCCGTCATGTGGCAGCAGCCCCGCACCCCCTCGAGCCGGCTATCTCGGATTCTTGATCGTCTGGGTTGAGGTCGACGTGGAGTCGGTTCTTGTGGTCTTGGCCCCATGTACCCGGTTGAAGATCATCCCGCGGAAGGTGCGGACGGCAGTGGCGATGGCCACGTATGCATCCTCTTCCCAAACCAAGTCGTAGCCGAGCACGTCGGCCCAACATCGGGCGAGTTTGGGTGGGTCAGCCGAGTCGACGTCGAGCGAGAACCAAGTCAAAGACACGGCATCCTCCTATGCGGGCAAGGTATGGGCGTTTGCGGACGCAGCCGTCCGCTTCGACAGGTAGGGACGCTCAGGCAACCGGTCCCATCTTCCTCCGGATGGTGAGGTAGTGGTGCCAGAGGATGCGGGCGGCGACCGCCCGGTAGGGACGCCACGGCTCGGCGATGGTCGATAGCTCGACGGGGCCGGGAATGTCGGAGAGGCGCTTCACCTCGGCGGCGGCGACTTGGAGCGCCCGATCGCCTGCCGGCCACACGTCGGGGCGACGTAGCGCCGAGAGCAGGTAGGTGTCGGCGGTCCATGGGCCGATCCCAGGGGATGCGATTAGCACGGCGCGGGCGTCCGCGTCCGAGAGTCTGGTCAAGGCAGTCAGGTCCAATCGCCCTTCGACGATCGCCGACGCCAGCGATCGCGCATAGCGGGTCTTCTGTCTGCTGAACCCGATCGATCTCATCTTCTGGTCGTCGAGATCGAGCAGTGATCCCGGTGTGAGGTCGCCCACCATGGCCACCAGTCGTTGGTATGCCGCCAACGCCGAGGCAATGGAAACCTGCTGCTCGAGAATCAGAAGGACCAGAGTGGGGAACCCGGGATCTCGTTGCCAGAAGGGCGGGTCTGGCGCTTCCGACACCGCCCGGCCCAGGTCGGCGTCGCGCTCCACCAGAAGGGCGACAGCCTGCCGGTAAGCGGGCGGTGTCAGCGCCACGGGTGCCCGGGCTACGCGTCGCCCCAGGCGGTGGCGGCCTCGCCGACCAAAGTGGAGAACTTGAGGGTCATCAGGACCACCCCTGCCGCTCCTGCTTGACGGCAGCGCTCGGTGGTCTCGGCGGCGAGTCGCCACGCCTCACGGCGGCGCTCGCCGTTGGGCAGCGAGGCGATCTTCTCCTTGAGCGCAAGCGTGGCGGGGACGGCGCCGTGAGATTCCAATCGGCTGATCCAGGTGGTGGAGAATGGAGGGACCACCCCGACGAAGACCGGCGGATCACCCTCTTCCAGCCCGAGACGACGCATGCTCGACTCGGCGGTGTCCGGGTCAAGCAGTGGTCCGGCCACGAAGAACTGGGCGCCCAGCTCCACTCGGCGGCGGAACTGCCACGAGCGGAACCTCGTGGTCATCCCCACCTCGAAGGCCGGCATGCGCTCCTGGAGGGCAAGCAGATGCTCGACGATCTCGTAGTGGTTGGCCCAGTGGTCGACCTCGGGAAGCGTGTCGCCAACCACGATGAGGAAGGAGTCGACCCCGTTGCCCAAGGCGCCGCGCACCTCGCTCTCGATGGCGAGGATGTTCCGGTCCCTGGTGGAGACGACCACGGTGGGGCGGACGCTGGGGGCGTCGTGGGTGATCCGGGCGGCATAAGCGAATGGCGAGACCCGAACCTGCCCGAAGGGGTTGTCGGTCACCAGGATCCGTTGCCATTTCCCCTCCAGGTGGCGATGGGTCATGTCGGGGAGCAGTGGAGGGTTCACCTCCGCCACCTCGAGGAACCCATCGGCAGTAGAGAGCATCAGCCGTCCCGCAGCGCTCTGGCGGCTCCCACCATCTCTCCCACCTGGCGCTTCACCTCATCCCACGTTCTCGTCTTGAGGCCGCAGTCGGGGTTGACCCAGATATCCACCGGATCCATGAACCCGAGAAAGTGCCGGAGCCGCTCCTCCATCAGCGCCTCGCCGGGGCTGTGCGGGCTGTGGACGTCGAAGACGCCGGGGCCGAT
>DATADW010000431.1:0-4710 GCA_036258335.1 Acidimicrobiia bacterium
GAGGCAGGCCGGTGGCGGTGTCCCACAGGCGTACGGTCCCGGCAAGAGAGGTGGCGGCCAGCATGGTGCCGTCCCGGCTGTACTGGAGGTCGATGGCGTTGCTTTGGAGACCCTGGAGCGGCTCACCGTCCCGGTCCCCCGTGGCGAGGTCGAAGACCTCGACGACGCCCCCGGTTTGTGCCACGGCGAGCTGGGTTCCGGCCGGGTCGAACGCGGCGTCGATGGCGTCGCGTTGCAGACCGGTGATGGTGAGAGCGAGTCGCCTCGTCGCGGCGTCCCAAACCTGCACGCCTCCGTCGGTTTCCGCGGTTGTCGCCAGCAACGAGCCGTCGGGGCTGAACGACAGGCCGTGGAGCGGGTAGACATCGTCGGGGGTCGGGTCGACCAAGGGTGGCCGAAGGAGGTCGCCGATCTGGCGGTGGGTGGCGACGTCGTAGAAGCCGATGGTCGGGGGAAACTGACGGCCGGCGGCGAGGACGGTGCCGTCGGGGCTGAAGGCGATACGCACGAGAAGTCCTTCGCCGGGGACCGTGATCGGCGGACCTGCCTGGGTCCAGGTTTCGGTGTTCCAGACGATGACGTTTCCCGCCAGGTCGCCGGCGGCGAGCCGGCTGCCGTCGGGGCTGAAGGCGATCCCCACCGCCACCGCCTCGGCGGGAACCCGCAAATCGGGGGACACCTTCTGCCCGGTGTCGAGGTTCCACACCTTGACGCTTCCGTCGACGTGCGACGTGGCGGCCAGGTGACCGTCCGATCTCATCGCGACCTGGATGACTTGCTGGTCTGGCGTTCCGGCACCCTCGCCGAGGATGTGGCCGGCGACCGGGCGGGCGGCGGCGTCGTAGAGGGCGATGGTGCCCTCGCCGCTCGAGGCGACCACCGTGTTCCCGTCGGCGGTGAACGCGAGACCAAAGATGTACTTGCCCTGGCCGGCCATCGAGGGCGTGAGTGGTAGCCGGGTGGAGGCATCAAACAGCTGCATCTCGCCGACCCCGCTGCCCAGGGCGATCCGGTCGCCGTCGGGGCTGAAGGCGATCGCCGCCACCCGTTCATCGCCGATGTCGACGGGCAGGCCCACCGGTTGTTGGTCTCGGGCCGAGAAGACCCGCACCTGCCCGCTGCTGTCACCGACCAGGAAGAGCTGCCCGTCCGGGCTGTAGGCGACCGATTCCACAGTTGCGCTGTTCAGGAAGCGGTCGGTCGATACCGGCTGAGGCGGCTCGATGGGTGGACCCAGGGGTTGTCCGGTCTCGACGACCCACTGTTGGGCCACGTTCGATTCCAGTGCGGAGTGGCTCAGTGGGTAGGCGACCAGGCGGCCGTCTGGCGACAACGCCGGTGGCGTGGAATCGTTGCCGACGTTGGCGATCGCAGGGCCCAGCCGGGAGTGGTCGCTAACGCGGAAGACCCGCAGGAACTCGATGGTGCTCACCGCCACCGCGCTCGAGTCGGCGCTGGCCGCCAGCTTGCATTCCGTCTCGATGGCGATCGGCTGCCCGATCGGCCGGAAACTGTCGGGATCGAAGAAGACCAACCGTTCCTCGTCGCAGGCCACCATCGTCGAGCCGTCCGGGGTGATGACGAGGTCCTGGAGGGAGCCGAGCACCTCGAGGTCCACGGTGCGCTCCGAGGTCCGGTCAACGAGATCGAACACTGCCACGCCGTTGGCGTCTCCGATCGACGTACCGCTCCCGCTGGAGGTGTAGGCGGTGGTCCCATCGGCGTCGAGGGCCAGCCCGAAATGGGGTCGCGGCCCGATGATGTAGCCGCGGAGGGCGGGGATGCCGTGGACGGCGTGGAGGAGCGCGCTGTGGGTATTCGGGTTCGGGTTGAGGCGATGAGCTTCGACGGCGAGGAGTTGGGCGAGGGGGAGTTGTCCGTCCTGGAGTTGGGTGGACTGGGCGGCGAGGCGGCTGGCGTCGGCTTCGATGTTGCGCTGGTCGGCGAGGCCTGCTTGGCGGTCGGCTCGGTCGGCTTGGCGGGTGGCGACCGCCGCTCCGGTCACGGTGGCGACGAGGAGGACGCCGGCCGCGGCCAGAGTGGCTCGCAGGCGTCGGTTGGCTCGTCGCTGGCGGTGGACGGTTTCGGCGGCCCGGAGCGCTTCGCGGTCTCGGCCGGCGGTGGACTGGGAGAGGAAGTCTCGTTCGGTTCGGTTGAGGTCGGGTTGGGTGCGGTCGACCCAGTCGAGGGCGGCGACAAGGCGGGGCCCCCGGTACAGGTCGTCGGTGTCTCGCCCGCGATGTCCCCATTCGGCGGCTGCCTGGGTGAGGTGCTGGTGGAGGCGAATGCCATCGCGGTCTTCGTCGAGCCAGGCGCGCAACCGGGGCCAGGCGCGGGCGATGGCCTCGTGGGCGACCTCGAAGGTGTACTGGTCGGAGATGACGAGGCGGGATTGGACCAGGGCGTCGAGGACGGCTTCGGTGACTGGGTCGGCTGCCAGTGCGGAGCGGGGGATTCTCTTGCGGATGGGGTCGGTGTCGGTGGAAACGACCAGGCGCAGGAACAGGTCGCGGGCGGCCTTTCTGCCTTGCGGTGGTAGCGAGTCGATGACCTGGTCGGCGGCGCGAGCGACCGCACCTTGCACGCCGCCGACCGCCCGGTAGCCGGTGGTGGTGAGCACCGGGCCTTCTCGATGCTGCCAGGTTTCGGCGAGAGCGTGAGAGAGCAACGGTAGGGCGCCGGGCTCGCCGGCGACGTCCCTCACCAGCAGGTCGACCAGGCCGGGTTCGAGGCGGAGCCCGGCCTTGGCGGCCGGGGCCTCGATCGCCGCCCGCAGCTGGGGCTCCCCCATCGCCCCCAGGAGGTAGATGCCGCCCTGGATTCGCGTGGTGAGATCGGTGTGCTCGGCGACGTCGGCGAGGTGATCGGCGCGGAGCGTAACGATGACAGGGGCGGTCGCCGACCATCGGACCACCGCGGCGGCGAAGCGGGTGCGGGCCGCGGGGTCGTCGCAGAGGACGAACAGCTCTTCGAGTTGGTCGACGACCAGCAGCGAACCCCGCGCGACGCCGGCCAGGGCTCGATCGGGTTCGGCGCCGGGCGTGACCACTGCAGGCGCGCGTCCCGGTCGCGCCAACCGCGGCGCCACACCGGCCCGGGCGAGCGAGCTCTTGCCCGACCCCGATGCCCCCACGATCGCCAGGAACCCGGTGGCGGCGACGATCCCGAGACACCGGTCGATGTCGGTGTCCCGCCCGAAGAACCACTCGGCGTCGTCCACGCCGTACGCGGCCAGGCCCCGATAGGGACAGGTCCCCATCCCATAGCTGTGGGCGGGGACGGCTCCGGCAAGCGACGGGTCCTGGTCCAGGATCGCCGCCTCCAAGTCGACCAACTCCGCACCCAGGTTCAGGCCCAGCTCGTCGGCCAGTACCCGCCGAGCTCGGTTGATCGTGCGCAGCGCCTCCCCCTGCCGGCCGGTGCGATACTGCGCCAGCGCCAACGCCGCCCAGCGCTGCTCCCGCAACGGCTCCGACTCCACTGCCTCCGCCGCCTTGGCCAACGCCGCGGCGTACTGTGCCGACGCCAGCAGCGCGGAAACCAGCCGCTCCTCCGCCGACCGGACCAGTTCTGCGTAGCGGGCCCCCGCCGCCGCCCAGCCGTCCAGATCGGCGAAGGGCTCCCCGGTCACCAGCCGCATCGCCTCGCTCAACGTCAACGCCGCCCGCTCCGGCTCCCCAACCGCGGAGAGCTCCTCCGCCTTGTTGAGCAGCCGCTCGAATCGACGCACGTCGATTTCGTCGTCGCCCAGCTCCAAGCGGTAGCCATCCGGCAGGGTCGCGATGGCATGCGCCCCGAGCACGCGGCGAAGCCTCCCCACGCACCCCTGCACCACCTTCCGCCACGTCGGCGGCGGGTTCCCCCCGTAGAGGGCGCTCGCCAACCGGTCAGCCGAACACGCCCGCGGCGACTCCGCCACCAAGGCGGCCAGCACCCGGCGGTCCCGGCCTGACAACGAACCCGCGCCACCCACCGATGTGGGGCCGAAGACCGCCACGCTCACGGGCGGAGAATGCGGCCCGCCCTCCGCGCTGTCAACCCGCCCGTTACCGCGCCGTTACCGCGATGGGGGGTCACCCGTTCCCGCCCCGGGTCACCCTTCGACGCAGGGAGGTGGAGATGCGACAGATGATCGTGAACCTGCTGAAGGAAGAGAGGGCACCGGCTGTCACAGCCAACCACGACGGAACGACACGAGGCCGGATGACCGTTGGGCCACCGTTGCCGGACAGCGAAGAAAGGAGCGGCGCTATGAAGAAGACCCTGGGTGCATCGCTCATCGGGCTACTGGCGGCTGTTGTGGTCGTGGTGCCCACCTCCGTGGCCCACGCCGACGAACAGGACTTCAAACTCACGACCGTGGATCGGTTCGTCTCCGTTGTACAGGTCGGTGACCAAGTGTTCATCGACAGCGAAGGAAGCGGATACTCGAGACTTCTCGGCGATGTCACGTCGACGACCTCGATCATGCAGACCCTCGTCCCCGGATGTGATCCGGCGAGTGGTGTGATCACGATGTCGGCGGAGGGAGGCACCCTCACGATCAATGGTGAGGCCTTGGTCTGCGACACAGAGATCACTGGCGCCTGGGAGGTCACCGGCGGCACGGGTGCGTTCGCCGGAGCGAGCGGCGGTGGAACACTTCAGGGAACGCCCAGCCACGGTCAGAATCCTGTGGTGCTTCACTGGGAGGGCTCACTTTCCTTCTGA
>DATADW010000432.1:0-3027 GCA_036258335.1 Acidimicrobiia bacterium
AGGTGACGAGAAAAGGTAGGAGTCGCATGCGACGTCTCGTGCTCAGCCTGTCGGTGGTGGCTTTGGTGGGGGCAATGGCTGGACCCGCCACCGCCCAGGAGGTCCCACCCGGAGGCACCTTCTACGACGACGACGGCGACGTCCACGAGGGCGCCATCGAGGCGATCGCCTCGCGAGGCGTGACCCTGGGATGCGATCCCGACGGGATCATCTACTGCGTCGCCGACTCGGTCACCCGCGACCAGATGGCTTCCTTCTTGGCCCGCGCCTTCGACCTGCCCGAGGTATCGAGAGACTTCTTCCCCGACGACGAGGGCAGCGTCCATGAAGACAACATCAACCGGCTGGCAGCGGCCGGAATCACCGAGGGTTTCGACGATGGCACGTTCGGCCCGAGGCTTGAGGTGACCCGAGAGCAGATGGCGAGCTTCCTCGCCCGGGCGCTCGACCTTGACCCCGTGGCGGGCGACCTCTTCGATGACGTGTCGGGCGTGCACGAGGGCAACATCAACGCCTTGGCGCGGGCTGGCGTCACCGAAGGGTGCGACCAGAGTGGCGATCTGTTCTGCCCCAGGGACCCGGTGCGGCGTGACCAGATGGCGTCTTTCGTCGCCCGGGCCAGGGAGTGGCCCGAGATCAACCCGCCCAAGTTCCACCTGTCCTTGCAGAAGCTGCCCGGCAGCTTCGCCAGCCCTCTGCTGCTGACGGCGCCATCGGGTGACGACCGGCTGTTCGTCATGGAGCAGGGTGGCGCCATCAGGATCATCGACGGCAACCAGGTGCTGGCCGATCCCTTCCTCGACCTGTCCGGCCCGGTGCTGAGCGGAGGCGAACAGGGGCTGCTCGGTCTCGCCTTCCACCCCGACTACGCCGACAACGGGCTGTTCTACGTCGACTACACCGACAACTCGGGCAACTCGGTCCTCTACGAGTTCCAGGTCTCCTCCGACCCGGACGTGGCCGACGCCGACAGCGGGCGGTTGCTTCTCGAGGTCGACCAGCCCTACTCCAACCACAACGGTGGCGGGCTCGCCTTCGGTCCCGACGGCTATCTCTACTGGGGGTTGGGGGATGGCGGGTCCGGTGGCGACCCGCTCGAGCACGGCCAGAACACGAACACCTTGCTCGGCTCGATGCTCCGCATCGATATCGACAGTGGCACCCGCTATGGGATCCCGGCCGACAACCCGTTCGCCGACGGTCAGGGTGGGGCTGAGGAGGTCTGGTCCTACGGTCTGCGCAACCCGTGGCGCTGGTCGTTCGACTTCGAGGAGCGGCTGCTCTACATCGGCGACGTCGGGCAGGGCGCCTGGGAAGAGGTCGACGTCGTCTCCTCGGGAGCAGCCGGCCTCAACTTCGGGTGGAACGACATGGAGGGCTCGCACTGTTACGAGCCATCCTCGGGATGCGCCACGTCCGGCCGGGTCCTTCCCCTGGTCGAGTACGACCACGGTGTCGGTGTGTCCGTCATCGGCGGTTACGTCGTCCGTGGAGGGATCGACCACCTCGAGGGGGTCTACCTCTACGCCGACCTCGGGGGCCGTGTGTGGTCATTCCGTCACTGGAATGGCCGGGCGCTGGGTCATCGGGAGTGGACCGACCAGATAGGGAGCAGTTCCCCCATCTACTCCTTCGGCCAAGATTCCCAGGGGCGGGTCTACCTCCTCTCGGGAAGCTCGGTATACCGGTTCGTCGGGAACTGAAGCCGGAGACGGCAGACGGCAGACGGAAAACGTCTCACGTTTGACCCCGCCAACGAGGGTCCGGGTCCGGCCGGCTCCTAACCTCGGCCCGCATGGAGCCGCCACCTCCCACTGCGGTACGGGGGAATCGTTGGATCGACCTCGGCGCCCCCCCGCTCGGAGGGTGGGCGCCGCACCGAACCGTCACCGTGGTCATCCCCTGCTATCAGGGCTCGGAGAAACTGGCGATCACCGTGGCGGCTCTCGACCGCCAGACCTACCCGAGCGAGCTGCTCTCGGTGGTGGTGGTCGACGACGGGTCTGATCCACCGCTGAGACCGCCGGCTACCCACCGGGTTCGCGTCGAGATGGCTCGTCAGGAACGCAGCGGGTTCGGCATCGCCCGGGCCCGGAACCTCGGCGCCGAGCTCGCCTCGGGGGACATCCTGATCTTCCTCGACAGCGACATGATTCCCGAACCGCAGTGGGCCGAGGCACATGCCCGCTGGCACCACCTTGTAGGAGACGCCCTCACCCTCGGGTTCAGGCGGCATGTCGAGGTGTCGGGGCTGACCGCCGACGATGTTCGGATTGCGGCGGAGTCCGGTTCGCTTCACCAATTGTTCGCTGGGCGGCTCCAGCAGCGGCCCGAGTGGATCGAGTTCCACATGGAGCGGACCAACGAGCTCACACGACCCGAAACCGACCTCTTCCGAGTGGTGACCGGCGGGAACCTCGGGATGAGGCGGGACACCGTCCTCGAGCTTGGTGGGTTCGATACCGGCTTCGACCGGTGGGGCGCCGAGGACACCGAACTCGGGTACCGGGCGTTCACCTGGGGGGCGCTGCTCGTCCCCGAGCGGGCGGCGGCGGCATGGCACCAAGGCCTCGGTACGCTGCCCGATCCCGGCGAGGCCCGAGCTCTCGAGGAGCAGCGATCGCTCCTCGCCCACCTCATCGCCGAGCCCAGCTTTCGCCCTCGGGTGGCTGGACGTTCCTACCGGGTACCGATGGTGGTGGTCAGGGTCGACGGCTCCGGGGCCGCGGCCGGGGATGTGGCCGGATCGGTCGAGTCGGCGGTGGGGTCGCGGCTCCACGACCTGGTGGTATCGCTCACCGTGCCCGACAGCCACCCCGACGCTGTGTGGCTGCGACGCCGGTTCGAGGGAGATTCCCGAGTGCTGATCAGTGGCCGGCCCGACGACATGGAGCGGCAGCCCTTCGCCCCGGTCCGGGTCTTGCTTCCCGCCGGGGCGCGGCTCGCCCGGGGGGCGCTCGATAGGCTGCTCGATCGGCTCCAGGGCCGGGGCGCGGTCGAAGTCCCGCTGGGCAGCGTCGCCCTGGT
>DATADW010000433.1:0-2500 GCA_036258335.1 Acidimicrobiia bacterium
TGGTGTCTCCGCCGCCGCAGCCTGCAAGCGTCAAGGCAGCCGCTACGAGCGCCGTCGCACGATCGTGGATCATCGTGTGCGGACCGTAGTTCGAGAAGCCGTCGGCAGGTTTCGACCGCGGACCCGACAGCGACGCGCTGCGTCCGATGTTCAACACTCGCCGAAGGGGTCCCCGACTGGAGCATCGAAACGCTCCAGCTGGGTGTCCGGTAATTGCATCCTGATATCACAGGGCTCAGTGCCCTCGAACGCCGGCTGGATGGCGCTACCGAACGTCCGGCGTCGTCGTTCGGTCACCTGGACGGTTCGGCAGCTGGACGCCCAGCGATCAGGCAGGTCTGGCGTGTCGGCGGTCTCTGAGTCTCAGGGAGCCGATCGTCCACTTGGCGGGCGGACCATGCCCGTGAGCGTGTGACCGTCGAAGTTCGTCTGGCCCACGATCTCGAATCCTCGCTTCGTGTAGAAGTCGATGTTCGACTGCGTCCCGGTCTCGAGATAGCACGGCACCCCGGCCGCGTCGGCGCGGGATGTGCCCACCTCCACGAGGGCCGACCCCAGCCCCTGACCCTGGCATTCGGAGCGCGTGCCGACCGCGACGAGGTACCAGTGAGGGCCGTGGACGGCCTTGTGGAAGGGCTCCGTTGCGGAGAGCGCTTGCATGAACCGACGGCTACCCGCCATCCCGAGGCGGAACGGCATCCTGGCCAGGCCGAGCCGGAGCATCCGGCCAAGGCCCATCTCACCACTGCCGGGCGGCACCCAGACGGCGACGGCCGACACGTCCTCGGTGGCCCAGACCTCACCCCATCGCAGCCCGTACCGCAACGGCAGGCTCATGAACCAGGGCGCCCACCGCCGTCGCGTCGCCTCGTTTGGGGCGACGATCAACAGCAGCGGGTCGTCGAAGAACGCTTCCCCCAATGTGGCGGCCGCGGCGTCGGCGTGACGGGCATCAAGACGCTGCATCGGCACGACGGCCTCCTGGGCTGACGGCGCCGACAGCGGCGCCGCCGAGTCCGCAGACTAATCGGTCCACTCACGGCGGCAGTGCTGCCCACGGCCGGTCGGCGCGCCACCGACTGCGTACCGCGCCAAACGCCGGGGTCTGGGGTCGTTGTGGCGCCGAGTGCGGGATTGTCAGGAACGTTGTGTAACCGGGCGTGATCTGAGGGTCCGCGACTGAGTGTCGTGGGCCGGAGAGGATCACGATCCGATGACTACGACAACGAGCACTGATTCGTCGGCGGTCTCGAGCGGGGAGGCCACTCGGCGTCGGGTGCCTCCTATCGTCCCGTTGGTGGGTGATGAGCCGGCGATGCGCGAGTGGGCCGCCGAGCTGGTCGCCCGGGCCCGGGTTGAGGGGGTGGAGCTGACCGGTGACGACGGTTTGTTGACCGCACTGATCCGGCAGGTGTTGCAGACCGGTCTGGAGGTTGAGATGACCGATCATCTCGGCTATGAGCGTCACGCCGTGGAGGGGCGCGGTTCGGGGAACAGCCGTAACGGTTCGTATCCGAAGACGGTGACCACCGAGGTGGGCCAGGTCGAGTTGAACGTCCCGCGGGACCGCAACGCCAGCTTCGATCCGGTGACGGTGCGTAAGGGGCAGCGCCGGCTGGACGGGCTGACCGGGAACGTGTTGTCGCTGTACGCGAAAGGGATGACCACCGGCGACATCCAGGCCTATCTCGGCGAGATCTACGACACCGAGATCTCCCGGGACACGATCTCCAGGATCACCGACGCCGTCGTCGAGGACTTGGTGGCCTGGCAGAACCGGCCCCTGGACTCCGTGTACCCGGTGATCTTGATCGACGCGATCGTGGTCAAGATCCGCGATGGTCAGGTCGCCAACCGGCCGATCTAGGTGGCGATGGGCGTCAATATGCACGGCGAACGCGACGTGCTGGGGATGTGGGTCGGCCCCACCGGAGGCGAAGGCGCCAAGTTCTGGATGACCGTGCTGACCGAGCTCCGCAACCGTGGCATCCGGGACACGTTCATCGTCTGCTGCGACGGGCTCAAAGGGCTGCCCGAATCGATCCGCGCCACCTGGCCGCTGGCCGACGTCCAGTTGTGTGTCGTCCACCTCGTCCGCTCAGCGATCCGCTACACCTCCAAGAACCATTGGGGACCGGTATGCCGGGAGCTGCGCGAGATCTACACCGCCCCCACTGTCGACGCCGCCACCGCCCGCTTCGCCGAGTTCGCCGAGCTGTGGCGGGAGCGCTACCCGGCGATGGTCGCGGTGTGGGAACGGGGCCTGGGACGACTTCGTGCCGTTCCTGCAGTTCCCGGTCGAGCTGCGCACCATCGTCTACACGACCAACGCCATCGAGAGCCTCAATGCCCGGTTCCGCAAGTCGATCCGTCACCGGGGCCACTTCCCGACCGAACAGGCGGCGTTGAAGGTGCTCTACCTCGTCGCCACCGAAAGGAGACCCAACCGTTCCTGACCATCCCCCCGTTGGGCGGACACCTCGATTAGGAGGAAGTCCAT
>DATADW010000434.1:0-11854 GCA_036258335.1 Acidimicrobiia bacterium
GCAGCGATATCGAGGAGGACGTCACCCGACTGGTCGGGACCTGGGCGCAGATACGTGAGGCGGCCGACAGCGGCGGAGCCCCGCGTCTGCTCTACGAAGAGCCGGAACTGCTCATTCGGGTGATACGCGAGCAGTTCACCCCGGATTTCCGCCGCCTGGTCATTGACGACGCCAAGGCATACGAGTCGGTGGTCGACTACCTGCGGGTCACCACTCCCGAGCTGCTGCCAAGGGTGTCGCTCTACGCCGACCCTCTGCCTTTGTTCGAGCGGTATCACGTGGAGGACCAACTACGGAAGGCACTCGATCGCCGGGTCTACCTCCCGTCCGGCGGCCATCTCGTAATCGACCGAACCGAGGCGCTCACGGTGATCGACGTCAACACGGGCAAGTTTGTCGGCACCTCCAGCCTGGAGGACACGGTTCTACAAAACAACCTGGAAGCAGCGGAAGAGATCGGCCGCCAGCTCCGCTTGCGCGACATCGGCGGGATCATCGTCATCGACTTCATCGACATGGAGAGCGAGGCCAACCGCAGGTCGGTCCTGCGCCGGCTGAGGGAGACCCTGGCCAAGGACCGGACCCGCACCCAGGTCTTCGACGTCTCCAATCTCGGGTTGGTAGAGATGACCCGCAAGAACGTCTCAGCGGGTCTGCTCGAGATGTTCTCCGAGCCCTGCCCGACGTGCGAGGGCCGCGGGGTTCTGCTCCACGAGGAGGCCGCCGTCCAGGGTGTCCCGGTCGCAGCCATCCTCGAGGAGGATTGACCGGTGCCGCAGCGCGCTAGCATTTAGCGGCGAAACCCCCTCCCCAGGGACCCTTTCTAATGTACGCCATCATCCGCACAGGCGGCAAGCAGGCCAAAGTCCGGCCCGGAGACGTAATCGACGTCGAGCTGCTCAAGGGCGCCTCCGAAGAGGTCGAGTTCGAGCCGCTGCTGGTCGTGGACGAGGCGGGCAAAACCCATGCAGGGCGCGATGCCCTGGGTGAGGCAAAGGTCACGGCGAAGATCGTCGGAGACTCCAAAGGCCCCAAGATCGACTTGTACACCTACAAGTCGAAGTCGGGCAACCGCAGGCACATCGGGCATCGCCAGCACTACACGACGATCGAGGTCACCGCCATCGACCTGGGTACCGCCAAGAAGAAGACCCCCGCCAAGCCGGCTGCCTCCGACGCCGCAGCCGACAACGGGGCTGATACCGAGGAGACCTGAGATGTCGAAGACCAAGGCCGGTGGTTCGAGCAAGAACGGGCGCGAATCGCACGCAAAGCGCCTCGGGGTCAAGGCGTTCGACGGTCAGGCGGTGACCGCAGGGAGCATCCTGGTCAGGCAGCGAGGCACCAGGATCCACCCGGGCGACAACGTCGGGCTCGGTAGCGACGACACCCTCTTCGCCACCATCAGCGGCAAGGTCCAGTTCGGTCGCCGCAACGGCCGCCGACTGGTCAACGTCCTCACCGACTGAGCGCCTCCACCTCCTTCGTCGACCAAGTCGAGGTCGAGCTTCGCGGCGGCAATGGCGGCGCCGGGGTGGCTGCCTTCGCCAGGATGGCCGGCAAGCCGCGGGGCAAGCCGTCGGGGGGCTCGGGCGGTCGGGGAGGCGACGTCGTGCTTCGGGCGGATCCGGAGATGGGCACCCTGCTCGACTACCTCCGTCGCCCTCACCGTATCGCCGCCCACGGCGCTCACGGGCAGGGCGATAACCGCAACGGCAAGCGCGGCGAGGATCTAGTGCTGTCGGTGCCGGCAGGGACGGTGGTGCGCCAGCCAGACGGCACGGTGGTCGCCGATCTTGTTGATCTCGACCAGCGCTTCGTTGCCGCCGAAGGCGGCCGGGGGGGCAGGGGCAATGCCGCCCTGGTGACGCCGCGCCACCGCGCCCCAGGCTACGCCGAACAGGGTGAGTACGGGGAGGTGGTCCGACTTGTCCTCGAGATGAAGCTGTTGGCCGATGCCGCCCTGGTCGGGTTCCCCAACGCGGGGAAGAGCACGCTGATCTCGGCTGTATCGGCGGCGCGCCCCAAGGTGGCCGATTACCCATTTACCACCCTCGAGCCTCACCTCGGCGTGGTCGAGATCGACGACCGCCAATTCGTCATGGCGGATGTTCCCGGGCTGATCGAGGGTGCCGCCGAGGGGAGGGGGTTGGGCCACGAATTCCTCCGCCACGTCGAGCGGGCCCGGGCACTGGTGGTGCTACTCGACCCCCTGCAGGAGCGCCCCGCGGAGCAGCAACTCGAAGTCCTCTTGTCCGAGCTGGAACGGTATTCGGTCGAACTGTCGCGCCGGCCCCGGGTGATCGCTCTCAACAAGGCCGACGCCCTCGATCCAGATGAGGCCAAGAGGCTCGCCGGAAAGCTCCCCTCTTCGATTCACGTCATCTCCGCCGCCACCCGCCAGGGGCTTGCCAAGCTGCTCCATGCAATCGCCGACGCCGTCGAGGAGGCGCGGCGAGAGGCACCGGAGCGGGTGGGCTACCAACTGCACCGTCCGCTTGGCGCTGGCTTCACCGTCCGCCGAGAGGGTGCAACGTGGGTCGTGGAGGGAAGGGGCGCGATGCGGGCGGTCTCCTTCGACGACCTCACCCGGCCCGCCGCGGCCGATCGGGCGGCGGGACGTCTGGCGCGGCTCGGAGTGGATGAGGCGCTGCGGCGTGCCGGCGCCTTGCCCGGTGACGAGGTCCGGATAGGTGATCTGGTCTTCGAGTTCGAAGAGGACGACAAATGAGACGCCCGGCGGCACCGGGTCGTCCGGTGGTGGTGAAGGTCGGTTCATCCAGCCTGGCGCCCACTGGATCGGGTCTAGACGCGGCGGCGTTGCGCCGGGTGGTCGACGGTGTAGCCGACGCATGGAGTCGCGGTCATCCCACGGTGCTGGTGACCTCGGGAGCGGTGGCGGTGGGTGTGGCCGCGCTTGGCTGGCCGACCCGGCCCGACGACCCGGCGACGCTGCAGGTGGCGGCGGCGGTGGGGCAGTCACGCCTCATGGAGCGCTATGCCGCCGAGTTCGATCGGGCGGGGAGGGTGGCCGGGCAGGTGCTGCTCGCCGGAGAGGTGTTCGCCGACCGGAGTCAGTACCTCCATGCCAGACGCATCTTGGAGCGGATGGTGGGAAGCCATGTCGTGCCCGTGGTCAACGAGAACGACGCCGTATCGCTCGAAGAGCTCAGGTTCGGCGACAACGACAGGCTGGCGGCGCTGGTGGCGCACCTGGTGGGCGCCACCATGCTGGTGATGCTCACCGATACCTCAGGTCTGCTCTCTGCCGACCCGCGGCTCGACCGGGAGGCCCGGTTGATAGACGCGGTGAGGCATAGCGACGAGGTGCTCGACCAGGTCGGCGCCGGTGGCTCGGGGCCGCTTGGCTCCGGCGGGGTGGCCACCAAGGTGGCGGCGGCCCGCATCGCGGCGTGGTCGGGGATCCCGACGGTGGTGGGACCGGCGGCAGACGACGACACCATCCGGGCCGCTCTGGCGGCGGAGCCCGTAGGCACATGGGTCGACCCCCGTCCCAGTCCGCTGCCCGCCCGCAAGCTGTGGATCGCCTTCGGCCGCCGCTCCGAGGGATGGGTCCGCATCGATGCCGGAGCGGTCAGGGCGCTGGTCGAGCAGGGCCGCTCGCTGCTCCCGGTCGGCGTTGTCGAGGTCAACGGCGACTTCGAGCCGGGGGCGGCGGTCGATGTGGTCGGCCCGGACGGATCACTGGTAGCCAAAGGGCTCGCCAGGCTCGCCGCCGTCGAGCTGGGCCGAGTCGCCGGCAGCCGTGGCGCCGAGGCGATCCATCGAGACGATCTGGTGATCCTCACCGGTTAGCCAACCCCGTGTCCGAGTGGGCCCACCCGGGGCTGGACATGACCGCCGGTACACTCGCCCGATGATCGACGCCATCGGTGAGCGGGCGCGGGCCGCGGCGCGCCGGCTCGCCCTGACAACCACCGAGTCGAAGAACGCCGCACTATTCGCCATGGCTGCCCGGCTGGAGGAAGCGGCCGACGCGGTTCTCGAGGCAAACGGTGACGATGTCACCCGGGCGGAGCAAGAAGGCATCTCCAACTCGCTCCTCGACCGGCTCCGCCTCGATGGTTCTCGGTTGGAGGGTATGGCGGCTGGGCTGCGGTCTGTTGCCGCCCTACCAGACCCGGTCGGTGAGGTCACCGCGGGGTGGCGGCTGGCCAACGGTCTCGACATCGCCCGAATCCGCGTCCCGCTGGGGGTCGTGGCCGTGATCTACGAGGCGAGGCCGAATGTCACGGTGGACGCCGCCGGGCTGTGTCTCAAGTCGGGCAACGCCGCGCTGCTGCGCGGCTCCTCGACCGCCTTGCGGTCCAATATGGCGATCGGCTCTGCGCTCCGCGCCGGCCTGGCCGACGCCGACATTCCCGAGGATGCCGTGCAGGTGCTCGAGGACACCTCGCGGGAGGGCGCCAGGGAGTTGTTGCGGGCCAAGCGGTGGGTGGATCTGTTGGTTCCCCGTGGTGGTCCCGGGCTGCTCGCCCAGATCGAGGCGGAGGCGACGGTGCCGGTCGTTGTCGACGGTGCGGGGAACTGCCACGTATACGTTGACGCAGCCGCCGATCTCGACCAGGCGGTGTCGATTGTGGTCAATGCCAAGACTCACCGCCCTGGTGTGTGCAACGCCGCCGAGAAGCTCCTCGTCCACCAGTCGGTGGCACCGGAGTTCCTCCCACGAGTTGCCAAGGAGCTCAGCGACGCCGGTGTCGAATTGCGCGGCGACCCGGCGGCCATGGAGATCATTGCCGAGATGGCCCCGGCCAGCGACGAGGACTGGGACACCGAGTACCTCGATCTGGTGATGGCGGTGCGGGTCGTGCCCGACCTCGGGACCGCTGTCGAGCACGTCCTCGCTCACGGGACCGGACACACAGAAGCGATCGTCACCCAAGACATCTCCGCAGCCGACGCCTTTGTCGATGGGACCGACAGCGCCGTGGTGATGGTCAACGCATCCACCCGATTCACCGACGGCGAGCAGTTCGGGTTCGGCGGCGAGATCGGGATCTCGACCCAGAAGCTCCATACGAGGGGGCCCATGGGACTTTCCGCGCTCACCTCCGAGCGGTACGTGGTCCGCGGCGATGGGCAGGTCAGGCGGTGATCCCGATGATGGACGGGCCCGCCTCGGTGCGGGCGAGCCTGGGCGAAGCCGGCTACCTGGCAGACGACCGCATCGCCCAAGTGGTGTTCCTGGCCGACCGGCTGGGCAAGCCGATCCTGGTCGAGGGTCCGGCCGGCGTCGGCAAGACCGAGTTGGCAAAGTCGCTTGCCCGTGTCCAGGGCCGGCGTCTCATCCGGCTCCAGTGCTACGAGGGCCTCGACGAGGCCAAGGCGCTCTACGAGTGGAACTACAAGAAACAGCTGCTGCGCATCGAGGCCGACGAGCAGCACGACTGGGGCAGGCTGGAGCACGACATCTTCTCGGAGGACTTCCTGCTGGAGCGCCCTCTGCTCGAGGCGATCAGGTCGGAGGCTCCGGTGGTGCTGCTGGTGGACGAGGTCGATCGGGTCGAGGTGGAGACCGAGGCGCTGCTACTCGAGGTGCTCTCCGATTTCCAGGTCTCGATCCCGGAGTTGGGGACGATCACCGCCGCCACCCGGCCAACCGTGGTGCTCACCTCGAACAACACGCGCGAGTTGTCGGAGGCGCTCAAACGGCGCTGCCTGTTCCTCCACATCGGCTATCCCACCCGAGAGCGAGAGCGGGAGATCCTCACGGTGCGGGTACCGGGGATCGCACCGCACCTCGCCGATCAGGTGGCCGAGGTGGTCCAATCGGTTCGACAGATCGACCTGAAGAAGTCGCCGTCGGTCTCCGAGACCATCGATTGGGCACGCACTCTCATCGCGCTCGGAATCGAGCGGGTCGACGAGGAGGCGGTGTCATCGACGCTCCACGTGCTCTTGAAGCATCAGAGCGACGTCGAGAAGGTGGCCAAGGAGTTCTCACTGCAGGACCCGCTGCTGGGCCCGGCCGTCGAGCCTGACTGACCGGGCGATGATCGACACGATGATCGCCTTCGTCGACGAGTTGCGCACCGTCGGGGTGCCCGTGTCGATGGTCGAGGCGATCGACGCCCTCGCAGCCTTGGAGCACGTGGACCTTGGTGACCGGTCGGCCTTCAAGCACACCCTCGGCGCCACCATGGTCAAGAACGAGCGGCACTACGAGGCCTTCGACGCCGCATTCGAGGCCTTCTTCGCCCTCCATCGGGAGAAACCGGACCGCGCCGGCACCGACCAGCAGGGCCGCACCGCGCCGGCACAGGGCCCGCCGGGCGGCGGTCGCGGAGGCGACGCCGACCTCGAGGAGTTGGCCAGGGCGATCATGGAGGCGCTGAGCGCCCAGGATTGGGCAATGCTGGGCGTCGGCGCTCAAGAGGCGGTGAGGCGCTTGGCCGGGATCGAGCCGGGGCGACCCGTCGGCGGCACCTATTACCTCTACCGCACATTGCGCCGGCTCGATGTGGACGGGATGCTGCAGCGGCTGCTCGCTGAGGCCAGGGTGGAGGCGGGGACTCTCAGCCCTCTCGAGGAGCGACTGCTCCGGGAGGAGATGGAGCGCCGGATCGAGCGCCTCCGCAGCGAGTTGCAGGCCGAGATCAGAAGGTTGTTGGTGGCCGACCGGGGGAGGGAGGCGGTTGCGAGGACACTGCGATCGCCGCTCCTCGAGGACATAGACCTTATGCATGCCACCCGTCACGATCTGGCCCGGGTGGAGAAGGCGATCCGGCCGTTGACCCGGAAGCTGGCCGCCAGGCTGGCGCAGAAGCGGAAGCGGCGCCGAGCCGGCCGGCTCGACTTCAGACGCACCATGAGGAGGGCACTCGCCACCGGTGGTGTCCCGTTCGAGCCGGTGTTCCGCTCGCCGAACCCTCACAAGCCCGACATCGTCCTGCTTTGTGACGTCTCGGGATCGATGGCGACTTTCGCCCGGTTCACGCTCCAGTTCACGTACGCCATGTCGGGTCAGTTCTCCAAGGTGCGTTCCTTCGCCTTCATCGACGGGGTTGACGAGGTCACCGGGTTCTTCGAGGCGGGAGGGGATTTCGCCAGGTCGATGGAGAGGATCACCACCGAAGCCGAGGTGGTCTGGCTGGACGGGCACTCCGATTACGGGAACGCCCTCGACCGGTTCCGGGAGCGGTTTGGCGAAGCTGTGACCCCACGGTCGACGGTGATCATCACCGGGGACGCCCGCAGCAACTACCGCAACCCCCGACCCCAGATGCTGGGTGCTTTGTCGCAGTCGGCCCGAGCGCTCTACTGGCTCAACCCGGAACCGCGGGCCTACTGGGACACCGGGGACTCGGTGATGTCGGCCTACGCCCCTTTCTGCGACGCGGTCCACGAGGTGCGCAACCTCAGGCAACTCGAGGCGTTCGTCGAGCAGGTGGCGCTCCCGGCACCGGGGCGGCTCCGGTTGGCGGGCTAGCCAGTCGGAGCCGGGCGGGTAGCTTGGCTGCCATGGGACAACACGACGATCTGCTGGCGCTCGTCGGCAGCGAAATTGGGGTCAGCGAGTGGGAGACGATCGACCAGGACCGGATCGACGCCTTCGCCGGCGCCACCGGTGACCACCAGTGGATCCACGTGGACCCCGTCCGGGCGGCACAGGGGCCCTTCGGTGGCACCATCGCCCACGGTTACCTGACGCTGTCGTTGATCCCGGCGCTCCTCGCCGATCAGCCGTTGCCGGTCCCCACTCCGAAGATGGGTATCAACTACGGGCTCGACCGGGCCAGGTTCATCACCCCCGTCCCCGTGGGGAGCAGGGTGCGCGCCCGGAGGCGGCTCGACGAGGTAACTGAGGTTGCCGGCGGCGTCCAGCTCAAGATGACGGTCACCATCGAATTGGAGGGGTCCGACAAGCCGGCCCTGGTAGCGGAGACGCTGACCCGACTCTTGTGGTGATTGCCCGGCGGCAGGCCGCCGGGCATTTCAATCGTGCGGCCCTTCGGGCCGCGCAGACTTGTGCTGGCCGACGCGGACTGACTGGAGCCATCGCCCTCGGCTACCCCCAAAGGGCCGTCTTCCGTCTTCCGTCCTCCGTCTTCCGACTGGCGACGAAGTCGCTGCTCACGCCAGGCTGCGGCCGCCGCCGATGACGATCACTTCCCCGGTGAGGTAGCTGGAGGAATCCGAGACCAGAAAGGCGGCCAGGTCGGCGACCTCCTCGGGTGTGCCCATCCTCCCCAGCGGGACCGCTGCCACCATCTTCTCCCGCACCTCGGCGGGGATGGCCATTGTCATCTCGGTCCCGATCAGGCCGGGGGCGATGGCGTTGACCCGGACCCGGGGAGCCAGTTCCAGCGCCAGAGCCCGGGTCATCCCCACCACTCCCCCCTTGGAGACGCTGTAGTTGTACTGCCCGAAGTTTCCCAGGTAGGCCCGCGAGGCCAGATTGACCACGGCGCCGCCGTCGTCTAACAGCGGGATCAGCTCCGTGGTCAGCTGAAAGGTCGCCCCCAAGTTGACGTCGAGCACCGCGGCGAAGGCATCGTCGCTCAGGTTGACCAACCGGGCGTCTCGGGTTATCCCGGCGTTGTTGATCAAGGCGCCCAGCGTGCCGGCGCTCTTTACAAGCAGCCTCACCTCTTCCTGGCCGGCGACTGTCGTGAGATCGACCTGGGCGGCGGCCACCTCGGCACCGCCACCCTCCAACTCGGCGACGACCTCCCCAAGCCGAGCGGATACGTCGGCCAAGAGGAGTGTCATACCTTCGGCGGCGAATCTCCGGGCGATGGCGCGCCCGATCCCGGTGGCAGCACCGGTGACGACGGCGTTCATGCCAGTGCCTTGCCGAGATGAGCGCTTCCGAGGTGGACCAGTTCGCCACTCGGTCCGCCCGGCTCGGCAAGCCGCGCCACCCACATGGCAACTGTCTCCGGCGTGGTGTCGTCCTCGACGGCGAGCACGTTCACCGGGGTGCCAGGCTTGCGTCCTTCGATGGCGGCGGTGCGCGCCCCGGAGAGGAGCCCGCAGGCGACCATCGCCCGGGGCGCCCCTCGCCGCCCGAGAAGATCGTCGCCATGGACGATGACCACCACCGGTCGGCCGGCGGCTGCGGCGTCCCTGGTGGCGACGAACGCCTCGATGAGAGCGGTCCGCACCCCATCCCACCCATCGACTGAGGGCGGGGCGACGATGACTACCGACGCTGGGTCGATACCCGCCGTCTCGAGTTGCCCTGGGGTGGGTAGCAGCGTCAAGCCCCGGCCTCTCCTGCTTCGTCCATCCCGATCTCGGCCAGGACTTCGGCGGTGTGCTCTCCCAACTTCGGCGGTGGGAGGACCGCCCGTGCCGGGGCCGAGTCGACCCGAAGCGGCGTCCCGGTGGTCCGTACCGGCTCGGCGACCAGGTCGTCGATCTCCACCACCATCTCGTTGTGCTGCACCTGAGGGTCGGCGAATACCTCGGGGAGCGTGAGCACTCTCCCCGCGGGCAGACCGGCGCCGACCAGCAGTTCCACCCAATCCGCGCTGGGGCCTGTTCGGAACACCGCTTCGAGCTCGGCGGCGAGCTCGGTCTGCCCCGCCATCCTCTCCTCGTTGCCCGGGAACGCCTTTGCAAGGTCGGGCCGGTCGATGACCTCGCACAAGATGGCGAAATGGCGGTCCGAAGTGACTGCAAGGGTGAGATGTCCGTCCGCGGCGGCGAGCACCTGGTTGGGGGCGAGGTAGGGGGAGGCGGTCCCAGTGCGCGGGGGCTGTGCGCCGTCGGCGAAGTGGAGGGCGTTCCAACCCGACTGGACGGAGATGAGAGCGTCGCGCACCGCCACCTCCACCCTGCGGCCCACTCCCTCCTTCAGGGCGGCGGCGATGGCGGTGGCGATGTGGGTTGCGGCGACGTAGTCGCCGATGGTGGTGGCGGTCTTCTGTGGGGGGTCCCCGGGCCGGCCGGTGATCGAGATCATCCCTGATTCACCTTGGAAGACGACGTCGATCCCGGCGCGGTCGGCGTATGGCCCATCGCTCCCAAAGGCGCTGATCACCGCGTAGACCACCGACGGGTTGTCGCGACGCACCTCGACTTCGCCCAGCCCCATCCTCTCCATGGCGCCGGCGCGTAGGTTGTGGAGGATCACGTCGACACGGCCCGCCAGCTTGGCCAGCGCCACCCTGTCCCGCGGATGCTTGGCATCGAGGAGGATCGATCTCTTCCCCCGGTTCATCGCCATGAAGAAGACCGACTGGCCTCCGATGTACGGGCCGAACCCGCGGGCAAGGTCGCCCCCAGGTGGCTCCACCTTGATGACGTCGGCGCCGAGGTCGGCGAGCAGCAAACCGGCGTAGGGGGCGGCGACCAGGTTGGCCACCTCCATGACCCGTACTCCCGTCAGGGGTGCGGTCACACCCGCTCGATCACTAGAGCGATCCCCTGCCCGACCCCGATGCACATTGTTGCCAGGCCATAGCGGGCGCTGCGGCGGGGCATCTCGTGGACCAGGGTGGTCAGGATCCGGGCGCCGGACGCGCCCAGCGGATGGCCGAGGGCAATGGCCCCGCCGTTGACGTTGACCGTGTCGGGGTCGAGCTTGAGTTCCCCGATGCAGGCGAGCGCCTGAGCGGCGAAGGCTTCGTTGAGCTCGACGAGGTCGAGGTCGGCGGTGGCCAGACCGGCTCGCTCCAGCGCCTTGCGTGTTGCCGGGACCGGGCCGATGCCCATCACGTCGGGGTGGACCCCCGCCGCCGCCGACGCAACCACACGAGCGACGGGCTCCAACCCGTGACGGCTCGCCCCCTCCTCGGTGGTTAGCAACACGGCGGCTGCACCGTCGTTCATCGGCGAGGAGTTGCCTGCGGTAACCGTCCCATCTTGGCGGAACACGGGGCGAAGCGAGGAGAGCGCTTCGAGCGATGTGTCGGGTCGTGGCCCCTCGTCCGCCGTCAGCAGAACCGTGGCCCTGTGGCGATGATCGGTCGGTGCCTCGATCGGCTCCAGTTCGGCCAGGAACTTCCCCTCCTGTTGGGCGGTCACCGCCCGCTGGTGGCTGGCGAGGGCGAGCTCGTCCTGCTGCTCGCGGCCGACCCCGAACCGCTCGGCGACGACCTCAGCCGTCTCGCCCATGGCCAGCAAACCGTGGAGCTCGGCCATCCTCGGGTTGACCAGCCTCCACCCGAGCGTCGTGTCGAATGACTCAGGCGCACCGGTGGGGAAGGGTCGGTTGGGCTTGGCGATCACCCATGGCGCGCGGCTCATCGACTCTGAGCCTCCGGCCACCATCACGTCACCCCAGCCCGCGGAGAGGGCGTGCGCCGCCGAGATCACTGCCTGCAAACCCGACCCGCACAGCCGGTTGACGGTGGCGCCAGGAACGGTATCTGGCAGCCTGGCGAGCAGTACCGCCATCCGTGCGACGTTGCGGTTGTCCTCACCCGCCTGGTTGGCGGCGCCCCAGAAGACGTCCTCGATCGATTCTGGGTCGAGCGAAGGGTTCCGCTCGATGAGCCTGCGGAGGGCGTGCGCCGCCAGGTCGTCCGGCCTGACGTGGGCCAATTGGCCGCCGATCTTCCCCGTGGGAGTGCGGCATGCGTCGACTATGAAGACGTCCACCGGTCGGCTCTCTTTCCCTCAGTCATGTCCAGTCTTGCTGCTGCATTGAGTACAAGCATCCCAGAAGCCCTGCCGTTGCGGCGCACCGACCACCCGACGATCCCCGGTAGCCTCCTCTGCCGGTGAGCGCTCCTCTAACCAATCCGATGGGTTCTCCCCTGCGCCGGGTAGAGGACGTGGCGCTGATCACCGGGGAGGGCCGGTACACCGGCGATCTGCTTCCTGCGGGGACAGCGCACATGGCGCTGGTCCGCAGCCCGTACGCCCACGCCACAGTGGA
>DATADW010000435.1:0-6845 GCA_036258335.1 Acidimicrobiia bacterium
CCCCCGCACTACAACGCGCTTATCCAGAGCGGTGGAGGGACGGGCCCTTTGAAGCCGCGGCAACCGGAGGCTCCAGCAGTTAGACGCTGGGAGCCACACCGGTGCCAATGCCCGATCGATGAGCTGCCGACGGCGGGAACCCCGCTCGAGGCGCCGGAGAGCGCGTCGAGAACAGAGGAGGACCGTCGTGACCGTTAGCTCGCACCAACCTTTCCACTCCCCCGAGTGGACCTGTCCTCGTGTGATGTGTGCGCGCTCTCGGGCGGCCGCCCCGTCGGCCGCGGCGGGCTGAGGCTCCGCCAGCCGCCCGAGAGCTCTCCGCAACGCGGAGCACCGCATCTCTTCTCGATTGGAGGACAGATCCATGACGATCACAACCCGTCTCAATGATGTCGATCTCGCAACCGTTGCCGGCCTCGTCGGCAACATCCGCACCGAACCGGAGCACGCCAAGACCACCTGGCAGGCCTCGGTGAGCTGGCAGGGGGCCTTCCGAAGCGAGGCCCGGGTCCGGGAGTTCGACCCGATTCAGTCGGACGAGCCCGAGGCGCTGGGAGGCACCGACACCGCCCCCAACCCGGTGGAGCAGGTGCTGGCGGCCCTGGGGCATTGCTTGGCAGTCGGGTACGCCGCCAACGCCAGCGCCGAGGGGATCGGGATTAAGGAGCTTTCGATCGACCTCGAAGGTGATCTCGACCTGCACACCTTCCTCGGTCTGGCCGATGGCCACGCCGGGTTCGACAACATCCGCGCCACGGTGAGGCTCATAAGCGACGCCGACCCCGACGCTATTGCTGCGCTGCACCGCAACGTCGTGTCCACCTCCCCTGTGGGTCACACCCTGGGCCGGGCGGTGCCGGTGGAGGTCACCCTGGATCACTGAGAGGAGAAACACATGAGCGACTATCGGTTCGAGACCCTCCAGGTACATGCCGGCCAGGAACCGGCCCCGGGCACCAATGCCCGGGCCGTCCCCATCTACCAGACCACCTCGTACAACTTCGACGACAGCGATCACGCCGCCCGTCTCTTCGGGCTGCAGGAGTTCGGGAACATCTACACCCGCATAATGAACCCGACCACCGACGTGTTCGAGAAGCGGGTGGCGGCGCTCGAGGGTGGGGTGGCTGCGGTGGCGACGTCATCCGGGCAGGCGGCGCAGCTCACCACCTTCACCACACTGCTGGAGACCGGCGACGAGATCGTCAGCACCAGCTACCTGTATGGGGGCACATACAACCAGTTCAAGGTGGCCTTCCCACGGCTCGGCTTCAAGGTCGAGTTCGTCGAGGGTGACGACCCGGCGGACTTCGAGGCGAGGATCACCGACCGGACCCGCGCCCTGTACCTGGAGACGATCGGCAACCCCAAATACAACGTTCCCGACTTCGAGGCCATCGCCGAAGTCGCCCACCGCAACGGCATCCCTTTGGTGGTGGACAACACATTCGGGGCCGCCGGGTACATCTGTCGCCCGATCGAGCACGGTGCCGACATCGTGGTCCACTCCGCCACCAAATGGATCGGTGGGCACGGGACATCTATCGGAGGGGTGCTCGTCGACTCGGGCAATTTCGATTGGCGAAGCGGCAAGTTCCCCGTCTTCACTGAGCCCGCCCCGGGCTACCACGGGCTCAACTTCGGGGAGGTGTTCGGCCCCGACGGCCCGTTTGGCAACATCGCCTTCGCCATCAGGGCCAGGGTGGAAGGGTTGCGGGATCTCGGAGCTTGCCTCTCCCCATTCAACGCCTTTCTCTTTCTGCAGGGACTGGAGACGTTGAGCCTGCGGGCGCAGCGCCACATGGACAACGCAGCCGTGCTGGCCACCTGGCTGGAACAGCACCCGAGGGTCACCTGGGTGTCCTATCCCGGCCTGACAAGCCATCCCTACCACGAGAGGGCGAAGCAGTACCTCAGGAATGGCTTTGGCTCAGTGCTCTCCTTCGGGATCGCCGGCGGGTACGAGGCGGGGAAGCGGTTCATCGACCAGGTCCACCTGGCGTCCCACCTGGCCAACGTCGGTGATGCCAAGACCCTGGTCATCCACCCCGCATCGACCACCCACCAGCAGCTCAGCGAGGAGGAGCAGACCTCGGCGGGGGTCACCCCCGACCTGGTCCGTATCTCGGTGGGGATCGAGCACATCGACGACATCAAGGCCGACCTAGACCAAGCGTTGGAGGCTGTTTCGTAAAACTGAGCGGGGTGTGACTACGTCGTTCGGAGGCGATAGACGGAGACATGCCCGGTGGAGGCGGCAGTGAAGGCTGAGCCGTCCCAGTCGCCCCATCGGGCATCCAACTCCAAACCGGCGAGCTGTGCCATCAGATCCAACTCGGCTGGCCAGGCGTAGCGGATCACCACCGGTCGCAACCTGGCCCCGGCCTCGTCGAGGACGATGTGCTGGACGGTGACAACCTGTGCCACCGGGTCAATGATCGACGCCTCGAGCCTCACCTGACCGGCTTCGGTCTCGGCGACAGCGAGACGTTGCCCGCGGTCGAAACGGGTCAAGTCGGGGACAAAAGCCTCGATGACGAAGGCGCCACCGGGCTCCAACCGTTCGGCGACATTTCGGAAGCAGCGGACCTGATCCTGCTGGGCGAGCAGGGCGAACAGCGTGTTGAACACGATGAAGATGAGGTCGAACCGCCCTCCGACGGGAACGTCGGCGAAGTCGCCCATGCTGACCGGGATGCGATCGCCGTCTTGCTTGGCACGGAGCCGGGCCACCATGCTCTCCGACACGTCCACGCCATGGATGTCCACACCCCGCGCCAAAAGGGGCAATGCCACGCGGCCAGTGCCGATCGCCAACTCGAGGGCTCGCCCTTCCCCCGCCAGTTCGGCCAGCCGGTCGATCATGGCCGGCGGCACATCCGGGTACCACTGGTCGTACACATCGGCGATCCGCTCGCCGTATGTCTCCAGCCCGTAATCGTCCATGGGCCAATCGTGCCAGACGGCCGCTCCCGGCCTGTCTCAATTTGGGCCCGCCCTACTGTGAGCACATGCCCGCAGCTCCCAACGTGATTGCCGCGCTCGACGCCGCCGGAGTGGCCTACGAAGTGATGCCGTGCGACCCCGACCTTGCCGACACCGCCGTCTTCTGCGAGGCGTACGGCATACCACCGGAGCGCTCCGCCAATGCCATCTTGGTGGCCTCGCGTCGGCCGCTGGGTGAGCGCGCCGTGTGCGTCGTGCTCGCCACGAGCCGGCTCGATGTCAACCGCACCGTCCGCCAACGTCTCGGCGTGAAAAAGGCCTCATTCGCCTCCGCCGACGAGACGGCCGAAGCAACCGGGATGAGCATTGGTGGAGTAACACCGCTCGGGCTCCCCAGTGGACTCCCGGTATGGATCGACGCCGCGGTGATGATCCCCGACTGGGTGATCGTCGGTGCCGGGACCCGGACGGCCAAGATCCGGCTCGCTCCCGAAGATCTGGTTCGGGCCGCCGCCGCAGAGGTCATCGAGGGGCTGGCTCGGCCGGTGGAGGCGATCTCGACCTAACCCGCTCCACTGCGAGCGCTGCGTCGCACCAGGATCACGTAACCGACGACGCCCACCACCATGAAGGCGAACCACTGGATGGCATAGGCCAAGTGGTTCCCCTCGTCGTCGACCGGTGGCGGGCCGATCGGAATCGGGAGGTCACCTGCGGTGTCGGGGTCGACCGAAGACAGGTCGACCGAGACGGGCGCCAGGTTGTCGTCGGTCTGCTGTTGGATCCGCGGGATGTCGAGCCTGCTGAGGAGCGCCAACTCCCCTTCAGCCGGATCTGCCGGCCCGAGCCCCGATCTCTCCTGGCTGAGACGGATCAGGCCCTCGACCACGACCCGACCATCCGGCGGGGCGGCCGGGACCGGGGGCTGGTCCATCTCCATCGGGACCCAGCCGCGGTTGACCAGGACCGCATTGCCCCCTCCGGTCACCAGCGGGGTGACGACGTGGAATCCGGCAACTCCATCGAGGGTCCGGGAACGCAACAGCACCTCGCCTGACGGATCGAAGACGCCGCTGACCCTGACCGGGTGATACTCGATGGCGGGGAGGTCCTCACCCACCGCCTGGAGCATCACGTCGAGGTCCTCTGGGGGAAGGGCGAGCCTGGCAGCTAGCAGGTCGTTCCGTTGGCGCGCTTCCTCGAGCCGGCGCAGTTGCCATAACCCAAGGTTGACGAAGACCCCCGCCAGGACAACCACCACCGAGGTGGCGATGACCCAGCGTGGTCTGCGGAGAAAGGCATACATGGCGGGGACCATGATCGCTCCGCCGAGCAACCTGCGTGGCGTCGATGTATCCCCCAGCCCAGGGTTGGCAGCTACCTCAGAGGTACTCCCCAGCCCAGGGTTGGCAGCTACCTAACGGGTTGTTGGTGGTTTAGGCGGAAGTGGAGTCTGAGGACCTCGCGTCGGTCGCCAGCATCGAGCGAGCAGCCTCCATCGGGTCGGAGTCGGAGGAGAGTCCAATCGGGCGGTCGAGCCAGTCCTGGAGCTGTGTCGCGCTCGCCTCGCCGCGCTCGATGAGCAGCCGGGCAAGATCGTCGCTCCACATCCATGGCATCTGACACCCCCGCTCGATCAACGACCCCGAAAACGAGCGCGGCAGGCCAAGGCTCGGGTGGGTCGACCGGTGGCCAGCGGACTCGCTGGACCGGCCCAACGTACCCCCTTTGTCAACCCCCCTCTCACCTGGGGAAGCACACTGCCGTGGTTCGATCACTCACCTGCGATGGCGGTCCCACCGGTCCGGCGCGGATCGGCGGCGGCCGCCAGGGTCCGGTCAGCGTGGCGGAGCGCGGCAGCAGCGCCGCCGAAGAACATCGATGGCTCCTCGAAGGGCCTCGTGGGGAGGGTCACCGCCGACACGTCGAGCCCGGGCTCGTATGCCGCCCGCGGGTGGTCGGGCCATCCCTCGACATGGAGCCTCGGGTAGGCGATTGCATCCTCGAGTGAGAGCCCGAGCCGGGTGATGTTGAGGATCACCATGGCCAAGGCGCTGGTGATCCGGTCGGCGCCTGGGGTGCCGACCGCCATCACCCGTCCGGCGCCGTCGTGTGCGACCGACGGTGCCATGTTCGATGGCAGTCGGGTCCCCGCCGGAAGGGCGTGCACGCCGCGCCGGTTCAACTCCAGCTCACCGAGGCAGTTGTTGAGCCAAATTCCCGTGCCCGCCGGGAGCACTCCCGACCCGTAACCAGCGGACATGGTGGCGGAGCAAGCCAGCCCATCAGTATCGACCGCCGATACATGGATCGTCGAGGCGGCACCGACTCCTGTCAGTTGCTCGGTGGTGCTGGCGCCGAGCAGCTCGGTGACCGCTTGCTCGGGCGACTCCTCGCGGTCGACGCGGGCCGCGCGGTAGGTGAAGACCGCCGCCAGGGCCTCGGCAAGACGGGCGACAGCGGTCGCGTCCCAACTCCCGTCCGGCAGCTCTCCCATGATCCGGAGCACCGCCGCCACCGCGGCACCCCCGACGGCCGGAGGGGGAACGGTGGCCAGGGTCCAATCGGCGCTGGCCACGCGCAGCGGGGGACGACGCATGACCCGGTATGCGGCCAGGTCGTCGATGGTGAGTATCCCGCCCTCCGCTTCCACCGCATCGGCGATGCGGCGACCGAGATCGCCCCCGTGGAGACATGCCGGCCCCTCTTCGGCCAGTTGGATGAGGCTCTCGGCCAGGCCGTCGACGTGCACCGTCGCTCCGTTGGGGAGGGGCATGCCGTCGTCACCGGTAACCGCCGCCCGGCTGGCTTCCTCTCTGCCGAATATCTCCATGGCACCTTGGGTCAAATAGCGGTGCGATGCCGCAGGCAAAGGGAACCCCGAGACGGCGGCGCCGATCGAAGGTTCCCAGAGCTCCGGCCATGGCAGACGGCCGTGAGCGGTGGTGGACGCCGCCCACGCCGCCACCGATCCGGGCGTCGCCACCGACCCGGGGCCGGCCAGCGTCGTCGTCCCCCCTCCGTACGCCATCGAGACCTCGAACATCCCCTGCCCGAATCGCTCGGGTGGGAGCCCGCGACCTGGCATCTCGACCTGGCCGTCATAGACGACACTCTCGCCTTCGGGGGACATCACCGTTATGAACCCTCCAGCGCCGAGAGAACAGACCCCAGGCTCGGAGATCGAGGCGAAGATCGATGCGGCTATGGCGGCGTCAACTGCATTGCCGCCGGCATCGGCAATGGCGGCGCCGGCAGCAGCCGCCAGCGCCGAGGGAGCAGCGATGGCTACCCGGCCCATCGCCATGAGGCTACCGACGGCTCTTTGCAGCAGCCGACTCCGGTTCTTCGGCGACGTCGTGGGTCACCTGCTCGGCGACGATCTCGATCCGGCTGCGCCGGCCCTCGGGGCCCTCCCAGAACCGACGCTGGGCACTCCCCGCCACCCAGACGCGGCGGCCCTTCTCCAGATCCACGGCGGCATCGTCGCTCGGCTCCCACAGCGTCACCGGGAGCACGTCAACGCGGCGTCGAGGCGTTTCGGTGCGCAGCGTCACCAGGTACCGAACAAGCCGGGTCCCTGAGTCGAGCACCCTCATCTCCGGGGCTGCCGCCAGCCTGCCCGACAAGACGACCAGGTTGAGGTCCATTACTGCTCCTCTCCGGGGAGCGCGGGGAACTGAGGGCAACGTAGGACCGGCGTGCGACATTCTCGGGGCGCCAGCCCTCAGCCCTGGTCGGACCGATCGGGGAAGGGGGCGTCGTTCCATTCGGTGGTAAGAGGGCCTGACGACCGCATCAACAACAACATCGAACCGGCGGTGCGCAACAGATGTGGTGTCAGTGGTGGCCGGTAGAAATACCCGCCTTCTCGGTAGCGATGGACCTTCACCCCGTCG
>DATADW010000436.1:0-15115 GCA_036258335.1 Acidimicrobiia bacterium
AACAAACATCGACTCCTGCCCGCTCTGTTTGCGCAGCGATATTGCCTCGTTCGCTTGTGGTTGCCGGTGGTGGGCTTGCCTATATAGTGACTTCCCCAACAAATAGGGACCTTGGACAGCCGTACCACACCCGCCCCGCGCCGCGGGATGGCCGCAGATGAGTTGCGCAGGCACAACCTGGCCACCGTGTTGGAGCGGGTGCACCTCTCCGGCCCGCTGTCGCGCTCCGACTTGACCGTCACCACCGGGCTCAACCGCTCGACCATCGCCGGTCTCGTCGGCGAGTTGTCCTCGCTCGGGTTGGTCGAGGAGCACCCAGCTGTGCGATCCGCCGGGCCGGGGCGGCCCTCGCCGCTGGTCGGCGCCCGACCGGAGTCGGCCGCGGTCCTCGCCCTCGAGCTCTCGGTCGACTCGATCGCCGTGGCCACCGCCGGGTTGGGAGGGCATCTCTACAACAAGTTGCGCGTGGCCCGACCCCGCGAGCGGTTCTCACCGCGGGAGACCGTCCAGGATCTGGCCAAGCTGGCCGAGCCACTGCTCGCCTCGCTCCCCTCCGGTCACAACCTCGCCGGGGTCGGGGCCGCCGTGGCGGGGGTGGTGCGGCGCTCCGATGGCTTCGTCCATCTGGCGCCCAACCTGGGGTGGCACAACGTGCAGCTCGGGTCGATGCTTGGCTCAGAGCTCGGCGTGTCAGAGCGCGTGTCGGTGGCCAACGAGGCCGACCTGGGCGCCCTCGCCGAGCACCGCAGGGGTGTCGGGGTCGGGGTGGGTCATCTCATCTACCTGTCTGGCGAGGTGGGCATCGGCGCCGGGATCATCTACGACGGCAAGCCGATGCTCGGATCCGCCGGATACGCCGGCGAGGTGGGACACACGCTGATAAACCCTGCCGGGCGACGGTGCCGGTGCGGGGCCACCGGGTGCTGGGAGACCGAGGCGGGGGAAATGGCGCTGGCCCGCGCCGCCCGGCTTCCGGCCAGCATCACTGGGCTCGATGTCGTAAGGACAGTGCGCGACCGGGCGGAAACAGGTGACCAGCGGACGCTGGCGGGGATAGCGGAGATCGGGCGCTGGCTGGGTTTGGGCATAGGAAATCTCATCAACGCCTTCAACCCCGAGTTGATCGTGCTCGGTGGCATCTACCACGCCCTCTACCCCTATTTGCACCACTCGGTCCTCGAAGGTGCCGAACAGGTAAGGCTCGATGCCCCGGCAGAGATGGTCGAAGTGGTCCGCAGCGGGCTCGGACCCGACGCACCACTGATGGGCGCCGCCGAGATGGCGCTGTCAGCCGTCGTGACCGATCCGGCGAGCGCCGCCGGGCACAGCGTCCTCGCAGCCCCTGGGGGCTGAGCGTGCCGTCAGCCGGACCGTTCGGCGTCGGCCACGATCCGCTCCATCACCTCGAGGTTGGCGATGGCGTCGGTGGGAGGAGTCGGCACCGAGATCCCTTCGCGCAGAGAACGCGAGAAAGCATCCGCCTGTACCTCGTACTGGTCGGCCGCCGCCACCTCGTGAACGACAATGTCGGACGCCACGGGTGGCTCTCCACCGGAGGCAACGAGGATCCGGGTAGCTCGGTCGGACGGGATGTTGAACGGAATCTCGACCAGGATTCTCCCTGTCGTCCCATGGATATGAACCCGCTGATCGGTCTCCAATTGGGTGGAGCACGTGAGGGTCGCCTGCCGCTCGCCGAACTCGAGCAATGCCGAGGTCATCACATCGGTTCCAAACCCCAGGTCCCGTTTGATCGCCCCCGTGACCCGGGTCGGCTCGTTCCCGAACAGCATCCGAATGGCGTTGACCGCGTAGCACCCGATATCCATGAGAGCACCTCCGCCGAACCGGGCGATGTTGCGGATGTCGTCGGGATTTACGTTGAAGTACGAGAAGAAGACTTGAACGGCGTGCAGGTCACCGATGGCTTCCTCGGCGAGCAGTCGCCGCACCTCGACCCAGAGCGGGTGCAGCCTGTACATGAACGCCTCCATCAGCCGCACCCCGGCGTCCTCCGCCACCTGCACCATCTCTTTCGCCTCGGCGCTGCTCATGGCCAGCGGCTTCTCACAGAGGACGTGCTTCCCTGCGGCCGCCGCCTTCATCGCCCACTCAGCGTGGAGATGGTTGGGAAGCGGAATGTAGACGGCTTCGATCGCCGTGTCGTCGAGGAGGTCCTGGTAGGAGCCATGCCATCGAGGGATGGAGAGGCGGGCGGCGGCCTCTTCTGCCCGCGACGCCGAGCGCGACGCGATCGCCTCAACCCGACTCAGCGCCGACCGCTGTATCCCCGGTATGACCTTGCTGACCGCGATCCCGGCGACGCCGAGCACACCCCACCGAACCGGGTTGGTTTTTTCATCCATGGCACCGATTGTTCCCCGCCGGCGGGTTGCGGGCAAGCATGACCACTCAGCATTCGTCGGGAGCGGCGGTCCCCTGGCTCGTCGCCGGCATCGCCGCTGGTGCCTGCGCCACACTCGGGGTCGGGCTGCTCGTGATGGGAGCGGTGCGAGGAGACACTCCAACCGCCGCCATGGATCCTCCTCAGTTTGTCGAACAGGCGGAATCGGCCGGCGTCGACCACGTCTACGACGGTGAGTTCACCTACTTCGTAGGAGGTGGTGTGGGCGTGCTGGACTGCAACGACGACGGCTGGTCGGACCTCTACCTGGCTGGTGGCGTCAACCCGGCTTCGCTCTACCGCAACGAGAGCGCCATCGGCGAGATCGCCTTCGCCCCGGTCGATGACGAAACGGCGGCGCTAACTGGGGTGACAGGTGCCTACCCGATCGACATCGACTCGGACGGGATCACCGACCTCGCCGTGCTCCGACTGGGGGAGAACGTCGTGCTGAAGGGCCTGGGGGATTGCCGATTCGAGCGCGCCAACGAGGAATGGTCGATCGACGGTGGCGACCAATGGACCGTTGCCTTCAGCGCAACCTGGGAAGGCGACGCCGTGTTGCCGACCCTGGCATTTGGCAATTACGTCGAGCTCAGCCCGTCGTCGGGGGAACAGACCGGTCGCTGCTCCGACCATATGCTTCTGCGACCATCGGGACGGTCCTACGGCGACCCCACGAATCTCTCGCCTGGATGGTGCACGCTCTCGGTGCTCTTCAGCGACTGGGGGCGATCCGGGCAACGCGACCTGCGGACGACCAACGATCGCCACTACTACCGCGATGGAGAGGAGCAGCTGTGGAAGATGGCGGCGGGCCAGCCTCCCCGGCTCTACACCCACGAGGAAGGGTGGGAGCGGATGCAGATATGGGGAATGGGGATCGCTAGCCATGACGTCACCGGCGATGGGTTGCCGGAGGTGTTCCTGACCAGCCAGGGCGACAACAAGCTGCAGACGCTGAGCGGAGGGCCAGCGCAGCCGACCTACGAGGACATCGCCTTCGAGCGCGGGGTTACCGCACACCGACCCCACACCGGCGACAACACGCACCCGTCGACCGCATGGCACCCCGAGTTCGCCGACATCAACAACGACCGGCTGATCGACCTTTTCGTGTCCAAGGGAAACGTCGAAGCACAGCCCGACTATGCCGAGGAAGACCCGAGCAACCTGTTGCTCGGTCAGCCCGATGGCACATTCGTCGAGTCGGCTCCCGATGCCGGTCTGGTCGATTTCGCCCGTGGCCGCGGCGCGGCGCTGGTCGATCTCGACCTCGATGGGATGCTCGATCTGGTCGAGGTGATGCGGCGCGAGCCGGTCCGCATCTGGCACAACGTCGGTTGGGGCAACGAGGAGACACCTCAGCCGATGGGGAACTGGGTCCAACTGCGGGCAGCCCAGCCCGCTCCCAACGTCGATGCCATCGGGGCCTTTGTCACGGTGCGGGCCAATGGTCATACGGTCGAGCGCGAACTCAATGTCGGCGGGGGCCACGCCGGAGGGCAGCTGGGCTGGCTCCACTTCGGCCTCGGAGACGCCGAGCGAGCCGAAGTCAGGGTGCAATGGCCCAACGGCGAGGTCGGTCCGTGGATGGACCTGTCCGCCAATGGCTTCTCGGTCATCGAGCGCGGCGCCGCCGAAGCAATCCCGTGGACGCCGCGTTAGTCAAGACGGCAGACGGCAGACGGCAGCCAATCCAAATTCGTCCCCCCGGAGTAGGGGGGGCGGGGCCCTGGCTGTCGCAGTCTTGGGATCGATCCGTTCCCCCTCCTCCGCAGGAGGGAGAGACCGAACAGCCCAAGCCCGCCGCACCCTTCTTTCCGTCTCCCGCAGGGGGGAAGGGGACCGCTGCGGGGCAGCGGGTAGGGGGATACCGAATCTCCCTACGGTGCCCTCCCTCACGCCCCGAGGGAGGCAAGTGGGCAGAATGAATCGATGTCCACGGCGACTCTGACCACGGTCGACCTTCCGGCGTTCGGGGTCCCCGAGGTGATGCCGACGCTTCCGGATCATCTCTATCCGGCGCGGCTGGAGCGACTGCGGAGCCGTGCCCGCTCCCGCGGGCTCGATGTAGTGGTGGTGTACGCAGACCGTGAGCACAGCGCCAACCTCTCGTATTTGACCGGGTTCGACCCGCGGTTCGAAGAAGCCCTTCTCGTTGTCGGGGGCGATAGCGAGCCGGCGATCTTGGTGGGCAACGAATGCTGGGGCCTCGCCGGGGCAGCTCCTCTCGCCATGAGGCGCCACCTCTTTCAGGACTTCAGCCTCCCCGGCCAGCCGCGGGATCGGTCCCGGCCGCTCGGTGACATCCTGCGCGAGGAGGGAGTCTCGGCGGGGGGGCGGGTGGGCGTGGTGGGGTGGAAGACCTACGGGAGCCCTGCCGCAAGCGACGTCCCCTCCTACATAGTCGATGAGCTACGGCGGATCAGCGGCGGTGAGGTCGAGAATGCCACCGCCTTCCTGATCGACGCAGCCGATGGGCTCCGAGTCGTCAACGAAGTCGAGCAGCTGGCCATGTTTGAGTACGCCGCCAGCCACACGTCACAGGGCGTCCGTCAGCTCATCTGGGGTCTCGAGCCGGGGATGACCGAGCAGCAAGCGGTGCGTCTCCTCGAGTGGAACGGCATGCCGCTCTCATGTCACCTCATGCTCACGGCGGGTCCCCGCGCCCGATTCGGACTGCTCAGCCCTGGCGACCGCCCCATCGAGCACGGAGACCCATTCACCGTTGCCTTCGGCGTCTGGGGCGCACTCAACTGTCGCGCCGGTTTCGTGGTGGAAGACGGATCGGGGCTACCCGACGGCATCGACGACTACATCGAGCGATTGGTGGCCCCCTACTTCGAGACGGTGGCCGAGTGGTACTCGGCCCTTCAGATCGGACGGGAAGGCGGCGTTCTCCAGGAGATAGTCGACCGGCGTCTCGGCGAACCCTTTTTCGGGATATTCCTCAACCCCGGACATCAACTCCACCTCGACGAGTGGGTCAACACCCCCGTTGGGCGGGGCTCGACGGTGCCGCTCCGGTCGGGGATGGCGCTCCAGGTGGACATCATCCCGGCCACAGGGACGGACTACTTCACCACCAATATCGAGGACGGCATCGCGCTCGCGGATGAAGCAATGCGAGACGAGATGGCAGCGCGCTACCCAGAAGCGTGGGGGCGAATCGAGGCCCGCCGGGCGTTCATGATCGACGTCCTCGGGATCGAGGTGCACCCCGACGTGCTCCCCTTCTCCAACGTCCCCGCCTATCTACCGCCCTACCTGTTGGCGCCGGACCGGGCGATGACGATTCGCTAGCTCGCCGGTATCTCGGCGACGATCACCCACCGCTCCCCGGGACCACGTTCCAGCACGAAACGAGTATCGAATCTCCGTTCGGCGCGGTCGACCTCGACGCCGCTCGGATCCAGGGTGGCCTCCTCTACGAGCCCGGTGGCATCGACCACGAGGTGAGCCCCACCCTGTGGCCCATCGAGGTGAACCACGTCGAGATGGAGCCCGTCAAAGGTGAACTCGGAGACGACTCTCTCCCCGGCGGTGGCCGCGGCCTCGATGGCCCGCTCCATCTCGATGAGCCGGGCACCGCCGTCGGCGGCGCGGAGCAGACTGGTGTCGCTGGTCATCATCGCCTGACGTTCGATGGCGAGCGCCTCGGCCAGGGCAACAGCAATTCCGTCAGCCTCGGACGCCGCCTCGCCGCTCAGTGCGCTGACCTCGTCGCCCACCGAGACAGGCGGTAGCGCCCCCACCTCCACCGCGACTGATGTCACCGCCGGCAACTCCCGCGGGCTGCTCCGCGCCGGTGTCCCTGCGGCCACCAGTGCCATCCCGGCAAGCACCAGCGATGCCCCAATGGCCGCCCCTCTCGCAAAGACTGAGAGGACCGGGCCCGATGCGCTCGTTATCGGGCGGCGCATCACCGCCGGCGCTCGATCGAACAAGCCGCGCAGCGGGCACATCACCACCAACCCGGCGAGCAGCCCCACCTTCGCCCCGAACTCGGTTGTCTGCGGTGCCATCAACAGGGTGCACGCCATCCCGAGCGCCAGTGCCCACAGCACGCGCCCGCCGGGTCTAGTAGGGATGGTCTTCGGATCGGTGATCATGAAGAAGACGAAGATGAGCACTTCGGGCGAGGTGACCACCACTCGCCAGAAGTCGAAGCCACACACGGGTTGCAGCGCCCAGGCCGCGGTCATGCAATGACCCGCGGCGGCAAGCAAACCCAGCCCAACGGTAAGCGACAGCCAGAAAGTCGCCGCCATCGGCAGGAGCCGGAGCCGAGAGGTGATGGCGATGCCCCCGCCGAGGATCACTGCATACGCAGCCAGCAGCCCCGGGCTCGGGGGACCCCACCAGAAGTCGAGGGGCTCGATGACGGTGCTCCCCAGCAGAAGGAAGGCCCCGACCAGCCCGACGTTTGAGGGATTGAAGACATGCGAGCCCCGAAACCTGATGAGGTATTTGGTGAGCAGCGATGCTGCCGCGATCGAGGCGAAGAGGTACCACCGGTCCCATGTCCAGTGGTCCCCGGGCGACTGCTCGACGATGCGGAGGATGAGGGCGACCCCGCTGCCGGTGAGCATGGCGCTGGCCGGCCAGACGATGCGCCTGCTCTCGACAAAAGTCCACACCAGCTCGATGAGGGCGCAGGCCAGTATGGCGGAGAGGATCTGCGGCACCGACACGGTGAATCCGAGCGACGTCTGGCCGAGGACGTGGATGGTGATGATCACCCCGGCGAGGTGCAGACGCGGGTCCCGAATGCTGGGGAACACCACCGGATAACTGCTGCCGCCGATGCGGAGTGTTCTGGCGGCGACAGCGGTCATAGTCCAAGTATGCCTGCCCCGAAGACCCCACCGGCAGTCACCGCCGGGGCTCGCCAATCCTCATCTGGCGAATCCTCACCCCGTTCTCAGCAACCTCCCAGGAACGGGGCGTACGGTGCGGTGAGATGGACGACACCACCGCCCGGATCCTGGTCGTGGATGATGAAGAAGCACTCGCCGACATGGTGGCAAGCGCCCTCCGTTTTGCCGGGTATGCGGTGACCACCGAGAGCAACGGCTTCGACGCGCTGCGCATCATCAAGAATCGCTTACCCGATCTGGTTGTGCTCGACGTCAGCATGCCCGAGATCGACGGGTTCGAGGTATGCCGGAGAATCCGGCGCGACGGGCTCCAGGTCCCGGTCATCTTCCTCACCGCCCGTGACGACATCGACGACCTCAGAACCGGCTTCAAGCAGGGCGGCGACGACTACCTGACCAAGCCGTTCAGCCTGGAGGAACTGGGTCTGCGGATCGAGGCGCTGTTGCGACGGGCACGAGGGACCGACGAGACACCTCGGCTGGTCGTCGGCGACGTGCTCCTGGATGAGCGCGCCCACCAGGTCTTCCGCGACGACAAGGAGGTCACCCTCTCCCCGACCGAGTTCAGGCTCCTCCGCTTCCTGATGCTCAACCGGGGACGCGTCATGTCCAAGCCGCAGATCGTTGACCATGTCTGGGAGTACGACTTCGACGGCAACACCGGCATCGTCGAGACCTACGTCTCCTACCTCCGGCGCAAGCTCGATGATGCCGACGGATCGCTCATCCAAACGGTGCGCGGCGTGGGCTATGTGATCCGCCCGTCATCATGACGCTGCGGACCAAGCTGGTCATCTCCTTCACCCTGCTCCTTCTCGCGGTCATCGCCTCCGTTGGACTGGTCGCATCCCGATCGATCCGATCGATCCTGATAGGCCAGATCGACCAGGACCTCCATGGGGTCGTCTCCAGGGGGCCCCGCCCATTCGGCGATGGTCCGCCCGGACCCCGGTCTGACGAAGGCCCGTTCCTCGAGCCGTACGCCGTAGTGGTGACCGACGCCGGTGGAACCGTGATCGACGCCCGGCCCTCGGGTTTCGCCGACGAGCCTGATCCGCTCCCCGATGTCTCGGGCCTCGATGGCGAGGAGGGTCTGGTGACGGTTCCCAGCGTCGACGGCACGATCGATTACCGGGGTTATGTGGAGAGGGGGGCAGACGGCTCGGTCGTGGTCCACGCCGTCCCGTTGCGCGATGTTGCCACGGCGACGTCTGCTCTCATCCGGGCGCTCCTGGTCGCCGGCGGTGGGGTCCTACTTCTTGGCGGAGCCGCTACATGGTGGACGGTTCGTGGAGCGATGCGACCCGTTGACGAGATGGTGGAAACAGCTGAGGGGATCGCCGCCGGCGACCTGACACGGAGGGTTCCCGACCTCGATCAGGGGACGGAGCTCGGCCGTTTGGGTGGATCGCTCAACGAGATGCTCGCCCACATCGAGGAAGCCGTCGACTCCGAACGCCAGGGCCGCGACCGGCTCCGCCAGTTCGTCGCCGACGCTTCACACGAGCTGAGGACGCCGCTGGCGGCGATCTCCGGCTACGCCGAGATGCACCGCACCGGTGCGCTTGACACCGAGGCCGAGGAGGCAAAAGCCTGGTCTCGGATCGAGAGCGAAGGCCGGCGTATGGGAAGCCTGGTCGAGGATCTCCTGACCCTCACCCGGCTGGGTCAGTCCAAGCCCCTCCGGATCGAGCAGGTTGACCTGGCGAGGGTCTGCCGCGACGCCGCGGCGGATCATGGCGCCATCGACCCCGATAGACCGGTGACAGTGTCCGGTCCTGAGTCTCTGGTCGTGCCTGGTGACGCCGAGCGCCTCCATCAGGTGGTTACCAGCCTGCTCGCCAACGTGCGGGTCCACACTCCCCCGGGCACCCACGCCGACGTCGCCATCGAGAGGGTGAATGGGTCGGTAGAGGTCGTCGTATCCGACGACGGCCCCGGGATGCCGCCGGCGGCCCTCGCCCATATCTTCGACCGCTTTTACCGCGCCGACCCCTCGCGCTCCCGCCGATCGGGGGGCAGCGGGCTCGGGCTTTCGATCGTCGACGCCATCGTTACCGCTCACGGCGGAACCGTCTCCGCCGCCAGCAACCTGGGTGCAGGTACATCGATCACGGTGAAACTTCCGCAGACGGAAGACGGAAGACGGAAGACGAACCGGCGAAGTCCGTCCCTCCGGAGCAGGGAAGGGACCCGCTGCGGAGCAGCGGGTAGGGGGGCTGGCTAGCTCCCACGGTGCTGATGTGGCCGTTGGCCGCACTCTGTCGCAACCCACCGCCTGCTCCCAGGGCGGTCACAGGTCCATGACGGAGGATCCTCTCGTAGGCATCCCCGAGAGAAAGGAAGCAACGATGCCTGACGAGAAACCACGACGGAGGCGGCTTGCCACGGCAACCGCCATAGGTGCCGCCGCAATTGCTGGTGCGCTGCTGGCGATTCCGACCGCAGGGCTCGCCCAGGAGAGCACCACCTCGACGACTGCTGTCGAGGAGGAGGCGCCCGACGCGACCACCGACACCACGGTGGCCGAGGAGCCGGCGGCACCGTCCGAGGACCGGCAGCGTGGCGATCGCCCCGACGGTGAATGCGAGGAACGGGCCGATGACGGCGAAACCTCGGCAGACACCTGACAGGTCCTGCGGGCCCCGGGAAACCCCCGGGGCCCGAGGCCATCACTCCCGTTCGACCAGCACCAGGATGTTGCCGTCGGGGTCGCGCAGGGTGAACATTGGCGGCACGCCCTCCCAACGCATCATCTCCTCGTCCACGTCGCTTCCCAACTCCTTGAGACGGGCATGATCGGCGTCGGCGTCCTCGGTGGCGTACCTGAGCGCAGCGTCGATGCTCCGGGTCTGTGGCTCCTTCGTGGCGATGAGGGCAACGGTCGTCGTCGCCCCGGGTGGCGCCACTTCGATCCATCGGGCGCCGTCTCCGAATGGTCCGTCCAACACCTTCTCGAACCCCAGCACGCCCACATAGAACTCGAGGGCCCGGTCCTGATCGGTCACCGGGATCCCCGCCGTCGCCACCCGTGTGATCCTCGATCCAGCCATGACATCTCCTCTCGCCGGCGAACAGACCCGTGGCGGGTGCCTCTCTCTATATACATCGGACTCCGCTCGGCGAGAAAACTCACCGGGGAATAGAGCCGACTCCCGCATGGCTGACCTTGCCATGGAACTCGGAATCACCACGTTTGCCGAAACGCACCCCGACCCCGCCACGGGGGAGACCGTGTCGCACGCTGAGCGCCTACGACAGGTGGTGGAGGAAGCGGTGGTGGCCGAGCAAATCGGGCTCGACGTGTACGGAGTCGGCGAGCATCACCGGCGTGACTTCGCCTCGTCGGCGCCGGTCGTTGTCCTCGCAGCCATCGCCGGTAGGACCGAGAGAATCCGGCTCGCTCCCGCGGTGGTGATCCTCAGCTCCGACGACCCGGTCCGTGTGTTCCAGCAGTACGCCACTCTGGACGCGGTCTCCTCGGGCCGGGCCGAGTTGCTCGTGGGACGGGGGTCGTTCATCGAGTCCTTCCCGCTTTTCGGTTATGACCTCGCTGACTACGACAACCTCTTCGCCGAGAAGCTCGATCTTCTCCTCGCCATCCGCGACCAGGAGAGGGTCACATGGTCGGGGCAGTTCCGCCCTCCGCTCGAAGGACAGGGGATCTACCCGCGCCCCCATCAGGACCCGCTCCCGGTGTGGGTAGCGGTGGGCGGGACGCCGCAATCCATGGTGCGCGCCGCCGAACGTGGCCTCCCGGTCGCCCTGGCCATCATCGGTGGCAACCCGGACCGCTTCGCCTTCATGACAGACATCCACCGCCGCACCCTGGTGGCATCCGGGTACGACCCAAGCCGGGTCCCGCTTGCCGTCCACGCACACGGCTACATAGCCGACAGCGACGAGCAGGCGGCCGAGGATTTCTACCCGTCGTACGCCCAAGCGATGACCCAATTGGGCCGTGAGCGGGGATGGCCGCCCATGACCCGGATCCAGTACGACGCGATGCGCTCGCCCGCGGGATCGCTGCTCGTCGGCGACCCCGAAACCGTCGCCACCAAGATCGTACGGTGGGGAGAGGTGCTCGGCGTCGAGCGGTTCATGCTCCACATCAGCGTGGGAAGCCTTCCCCACGACCAGGTCCTCCGCTCCATCCAGCTGCTGGGAACGAAGGTGGCGCCGCTAGTCAACGGCGACTGATGATCGAGGCACCCGCCCATTGGGCCCGATCGCTCACACGGTCATGACGATCTTGCCCTGGTAGAGCCCGGTCTGAAGCAAGCTGATCGCCTGGACGACCTCGCTCAGCGGATAGGACCTGGCGACCATCGGCTGGAGCTTTCCGGATTCGATGTGTTCCCTGAGGATCTCCATCGATTCTCTCTTGGTTGGAGCGGAGAAGGACATACTCAGCTGGCTCGTGAACATCGATGCAACCATCAACCCGGCAAATCGGCCGAGGCTCCCCAACCACCGCCCGCCTCGCCGCCCGAATTGGTCGTGACCGACGAGCACATACCTTCCATCCGGCTTCAAGACCCGCCGGCACTCGGAGAACTTGCGATTGCCGGGAACATCGAGAATCACGTCGTACCGCTCACCGTCTTGGGTGAAATCGTCCCTCGTGTAGTCGATGACGTGGTCGGCGCCCAGGTGGCGCATCATCTCAAGCTTTACGGTGTGGTCGACACCGGTCACCCGTGCTCCTGAGACCTTGGCTAGCTGGAGGGCGATGGCTCCGACCCCGCCGCCGGCCCCGTTTATCAACACATCCTGTCCGGCCCGAAGGTCTTTGGGCAGGTTCCACAGGGCTATGAGCCCCGACGTAGGAACGGCTGCCGCCTGCTCGAAGTCGACGTTGGTGGGCTTGAGTGCCAGGGAATCCTCAGGCACCGATACGTACTCGGCAAAGGCGCCACCGTTGTGCCATTGGTAGTTGCGCAAAGTCTCACCAAAGACCTCGTCGCCGGGCCGGAAGCGGGTCACAGTCCTCCCAATGGATTCGATGCAGCCCGCGACATCTGTTCCCGGGACAGGGTTCTTCGGCCCGGTCAGGCCCGCTCCCATGATGCGGAGGGCATAGGGCCGCCCCGTCACCACGTGCCAAACGTCGGGGTGCACCGAAGCCGCCCTGACACGCACCAATACCTCGTCGTCCGCGATCTGCGGGATCGCCACCTCGCGCAGCTCCAGGACGTCTTCGGGTGGCCCGTACCGGGTCTGAACTACCGCCTTCATGGTCTCCACGTCGGGACGATCAGACGACGACGACGATCTTGCCGCGCGCATGCCCCTCGCCGAGATAGGCCATGGCCTCGGGCGCCTCGGTGAGTTGGTAGGTGCGATCGACCAGAGGTTTGACTTGCCCGGCTTCGATCATTTCCTTGAGGGACTCAAGATCCTCCCGGTTTGCGGTTGAGAACACCATGCGCGCCTTCTGGCGGCCGAACAACGACCATGCCAGTGTCCTGAACAACCGAGGGAGGCTCGCCACCCAGAGCTTGTCCAATTGCCCGTTGTTCGGTATCAACGTCCCTTTTGGTGACATCGCACGCCCCGTATCCCGCAATGATCTGGTGCCGGCGTTGTCGACGATGACGTCATAGGTGCGGCCGTTCTCGGTGAAGTCCTCCTGCGTGTAGTCGATGACGTGGTCTGCCCCGATGGACCGCACCCTGTCCAGATTCCTCGTGCTGCAGACAGCAGTGACCTGGGCGCCGATCGCCTTGGCGATCTGCACGGTGAAGCTCCCCACCCCCCCGGAGGCGCCGGTTACCAGCACCTTCTGTCCCTGCTCGACCTTGGCGGCGCGCAGAGCTTGGAGGGCGGTGAAACCGGCCATTGGTACGGCAGCTGCCTCGTCGGCGGTGAGATTCACCGGCTTGATAGCGAGGTTCGTCTCCTTGGCGACGGCGTACTCGGCGATCGTGCCACGTCCCGATCCGAAGACCTCATCTCCTTGCTGGAACCGGGTGACGGCACTTCCGACGGCCACCACCGTACCGGCCACATCGCTGCCCCTCACCGGATCTCTCGGCTTGGTCAACCCGTACATCGGACGGAAGGCGTAAGGCACCCCTCTCATGTATGCCCAGTCCGCCGGGTTGATCGCCGCGGCCCCCACGCTTATCAAGACCTCGCCATCGGCCACCGCCGGAGTATCGATGTCCCGCATCTCGAGCACATCCGGCAATCCGAACCGGTCTTGGACAATTGCCTTCATGACCGCTCCCTCCTTCGACATACGCTGTAAGTATGGCGTTGGTTACACATACGCCGTCCGTCAAGGGGCGTTCGGCGATAGAGGTGATTCCCGAACCCGGATTCGACTGGACGCACGCCAACGCCGCTGGTGCTCCCACACGTGTCGGAAGCGGCACCACCGACAGAGCTCGACCCAAAGACTGGCCCAGAGCTCACAGCCGTAGAGGAGGGAACCTCATCGGTAGGCCCTTGCTGGCGATCTGGAACAGCGCCACCTCTGCGTGCAGCCCTTTCAGGCGGTGCGACCCGAGCTCGACGAAGCGCACGCCGGCCGCCGACGTAGCCCTGACCGCCTCCCTAGTGTTGGCCGTCACGACGATCTGGCCGCCGTGCCCGGCGGCGCACACCCGTGACGCGGTGTTGACGTCGATGCCGACATAGTTCCCAGGGGTGGGCGTCGGGTACCCACTGTGGATACCGATGCGGACGCGGACGGAGACGTCGTCGACCCACGCCTGCGCCGCCAGCGCCAGCTGCATGGCGATTGCCGCGTCGACGGCGGCTCGGGGCGCCTCGAACGCAGCGAAGAACTCGTCGGCGCGGGCCTCCACCACGCAGCCGCCAGCATTGTCGACCGCTCCGCGGAGCACTCCGACGACGTCATCGATCAGGGCGCCGAAGCGGCCGCCGAGTTGGTTGACCAGACTCGTCGAGCCCTCGATGTCGGTCATGAGCAGCGTGACGAACCCGGCCGGAACGCTGACCGGACCGTCCCGGCGGCTTGCCGCCTGCAGCTGACTGGTGATGAAACCGACGGGCACGATGCGGAACCGCCTGGCCGCTCGGAGCAGCCGGCTGCGTGCCCGGTCACGGGCCGCTTCGTCCTCGAAGGCGACTTGGTTGAAGCGGGCGAGAGCGTTGCGAACGTGCGCGGCGTCATGGATCGGCAGCCGCCTCATGCCGTGTGAGTCGACGTAGGCAAATGCGCGGTCGGGGAGGGCGGCGCGTTCTCGGGCGCTGAGGGTCGCCACGACGCGACGGTACCAACAGAATGTCAGACCGAACGGCGAGACAAGACGGTCTCGGGCCTCCCATAGTGCCGATTCCACCGGCACCACGCTCGTGTCCGGGTTCGGGAATCACCTATATCCCGCTCCCGCCTTGACGGACTTACGGCGTATGTGTAACTTACGGCATACGTTTACGCCGTACGTCGAGAACGGGAGCGGTCATGAAGGCAATCGTCCAAGACAGGTTCGGAATGCCGGATGTGCTCGAGATGCGGGACCTCGATACTCCGGCGATGGCCGACGGCGAGGTCTTGATAAGGGTGGGGGCCGCGGCGATCAACCCGGCAGACTGGGCATACATGAGAGGCGTGCCTTACCTCTTCCGTCCGATGTACGGGTTGACCAAGCCGAGAGATCCGGTGAGGGGCAGCGATGTGGCCGGCACCGTGGTGGCCGTCGGAAGGGGCGTCACCCGGTTCCAACAAGGAGATGAGGTCTTCGGATCGGGACGTGGCACGATCGCCGATTACGCCGTCGCCAAGGAGACGAACCTCGCTATCAAGCCGGTGAATCTCACCGCCGACGAGGCAGCTGCCGTACCAATGGCCGGTTTC
>DATADW010000437.1:0-14667 GCA_036258335.1 Acidimicrobiia bacterium
ACGATCTGCTTCACGTTGAGGATGATGTCCACCACGTCCTCGACGACTCCGGGGACGGTGGAGAACTCGTGTTGCACTCCCTCGATCTGGAGCGAGGTCACTGCGGCGCCAGGGATCCGGGAGAGAAGGGTGCGGCGCAACGTGTTGCCCAGCGTGTACCCGAACCCGGGCTCCAGCGGCTCCACGAGGAACCTGGAGCGGAAGTCGGAGACAGGCTGCTCTTCGATCTGCGGTCGTTGGACGATCAGCACTGGGGTCCCTTTCGGGTGGGGTGTGGGGTGTTACTTGGAGTAGAGCTCGACGACGAGCTGTTCCTGGATCGGGGTGTCGATCTGGGCACGGCTGGGCAGCTCATTGATGACAACGCGGCGGGCATCGGCCTCGACCCCGAGCCATTCGGGGATGGCGCGGTTGATCGTGTCGACGGAATGCTGGACGACCAACAGGTTGGAACTGCGCTCCTTGAGCGTGATCACGTCGCTCTGCCGCACCTGGTAGGAGGGGATGTCGACCTTCCTGCCGTTCACCTGGAAATGGCCGTGGTTGACCAGTTGCCGTGCCTGGGCACGGGTGGAGGCGAAGCCGGACCGGTACACCACGTTGTCGAGCCGGCACTCGAGCATGCGGAGCAGGTTCTCACCGGTGATGCCCTGCTGGCGGGCGGCTGTCTCGTAGTACTTGCGGAACTGGCGCTCGAGGACCCCGTACATGTAGCGCAGCTTCTGCTTCTCCTGGAGCTGGACCAGGTAGTCGCTCTCGCGGATGCGGCCCTTGCCGTGCTCCCCCGGGGGATAGGGGCGACGATCGGCGGCGCAGCGCTTCGACTGGCATAGCGGCGTGCGCGCCCGGCGACATGCCTTATGGGTGGGTCCTGTGTAGCGGGCCATGGTTCAGCGCCCCCGGCGCTTCTTGGGCCGGCACCCATTGTGGGGCATCGGGGTCACGTCGCGGATGCTCGACACTTCCATCCCCATGTTCTGCAGGGTGCGCACCGCGGTGTCACGACCCGATCCGGTGCCGCTCACAACCACATCGAGCTTGCGAATCCCGTGCTCACCGGCGCGGCGCGCCGCTTCCTCGGCGGCCACCTGGGCGGCGTACGGCGTGGACTTGCGCGATCCCTTGAAACCAACGGAGCCGCCCGAGGACCACACAACTGTGTTGCCCAGGGTGTCGCTGATGGTGATGATCGTGTTGTTGAAGCTCGCCTTGATATGGGCATGGCCGTGGGAGATGTTCTTTCGCTCCCGCCGGCGGACCCTCTTTTGCTCCTTGACCAAGCCTGGGGCTCCTCTACTTCTTGATCTTCTTCTTGCCGGCGATCGCCTGGCGCGGGCCTTTGCGGGTTCGGGCGTTGGTGTGGGTGCGCTGACCCCTCACCGGAAGACCGCGACGGTGGCGGATGCCCTGGTAGCACCCGATCTCGATCTTCCGCTTGATGTTCTGTTGGACGTCCCGCCTGAGGTCGCCCTCGACTCGGTAGTTCTGCTCTATGAACCGCCGAATCCTCATCACCTCGTCCTCGGTGAGGTCGCGGATCTTGGTGGTCGAGTCGATGTCGAGGTGCTGTGATATCTCCAGCGACCGGGTCCGGCCGATCCCGTATATATAGGTCAGTCCGAACTCGAGTCGTTTCTCACGTGGCAGGTCGACACCGGCGATGCGAGCCATTCAATTCACCCCTGACGCTGCTTGTGACGCGGGTTGCTGCAGATCACCCACACGCGCCCGCGCCGCCGGATGATCCGGCATTTTTCGCACATCTTCTTGGTGGAAGGGCGGACCTTCATCGCTGGCTTCCTCACCTGTATCGCCGAACCCGTAACCACCCGGGTTGAATCACTCGCAGAGGATGAGCCACAGGTTCCGCGCCATCATCGACCAACACGTGCGAACGAGTGGTCGACGCGACTCCTATGGCGTCCCTGCAGGGTCACTGCCAGCCCGGGTGGACATGAGACTCTGTCGGTCCAGGCGGACCGACGCACCAGATTAGCCGCCAAGGGCAGTCTGGACAAACTCGGCGGTGGCGTCCTCCACTGCCAGGGTGAGCACTCTTGTCCCTCCCTCGGTGAGGGCGATGGTGTGCTCGAAGTGCGCCGAGAGTGCACCGTCGGCGGTCACCACGGTCCACCCATCCGGCATGACACGGGTGTCCGCGGTCCCCAAATTGAACATCGGCTCGATGCAGATCGACATGCCGGTGCGCAGCTTGAGGCCCTTGCCCGGCGTCCCATGGTTGGGGACTTGAGGATCCTCGTGCATCTGCCTGCCTATCCCGTGTCCGACGTACTCGTGGACCACCCCGTACCCGGCGCCGGCGCCGATCTCCTTCACTGCCGAGCCGATGTCCCCCAACCGGGCACCGGGGCGGACCTGGGCGATCCCGGCCCACAACGCCCGCTCGGTCGTGTCGATGAGACCCTGCACCTGGGGAGGGACCTCGCCGACTGCGAAGGTTATTGCGGCGTCGCCGTGGTATCCCTCGTAGATGGCCCCGGCGTCGATCGAGAGGATGTCGCCGTCCTTGAGCCGGTACCGGTCCGGTATCCCGTGGACGATTACGTGGTTGGGCGATGCGCAGATGCGCGCCGGAAAGCCGTGATAACCGAGGAACGACGGGGTGCAATCACGCGAGCGGAGCACCTCGCCGGCCACCTCATCGAGCTCGAGCATGCTCACGCCCACCCTTGCCTCAGCGCGGACCGTCCGCAGCACGTCTGCGACACAGGCGCCAGCCACGGCCATCTTCTCGAACTCGGGGCTCGACTTGATGGTGATCATTTGCGGCCGATTGGGCCGCACACGATCAGACGGCGGACGGCGGACGGCGGACGGCGGTTCACGATTCGAGGACCTTCAGGATTCGGTCAGTCACTTCGTCGACCTCACCCGAGCCGTCGATCCCGATCACGATCCCGCGGTCCTTGTAGAGATCGATCAAGGGAGCGGTTTGCTCCTGATAGACCCTGAACCGGGTGCGGATCGCCTCCTCGGTGTCATCTGATCGACCCCTGGAGAGGATGCGGCGCACCAACTCGTCCTCATCGACGTCGAAAACCACGACCCAGTCGAGCGGCTCATCAGCGAGGAGTACGTCGAGCGCTTCGGCCTGTCCAGGCGTTCGGGGAAAGCCGTCGAGGATGAACCCCGCGACGGCATCCTCTGCGGCGGTCCGCTCGGCCAACATGTCGATGGTGACCTCGTCGGGGACGTATTCGCCCGCCTCCATGATCGCCTTGACCCGACGCCCCAACTCGGTGTCCTCGGCGACGTGGCGACGGAACATTTCCCCCGTCGAAACGTGCGGGATGCCCAGATGCTCGGCGACCCGCGCCGCTTGCGTCCCCTTCCCCGCCCCCGGCGGCCCGAGAAAGAGAAGCCTCATGACGCTCCCGTCTGCCGTCTGCCGTCTGCCGTCCCGTGACGGGCAAAGCCCGTCACGTCAGGAACCCCTCATAGTTCCGCATCGTGAGCTGGCTCTCGATCTGCTTCATGGTCTCAAGTGCCACTCCGACCACGATGAGGATCGACACTCCGCTGAGCCCGATTTGGATCCCCCAAATGATCCCGGCGATTGCGGGGAGGACGGCGATGAGACCGAGGAACATCGAACCGGGGAGCGTGATCCGGTTGAGGATGTGCTCCAGGTACTTGGCCGTCTCCCGCCCAGGACGGACACCAGGAATGAACCCGCCCTGCCGCTGGATCATCTCTGCCTGACGGGCCGGGTCGAATTGGATCGCCGTATAGAAGTAAGTGAAGAAGATGATCAGAGCGAAGAGGGTTATGACATAAACCCAGCTCCCCGGGTTGGCCAGTGTGTCGTTGACGAAACGGAACATGCCCGCCACGATGGTGTTGTCCGACGGAATGGCGCTCACCAGCAGTGAAGGGATGACGAGAACGCTGGTGGCGAATATCACGGGAATGACACCGGCGGTGTTGACCTTGAGGGGTATGTAGGTGCTCTGCCCACCCATCATCCGCCGACCACGGACGCGCTTGGCAAACTGTATGGGGATCCGTCTCTGCCCCTGATCCACGTAGATGATCGCCACGATCATCGCCAAGAAGACCAGGCAAATGAGCACGAACCTAACGATGCGCCCGATGGCGGCTGTGGCTCCCCAGATCTGACTGAAAAGGAAGGGGAACTGGCTGACGATGCTCACAAAGATCAGCAGCGACATCCCGTTGCCGATGCCCCGCTGCGTGATCAACTCGGCGAGCCACATGATGAAAGCGGTGCCCGCGGTCATGGTGAGCACCATCAGGCCAACCCGGCCCGCGTCGTAGTCCGGGATGAGGTCGATCCCACCGGTGAACGCCCCGCTATGGAAGAGGAACACGTACCCGACCGAGGTGACCAGCGCCAGCCCCACTGTGACGTACCGGGTCCACTGGGTGATGATCCGCCGCCCCGACTCGCCCTCTTCCTGGAGCGCTTGAAGACGGGGGATGACCACCGTCAGCAACTGCATGATGATGCTGGCGGTGATGTAGGGCATGATCCCAAGCGAGAACACTGAGAAGCTCTCCAGTGCCCCACCGGAGAACAAGTTGAGCAGGCCGTAGATCCCGCCTTGCTGGGAGACCGATGCCACTCGCTCCACGGCCTCGAGATCGATGCCGGGGACAGGGATCGACGCGCCCAGCCTGTATACAGCGAAGATCGCCAAGGTGAAGAGGATCTTCTTGCGAAGATCCGGAATGGTGAACATGTGCCGATAGACGGCGAGCATCAATGCCTCGGTCTTCCGACTTCCGACTTCCGACTGCCGTCTGCGGAGCTCATGAAATGAGCTCCGCGGTACCTCCGGCGGATTGGATCTTCTCGGCTGCGCCCTTGCTGAAGGCGTGAGCCCTGACTGTCAGGGCACGGTCGATCTCGCCCTCGGCGAGGACCTTGACCCGCCCCCGTTTCTTGACCATGCCGCGCATCCGCAACTCGTCTGGTGTCACCACCGACTTCGCCGGGAAGTCGTTGAGTCGGGCGACGTTCACCACCGTGAACGACTCTTTGTTGGGGTTGGTGAAACCGCGGATCTTGGGGAGGCGTCGCGCCAAAGGCGTCTGACCGCCCTCGAAGTAGAGCGACACCTCGCCACGCGCCTTGAGCCCCTTGGTGCCTCGGCCGGCGGTCTTGCCCCGTCGTCCCCCCTCGCCCCGTCCCACCCTGATCGGGGCCTTCTTGGAACCGGGAGCGGGTTTGAGATGGTGAAGCTTGAGTTGGCGTCGGCTGCTCGTCTGGTTTTCAGTCATTTCTCACGACTCGTCTTCGGGGGTGACCACCACGAGGTGATTCACCTGATGGATCATGCCACGGATCTCCGGGGTGTCGCGGTGCTGAACCGACTGGTGTAGACGACGCAGCCCGAGCCCTCGCACCGTTGCCCGGTTCTTGGGCTTCTCGCCGATCGTGCTCTTGACCAGCGTCACAGTGATTGTCGGCACGGCCACGCTCACTCCCCCGTCCTGGCGCGCATCGCCTCGGTCGAGCGGTAGGCGGCGAGGAGGGCTGGCGGGACAAGATCCTCGGCGCGCTTGTTGCGCAGTTTGGCCACCTCATCGGGTCGGCGCTGTCTGGTCAATCCGTCGACCGTCGCCTTGGCCACGTTGAGGTGGGTGGGCGACCCCAGCGACTTGGCTAGAGCATCGCGGATCCCGGCAGCCTCCAGGATCTGGCGCACCGCGCCGCCGGCGATAACCCCGGTTCCGGGGGCGGCGGGCTTGAGCAACACCCGCGAGGCTCCGTGCTCCCCGATGATCTGATGGACGAGGGTCGTCCCGGCCATGGGCACGGTGAACATCGAGCGGCGGGCGATCTCCATGCCCTTCTGGATGGCCGCTGGAACTTCTTTTGCCTTCCCGTAGCCGACGCCGACCCGGCCCTGACCGTCTCCCACCACAACAAGCGCGGTAAACGAGAAGCGACGGCCACCCTGGACCACCTTGGCTACGCGGTTGATCTGGACGACCCGCTCGTCGAGCGCTTGTGCTTCAGCCATACTTAGAACTCCAGTCCTGCTTCTCGAGCTGCGTCCGCCAGAGCTTTCACCCTTCCATGGAAGGCGAAGCCCCCCCGATCGAACACCACCTTGCCCACCCCGGCGGCGCCAGCCCGCTCGGCGAGGAGCTTCCCGACCTCGGCGGCCGTCTCGGTGCTCAGTTTCCGGTCTCGCAACGAGGCCTCCTGCGAGGATGCAGCGGCCAACGTGGCACCGGCACCGTCGTCGACGAGCTGTGCATAGATGTACCGGTTGCTCCGGAACACCACCAGACGGGGCCGATCCACCGATCCGCGCACGAGCTTGCGAACCCGCTCGTGACGCCGTAGACGCGCCGCGCTCCGTGTCGTCTTCATCGTGCAGCCCCTGCCTTGCCCGCCTTGCGCCGCACGACCTCGTCGGTGTAGCGGATTCCCTTGCCCTTGTAGGGCTCGGGTGGCCGCACCTTGCGAATGTCGGCGGCAACCTGGCCAACCTTCTCCTTGTCGATCCCCGAAACGATGATCCGAGTTGGCTCGGGCACCTCGAATGTGATCCCATCGGGCGCCTCGACCCGCACGGTGTGGCTGTAGCCCACCTGCAACTCGATGGTCGTGCCCTGGAGTGAGGCCCGGTAGCCCACACCGACGATGGTCAACTCCTTACGAAATCCCTCAGACACCCCGACGACCATGTTGGCCAGCAAGGCGCGCGAGAGCCCATGCAGAGCGCGCGACTCCCGCTGGTCGTCTGGTCTGGCCACCGTGGCGGTGCCGTCCTCGATGGCGATGCCCACTCGTTCGGGGAATTCGCGCTCCAGAGTCCCCATTGGCCCCTTGACGGTGACGTGGGTCCCCGTCACGTCCACCTCGACACCGGCGGGCACCGGGACGGGCATCTTGCCGATCCGGCTCATCTCACCACACCTCACATACGATCTCGCCACCGAGACTGCGTCGGCGAGCCTCACGGTCGGTCAGCAGACCCTGCGAGGTAGACACGATGACCACGCCAAGGCCGCCCTGGGCGCGCGGCAACTCGGACGAGCTGCGATAGACCCGGTGTCCCGGCTTGGATACACGCCGAATCCCGTTGATCACGGTCTCCCGGGCAGGTCCGTACTTGAGGCGGATGGTGAGCTCGCGGCCAGGTCCTTTTGGCTGGACGTCGAACGAGTCGACGAAGCCCTCGGAGGCAAGGATGCCGGCGATAGCCTCTTTCAGCTTCGACGATGGAATGCTCACCGTGGGGTGCGCCACCATCACCGCGTTCCGCACGCGGGTGAGCATGTCGGCGACAGGGTCGGTCATCATCTCACCACGCTGCCTTCCTGACGCCGGGGAGCTCGCCCCGCTGCGCCAGCTCTCGAACACAAATACGGCACATCCCGAAGTCGCGCAGGTAGGCGCGCGCCCGGCCACACCGCCGGCAGCGGGTGTATCCGCGCACCCCGAACTTGGGCTTGCGATTGGCCTTAATGACTAAAGACTTCTTGGCCATCAGGCCCTCGCCTCCTGTCGGAACGGAAAGCCGAAAGCATCGAGCAGCGCCTTGGCGGCCGCATCGTCCGATGCCGTGGTGCAGATGGTGATGTCCATCCCTCGCACCGCTCCCACCTTGTCGTAGTCGATCTCGGGGAAGATGAGCTGCTCGGTGACCCCGAACGTGTAGTTGCCATTGCCATCGAACGAGCGGGGGCTCAACCCGCGAAAGTCGCGGATCCGAGGAATGGCGATCGCCACCAGCCGGTCGAAGAAGTCCCACATCCGATCGCCGCGCAGAGTCACCGACACTCCGACCGGCATCCCTTGGCGCAGCTTGAACCCGGCTATCGACTTGCGGGCGCGGTTTACACGCGGCCGCTGCCCGGTGACCAGCGCCAGTTCCTCGGTGGCCGACTCGACCTGGCCAGGGTTCTGCACCCCCTCGCCCACCCCCATGTTGACCACGATCTTGGAGAGCCGTGGGATGAGCATGACATTCTCGACCCCGAGGTCCTCACCCAGTTTCGGAGCGATCTCCTTCCCGTAGCGCTCTTTGAGCCGCGGGGTCACAGGTCACCTCCGCACTTGCGACAGATCCGGAGCTTCTTGCCCTTGTCGTCGAAGCGCGCGCCGATACGCGTCGGGCCGCACTCGGGGCAGATGATCATCACATTGGAGATATCGATCGGCATGTCCTTGTCGATGATCCCGCCTTGCATGGTGCGCCCGGTCGCCCGCTGGTGCTTCTTGGCGGTGTTGACGCCCTCCACGATCACCTTTTGCCGGGCCGGGATGACGCGCGACACCCGCGACTCCTTCCCGGAGTCCTTGCCGGCGATCACCTTGACCCGGTCCCCCTCTTTGATCCCAAGTGCCATCACAACACCTCCGGGGCGAGGGAGACGATCCTCATGAAACGCTTGTCCCGCAGCTCACGGGCCACAGGGCCGAAGATGCGGGTACCGCGCGGCTGTTGGTTGTTGTCGATGATCACGCAGGCGTTGTCGTCGAACCGGATGTAGGTCCCGTCGTGTCGGCGCGATTCCTTGGCAGTGCGCACCACCACCGCCCTGACGACATCTCCTCGCTTGACTGTGCCCCCGGGGATGGCGTCCTTGACGGCACCCACGATGGTGTCGCCTAGGCCGGCATAGCGACGGGTCGAGCCGCCCAGGACGCGGATGCAGAGGAGCTCTCGGGCCCCGCTGTTGTCCGCCACCTTGAGCCGGGATTCCTGTTGGATCATCGGGCTCGCTCGACTACCTCGGCCACCCTCCAACGCTTGGTGCGGGAGAGGGGCCGGGTCTCGATGATGCGCACCGTGTCGCCGACCTTTGCCTCGTTTGCCTCGTCGTGGGCATGGAGCTTGACGCTTCTCCTGATGGTCTTGTCGTAGCGGGGATGGCGAGTGGAGTTACGGACTTCGACGGTGACCGTCTTGTCGCGCAGGTCGGAGACCACCACGCCTACGCGGGTCTTCCGCCGTCCACGCTCTGAGCTCTCGGTCATCGTCCTCTCCTGATTCGCCTCTTCTTCTCCTCCGGCTCTGCAGCCGGTTTGTCACCAGCCGCTTCGACCGTATCCGCGACCGCTACCTCTTCCATCTCGACTGTCGGCGAGGGCTCGGCTGCCGTCTGCCGTCTGCCGTCTGCCGTCTCATCTTCTGCCGTCTGATCTTCTGCCGTCTGATCTTCTGCCGTCTGCCGTCTGCCGACTGCCGTCTCTCCGTGGTCCACGGAGGCTTCCCAAGCTTCTATCTCCTGCTGCCGCATGACGGTGAGGATGCGTGCCACGTCCTTCTTCACGTGAGTGAGCCGTGCCGTGTTGTCCAACTGGTTGGTCGCCAGCTGGAACCGGAGGTTGAAGAGCTCCGCCTTGGCGTCGTCCAGACGGTCGGCCAGTTGCTTGGCGGTGAGCTTGCGCAGCTCGGTGGCGCTGGCCCCGTCGGCCATCACGTTTCCTCTCGGGTCACGAAACGGGTCTTTACCGGGAGCTTGTGCCCCGCCTTGCGCATCGCCTCACGCGCCAGGTCCTCGGGAACCCCGGACAACTCGAACATGACTCGGCCCGGCTTGACCACGGCGACCCAGAATTCAGGGTTGCCCTTGCCCGAGCCCATCCGAGTCTCGGCGGGCTTCTGGGTGATGGGCTTGTCGGGGAAGATCGTGATCCACACCTTGCCACCACGGCGGATGGTTCGGGTGATGGCGATACGAGCAGCCTCGATCTGGCGCGCCGTGACCCAAGCCTCTTCGAGCGACTTCAGTCCGTAGTCGCCGAATGAGACGGTGGTCCCGCCTTTGGCCATCCCCGTTCTGCGGCCACGATGCTGTCTGCGGTACTTCGTCCGCTTTGGCATCAACATGGCCGGTCCTCGCTCTTCACCTTCTCACTTCTCTCCCGAGTCGTCCTCATCGGCCTGCCCGCTGCCAGCGGGCTCGGCGGCGTCGTCCACCGCGACTTCTGCATCGCTTGGCTCGGTGCCCGCATCCGGCTGGTCGGCAAGAACCGGCTCCGCGGCAATGTCTTCGGGCACTGGGAGCTCCTCGGTGACGATCGGCGGCTGCCCCGTCGCCGAGGCGGTCACCTCGTCGATGACGACCTCGCGCTCTTCCTCGTATTGCGACTGGGCTTCCTCGGGCGCGATGCGCCGCAGTTCCTCGTCGCGCTTGCTCGGCTCTCGGCGCTTGCCGCCACCGGCCTCGATGAGGCGCTTGCCGCCACCGGCCTCGATGAGCCGAGGAACTTTATCACTTCCAACGGCGTGTTCAGCCCGGGCCTTGGCCGGCGCCACCCTGCCCCGGCCCGCTGGTCCTCCTGTGGCCAGCGCAGCCTCGGCGGCGATCTTCTCTCTGGTCGCCTTGAGCGACGGAACAACGTCGCCCTTGTAGACCCACACCTTGACTCCGATCGAGCCGACCGTGGTCGCTGCTGTGGCGGTCCCGTAATCGATGTCGGCGCGGATGGTGTGAAGCGGCACGCGGCCCTCGCGGTACCACTCCCGTCGGCCCATGTCGGAGCCACCGAGGCGTCCGGTGCACTCAACCCTGACACCCTCGGCCCCCGCCTTCATGGCAGTAGCGACGGCGCGCTTCATGGCGCGCCGGAAGGCCACCCGGTTGGAAAGCTGGTCGGCTATTCCCTGTGCCAACAACTGGGCGTCGACCTCGGGGTCCTTGACCTCGATGATGTTGAGCTTGACCGGTTTGCCGCACAGCTTCTCCAGCCCGGCCCTGAGACGGTCCGCTTCGACACCCTTGCGCCCGATGACCACGCCGGGGCGCGCCGTGTGCACCTCGACCACTACCTTGTCACGGGTCCGCTCGATCTCGATCCGGGAAAGGGCGCCTCTGGTCAGCTCACCGCGCAGGTAGTCGCGGATCCGCCAGTCTTCGTTGACCAGCTCGACGTAGTCCTTGTCGCTGTACCAGCGCGACTTCCAGTCGTTGACCACGCCGAGCCGGAACACGTATGGATGTGTCTTCTGTCCCATCAGCGGCGCTCCTCCGCTAGATCGGCGACCACGATGGTGATATGGCTGGTCCGCTTGCGGATCCGTGTATACCGGCCCCGGGCGCGCGGGATACCGCGCTTCAGCGTGGGTCCCTCGTCGGCGTAGGCCTCGGCTACCACCAGCTCGTCGGCATCGAGTGCGTGGTTGTGCTCGGCGTTTGCCACTGCCGAATTCAGCACCTTGGCCACCGTCACCGCAGGACGGCGCGGGGTGAACTCGAGAATATGGCGCGCCTCCTCGACGGGGAGACCGCGGACCAGGTCGAGCACCCTCCGCACCTTTGTCGGCGGTTGCCTCACGTACTTCGCTTGCGCCCTCACCTTCATCGTCTCTTTGCTGCTTTCTCCTTGCGGCTGCCGGCGTGGCCCCGGAAAGTGCGGGTCGGGGCGAACTCGCCCAACTTGTGACCCACCATCGACTCCGTGATGTACACCGGCACGTGCTTGCGGCCGTCGTGGACCGCCATGGTGTGGCCCACCATCTCGGGGATGATCGTGGAGCGCCTGCTCCACGTCCGGATCACCCGCTTCTCGCCACGTCGGTTCATCTCCTCGACCTTGTCGATGAGGTGGTCGTCGACGAACGGCCCCTTTTCCAAACTGCGAGCCATCGGCTACCTCCGTCCCTTCTTGGTGCGGCGGCGCACGATGAGGGCGTCGCTCTCCTTGCCCTTGCGGCGGGTTCGGCCCTCTGGCTTGCCCCATGGGCTGACCGGGTTGCGGCCACCCGAGCTCTTTCCCTCTCCACCACCGAGCGGATGGTCGACCGGGTTCATGGCGACGCCCCTGGTTTGGGGGCGCATGCCCTTCCAACGGGCTCGACCAGCCTTGCCGATCTTGACGAGCTCGGCCTCGGCATTACCGACGATTCCGACCGTCGCTCGGCAGTCGAGTGGCACCAACCGCATCTCCCCCGACGGAAGTCGGAGAAGCGCCATGACGCCTTCCTTCGACATGAGCTGGGCAGAGAGCCCGGCGGAACGAGCCAGCTTGGCGCCGCCGCCGGGCCGCATCTCGATGGCGTGAACCGAGGTACCGGCGGGGATGTTGCGCAGCGGAAGGGCGTTCCCGGGTCGGATGTCGGCCTTCGAGCCCGACTCGAGTCGGTCCCCCACCTTGACTCCTTGCGGGGCCAGGATGTACCGCTTCTCCCCGTCGACGTAGTGGAGCAACGCGATCCGGGCGTTGCGGTTGGGGTCGTACTCGATGGCGGCAACCCGCGCCGGGATCCCGTCCTTGGTCCTGCGGAAGTCGATCACGCGGTATAGCCGCTTGTGCCCGCCGCCGCGGTGGCGCGACGTGATCCGCCCATACGAGTTGCGACCGGACTGTTGCTGACGCGGCTCGACCAGCGACTTCTCGGGATCCGACTTGGTCACCTCGACGAAGTCGGAGACCGTTTGAAATCGCCGCCCTGCCGAGGTGGGCTTGCGCTTCTTCACTGCCATGAGGGCCTCCTTGCGTCGGCCCTGACGGCAGACGGCAGACGGCAGCCGGCAGTAAGAACCGGGCATGGCCTTGTGGTGAGACTTTGGGCTTTCACGTTCATACTCCGAAGATGTCGATCTGGTCGCCGGGGGCGAGTTTGACCAGGGCTCGCTTCGAGTCGGCTCGCCTGCCCTTGACCCATCCGGTGCGCTTCGTCTTGCCCCTGCGGTTGAGCGTGTTCACCGACTCCACCCGGACCGAGAAGATGGCTTGCACGGCCTGCTTGATCTCGGTCTTGTTTGCCCGCTTGTCGACCACGAACGTGTAGGTCTTGGCGTCCTCGATCAGGTCGTATGACTTCTCGGACACGACGGGGGCGAGGATCACGTCACGAGGGTTCTTCACGACCCCTCCTCGATCTTGTCGGGGGCCTCGCGCACGAAATCGGTGTCGGAGACGTCGTATCCCCCCTCGCCCACCGAGCGCAGAGTGGCTGTTGTAAACACCACCGTGTCCGCCCACAGCACGTCGTATGCGGCGACATGCCCGGCGCGCAGCAGGCGGACATCCGGGAGATTGCGAAAGGAGCGCTCGGCAACGGTGTCCCCATGCTCGAGCACCACTAGCGACTTGCGTCCTGCGCCGAGGGCAGCCAGCAGGCTTGCGGCGTCTTTGGTGCGCGGCGTCGCCCACGGCTCGAAGTTGTCCACCACCCGAATCGCTTCCTCGGCGGCGCGCGCCGAGAGGGCGCTGCGCAATGCGAGCTTCTTCATCTTCTTGGGGGTGCGCTGTTCATAGCTGCGGGGTCGCGGTCCGAAGACGACGCCCCCTCCGGTCCACTGCGGAGCCCGGATCGAGCCATGGCGGGCTCGTCCCAGTCCCTTCTGCCTCCACGGCTTGCGGCCACCTCCCCGAACCTCGGCCCGGGTCTTGGTCGATGCCGAGCCTGACCGCGCCGCAGCCAATTGGGCTGTGACCACTTGATGGAGGACCGCCATGTTGGGCTCGATCCCGAAAACGGCGGCGTCGAGCTCGATCTCACCCTTGGTCTCACCGTCCGCCCCATAGAGAGCGACCTTGATATCAGCCATCAACCGGCCCTCCCGGCTACGGGTGACTTGACTGCCTGTCGGATCAGGACGACCGCGCCATTCGGGCCCGGAACAGCGCCGCCGAGGAGCAGCAGGTTGCGGTTGGTGTCGATGTCCACGACATCGAGATTGAGGACGGTGACGCGCTCGCCACCCATCCGGCCTGCCATCGGCATCCCCTTGAAAACGCGTGAGGGGGTGGCGCAAGCGCCGATCGAACCCGGAGCGCGGTGCACCTTGTGTGCACCGTGGCTAGCGCCCTGGCCGGAGAAGTTGTGCCGTTTCATCACGCCCTGGAAGCCTTTGCCTTTCGAGATCCCGGCCACATCGGCCTTGTCGCCCTTGGCCAGGATGTCGGCGATGGTGATCTCGCTGCCGATCTCGTAGGACTCGGGATCGTCGACCCTGACCTCGACGAGATTCCGCGCCGGCTCGAGCCCAGCTCTGGCGAAATGCCCTACGGTTGGTTTGTTGGTTCGCCGCGCCGGCAGCTCCTTGTAGGAGATCTGGATGGCGCCGTAGCCGTCGGATTCGGGTGTCTTGATCTGGACGATTCGGCACGGCCCCGCCTTGATGACCGTCACCGGCCGCGCCCGGCTCTCCTCATCAAACACCTGGGTCATCCCAACCTTCTCGCCCAAGATGGCTTTCATGACTTCGTCTTTTCTTCGACTTCCGACTTCCGTCTTCCGTCTTCCGTCTTGCTCACAGCTTGATCTCCACTTCGACGCCGGCGGGGAGGTCGAGCCTCATCAACGAGTCGACCGTCTTTGCGGTCGGCTCGAGGATGTCGATCAGCCTCTTGTGGATCCGCAACTCGAAGTGCTCCCGCGAGTCCTTGTAGACATGTGGTGAGCGAATGACGCAGTAGCGGTGAATCTCGGTAGGCAGCGGCACCGGGCCCCTTATCTGGGCCTGGGTACGCACCACCGTCTCGGCGATCTTGCGCGCCGATTCGTCCACCACCTGGTGGTCGTATGCCTTGAGCCTTATGCGGATCTTCTGTTCTTCAGCCAAGGTGCTTACTCGCTTCGCTCGTTCGCAGTCGGAAGTCGGAAGTCGGAAGTGGGAAGTGGTCGGGTTCGGTCTTCCGTCTTCCGTCTTCCGTCTTCCGTCTAATGGTCATTTCAGGATCTTGGTGACTCGGCCGGCGCCGACGGT
>DATADW010000438.1:0-1794 GCA_036258335.1 Acidimicrobiia bacterium
GGCTCGGGTCAGGCCGGGACCAGTCTCCCGCCAGTGGCACCGGCGCACCCTAATCTTCCGGTGATTGCCCAGGCCGTGGAAAGACGATCCCGTCCATGAGCTTGCGGGCGGTCCGGATGATCCCGGCTCCGAGGATCTCGACACCGGGCCCGGAATCGAGGCGAACCCGGGCGTCGAAGGAGCCGGTCGGATGCTCGATTCGGACGATGTCGGAGCCCGGCTCGAGATTGGCCAGTTGGGCCGCGGGAGACCCTGGGAGCAGACAGGCGGTGGCAACGCTAACCGCCCCGAGCACTCCTATCGCCTGGTGGCAGCGGTGGGGGATGAAAGTCCTGGTGGAGATGGCGCCCCCGGCGAGGGGCGGTGACACCAGAGTCAGCTTGGGCACGGTAGCCCGGCTGACGTCACCGAGGTCCATCAGCGGCCCGGCGGCCCGGCGGATCTCCTCGAGCTTCTGGCGGAGACCGGCATTGCCCTCCAACTCCTCGCAGGTCTCATCGCCGGTGACGCCGACATCGGATGCCCGCATCACGACTACCGGCATCCCGTTGTCGATCAGTGTGGCCTCGACACCGCCCACCTCGTCCACGGTCCGCCCCGTTGGGAGAAGAGCCCCCGTGCTGGAGCCGGCGATGTCCTCGAACTCGATCAGGATCTCCGCGGCGCCGCCAGGCACCCCAGCGATCTCGGTCTCGCCCGCATAGACCGGCCTTCCCGCTTCGACAGGGAATGTGGCCACCGCCATTCCGCCGGTGTTCTTCATCAGGATCCGCACCTGGGCCCGGCCATCGGTCGCGTCGATCAACCCCCGCTCCAGGGCGAAAGGGCCTACCGCCGCCAGCATGTTCCCGCAGTTCTGCCTGTCGGTGACCTCGGGGTGGTCCACCGACACCTGGAGAAAGAGGTACTCGATGTCGGTGTCGTCGCGCTCGGAAGGGCTGACCACAGCAACCTTGGTGGTGAGCGGGTGGGCGCCACCGACACCATCGATTTGCCTCGGGTCCGGCGAGCCCATGATCCGCAGCAGCAACTCATCGCGGTCGGCTGCGGGGCGTGGGAGGTCCTCGGCCAGGAAGAACGCACCTTTTGACGTGCCACCGCGCATCAACATGCAGCGAATGCCGGACGGGTCGGAGCTCATTGGTCGAAGTGCCTCGATAGCGAAGTTAGCGACGAAAAGGCGCAGATAGGGTTGCTCGGATGAGTCAGGAATCGCTACTCGTGATCGCCGCCCACGTCGGGGACTTCGTGTGGCGTGCCGGCGGCGCCATCGCCCTCTACGCGAACCGGGGGCACGACGTCACCGTGGTCTGCCTCGCCTACGGGGAGCGTGGGGAGTCGGCTCGATACTGGCGTCAGGGCATGAACCTCGGGCAGGTCAAGGAGGCGCGGCATGCCGAAGCCGCGGCGGCGGCCAAGGTGCTCGGAGCCGACCTGCGCGCTTTCGACGCCGATGACTATCCGTTGGTGGAGACGCCCGAGCTGCTCGATCGTATGGTGAAGATGTATCGGGAGATCCGCCCCACCGTCGTCGTCACCCACAGCGAACGTGATCCATGGAATCGTGATCACGAGACGGCGCATTTGATCGCCACCCAAGCCCGGATCATCGCCCAGGCGGCCGGCTACGACCCCGGGACAGAGGTGATCGGAGCGCCGCCGGTATTTCTCTTCGAGCCACATCAGACCGAATACTCGGGCTTCATGCCCGACGTGCTTCTGGATATCACCGAGGTGTGGGACCAAAAGCTCGAGGCGATGCGGTGCATGCAGGGCCAAAAGCACCTCTGGGAC
>DATADW010000439.1:0-2292 GCA_036258335.1 Acidimicrobiia bacterium
GGTGATCTCGGCGCCGTCGACCGCCCAGAACTTGGCCCCGCCCGAGCAGCCGCAATCGGGGTCGACGCGGTCGGTGTTGTTGCGGACGATCTCGTTGTGGTCGATCACTACGTTCTTGATGCCGTCGCCGCTCTGGAAGTAGTTGAGCCCGTATTGGCCGTTGCGGGCGATGCAGTTGTACCGGAGGACCTGGCGGGCACCACCCATCAGCGCGGCACCAGAGTTGTCGGAGATGGTGTTGTGCTCGATGAGCCAGCCGTTGGCCTGGTCGTGGTTTACGACGCCTTCCTGGTTGGGGGCGACGAAGTTCTGGATGGTGAGGTAGGCGATACGGACCCCGGTTTCCGTACCAGTGAAGGCATATGCGTTTACCCCTTTGCCGTCGAGTATCGCACCGGGCGCCCCGATGTACTTGTTCCCCTGTTTTGGGGTGATGTTGTCGTACTGACCCGATCCAGCGGTGTGGGTCCCAGGCGCCAGCCAGAAGACGGTGCCGGCCGAATGGTTGTTGGTGGCGTCGGAGACGTTGGTTCCCGGCTGGATAACCACCGCTCCGTCGGGCGGGCTCGACGGGCCGTCGAGTTTCCCCTTCTTGCCGCAGATGCGCGCCGGAGGGTCGATCAGCTCGACCCCATCTATCGGCGCCGGATCGTCAGCGGCTGCGACCGGGACCGGGAGCAGCACAGCGATGATTACCCCCACGGTCACCGTCAGTGCGAGCGACGCCCTGAGACGGCGCGAATCGAGAGCCATGGCCTTCCTCATCCGAAAGCCTCACCTGGCTTCGGCGAGGACGGGGACACGACCCTAGCGTCCCAGCCAGGGGACGACGAAGCGGATCAGTAAGCGCCGCGGCCGGTGAGTACCGCCGGGACGGTGCGGAGAAGAAGACGCAGATCGCTTGATAAGGTCCACTCCTCGATGTACTGGATGTCCATCTGGACCCAGGTGTCGAAGTCGAGGTCGGAGCGACCGCTCACCTGCCAGATGCACGTAATACCCGGCTGGACCGAGAGCCGCTGCCACTCGAACTCGCTGTAGGTCACCACCTCCTCGGGCAAGGGGGGACGCGGACCTACGAGCGACATCTTGCCCGACAGCACGTGGAGCAACTGCGGCATCTCGTCGATGCTCAGCTTGCGGAGCACCCGGCCCACCTTGGTCATCCGTGGGTCATCGCGCACTTTGAATATGGGCCCGGTCGCCTCGTTCAGCTCGACCAGCCGCGGTTTCTCATACTCGGCATTGGATCGCATCGACCGGAACTTTGCGAAGCGGAAGGTCTCTCCGTCTTTGCCGACCCGGTCCGAGATGTAGAACACCGGCCCCGGCGACGAGAGCTTGACCGCTATCGCCGCGACCAGCAACACCGGGGACAGGAGCAGGAGTGCCAGCGAAGCGCCGATCATGTCGACCGTCCGCTTTGCTGCCAGTTGCCATCGCGTCGCGGCGTGGAGCCCGCCACCCCGCAAGCGTGCACGATCGGCAGCCGCCGGCTTCACTGTCGTGAAGGGCGGCATCTCGAGTGGAAGGGCGGCGCTCAGCCCGGCTCCCTCCGCTACCAATGCTCCCCCCGCGAAACCGCGCTCGTCCTCTCGCGCCACCATCTTGGTCTCCCCGCCCAATTGGCCTTACGGCCCTACCCCTTCGGATAGCCAAGAACCCCCCGATCCCCGGCCGTGGTCGATGGTAAGTCGAGAGCGGTACACCTGACAATGGGTCGAGCGACTCAGTCTGCGCTGCTCTATCGCTCGGCGCGACCTGCCTCGTCGCCAGCATCCTCAACCTCGTGAGCGCCCTCGTGCTCTATATCGTGCTGGGGCTGGTCGTGATCGTGGGGACCGATCACCACCACATAGTCGAGCACACCTAGGTCGATCAGAGCTGGCTTGATGTAACGCAATTCCCACTCCCTAACCGCGCCCACGCACCATGACCCCGCAGCCACTCTAAGTGGCAACGGGCTCGCAGACAACTCGGACACCGACAGGGGTGTTCTTGGTTACCTGGGACCTGGGTATGGTCGGGCTTCGTGCCGCCGTGGGAGACGCGATGAGCGCACCCGCCGAGCGCAGGGTGATCAGAAATCCCAATGTCGTCTACCGCGTCCTCAAGGAACACGGCCCGGTGCTGTTCGATCCCGACTCGGGGCGCTACTTCGGACTCAACGAGACCGGGCGGATCATCTGGCTGGCTGTTCAGGCAGGCAACGAGACGGTGGCCGACCTGGTGGCGGCTGTGACCGACACGTACGAAGACGCTCCGCCTGAGACCGGCGATGACGTCGTCGAA
>DATADW010000440.1:0-4630 GCA_036258335.1 Acidimicrobiia bacterium
GCCAGCCCGACACACGTGTCGATGACACCGGGCCCGAAACCGCCGCGGCGGTGGAGGTCGAGGACCCGCTCGGTTGCCCGCGGTTCGTGGCGCGCCAGGTGTCCGGCATCACGGTTGGTCCCAGCCCGTTGCCGGCCCAGCTTCGCCTGCGAGCCGCCGGGGTCCGTCCCATCTCGAACGTCGTCGACGCGAGCAACTACGTGATGATCGAGATGGGGCACCCCATCCATACCTTCGATCTGGCGCGGATCGCCGACGGGAGGCTGAACATCCGCCGGGCGCGTGACGGCGAACAGCTGCGCACGCTCGATGGCGTCGACCGTCGGCTGCTCCCCGATGACATCGTCGTTGCCGACCCCTCCGGTGCCGTCGCCTTGGCGGGCGTGATGGGCGGTGAGTCCACCGAGGTCAGCGAGACGACCCGCGAGGTTTTGGTGGAGGCGGCCAACTGGGATCCGGCGAGCGTGCTCGCCACCGCCCATCGACTCGGTCTCCGCTCCGAGGCATCGGCCCGGTTCGAGCGCGGCGTGGACCCCAATCTGTCGGGGGCGGCCGCCGCCCGCGCCGCCGCCCTCATCGCGTCACTGGGCGGTGGCCACGCCCATAGAGGCGCCGTCGACGTCTACCCGACCCCGATCGAGCAGCGACGCATCGAGCTCCGCTTGGACGAGGTGGAGCGCTTGCTCGGCCCCGGTCTCGAGGCACCAACCGTCGCCGCTCTGCTGACCAGGCTCGGATTCGAGGTGGCGACTCAGGACGATGAGCGTCTCGAGGTGCTCGTCCCGACGCGGCGGCCCGATGTGACCAGGCCGGTCGACCTCGTCGAGGAGGTGGCCAGGCTCCACGGATATGACCGTTTCCCGTCCCGCGTGACGATGGGGCCCGACGGCACGGTGAGCCCCGAGCAGCGCGCCGAACGTTCGGTGCGCGAAGCGATGGTCGGAGGGGGCTACTACGAGGCTCAGTCGATGAGCTTCTTCGGTGCCGGCGAACTCGATCTGCTGCGCCTCCCTACCGACGACGCGAGAAGATCTGCGATCAGGGTGGCCAACCCGCTCCGCGAGGAGGAGAGCCTGCTGCGCACCACGCTGCTCCCCGGTCTTCTCAAGGCGGCGTCGGGGAACCTCGACCGCGGCTGGCGCGACGTCGCCCTCTTCGAGATCGGCAAGGTCTTCCACCCCACGCCGTCGGTGCTCGACCCCCTTCTTCCCGATCAGCCCAACCATCTGGCCTTCGTCGCCGTGGGCGAGCGGGGCAGCTCAGGGATCCTCGGGGCCCGACGCGATGTCGACGCCCACGAGGCGACCGGGCTGGTGAGGCTGCTGGGTGAGGTTCGAGGACTCGATCTCCGGGTGTATCCCGGCGAGAACCCGCCGTTTCACCCAGGCCGAGCGGGCATGGTGCTACTCGACAAGGAGGTGGTGGGCTGGGCGGGCGAGCTGCACCCCGCGGTGAGTCGCGCCTACGGCCTGTCCGGCCGGGTCGCCGCCGGCGAGCTCGATCTGGCACCACTGCTGGCGGCAGCCGGTGTCTGGCAACTACGCCCGGTCTCGCCCTTCCCTCCGGTGAAGTTCGACCTTGCCTTCGATGTGGGTCCTGCGGTGCTCACCGCCGACCTTCTCGACCGGGTCGGCGACGCCGTTGGCGACGTTCTCGAGGAGAGTGTGGTGTTCGATGTCTTCGTCGGTCCGGGAATTGAGGAGGGGCGGCGGAGCATCGCCGTCCGGCTGACGCTGCGCGCCCCGGATCAGACCATGCGTGATGAGGACGTGAGGCAGCTGTTGCGGGAGGCGGTCGCCGAGGTGGAGCGGGTCCTCGATGTGAGGTTGCGGGGCTCGGTGTGAGTTGACCGACCTGCTTGGTACTGCTCCACCTTCTGGGATGAACGCCGTACTCGAGTTGCTCGACCGGGCGGTCTTGGAGGTGGCCCCACTTCTCCTCGGCTGGCGGGTACGGACCGAGGTCGACGGAGAGGTCACCGAACTCGAATTGACCGAGGTCGAGGCCTATGCCGGTGCCGCCGACCCGGCCAGCCACGCCTACCGCGGGCCGACCAGGCGCAACCGATCGATGTTCGAGGGAGCGGGGACGCTCTATGTGTACCGCTCGTACGGGGTCCACTGGTGCGCCAACATCGTCACGGGGCCGCCCGGTTCGGGCGAGGCGGTGCTGTTGCGGGGCGGTGTCCCCACTCAGGGCGCCGACGTGATGATTCGCCGCCGCGGGCGGATCGCGCCTTTGGCGATCGGGCCAGGCAACCTGTGCCGCGCCCTGGCGATCGATGCCGGGCACGACGGCACCAGCGTCCTCCGCGGCCCGGTACTGCTCTCGCCGGGTGCCCCTCCGCCCGGAGTCCTCGCCACCCCTCGGGTCGGGATCTCTGTCGCAACCGACAATCCTTGGCGGTTCGTCGCCACACCGCGTACCTGAGGTCGCAGCAGGCCCGTGATTGCCTCGAGAACGTGGCCCGCTGCAGGGCTACCCTCCCCGACCCATGCCAGAGCCCCCCGAACAGTTGAAACGGCTGCTGGTCAACGTCGACCGGGTAGCCCCCGAGGACGAGCTGGCCGAGCGACTGGCCGAGGGCCGTCCCCTGCGAGTCAAGCTCGGGCTCGACCCCACGGCCCCGTCGGTGACGCTCGGATGGGCGGTGGTGCTTCGCAAGCTGAGGCACTTCCAGGAGCTGGGCCACACCGCGGTCCTCATCGTCGGCGATTTCACCGCCCAAGTGGGCGATCCCAGCCTCATGGCAGAGACGAGGAGGCGTCTCACCGCCGAGGAGGTTCGGGGGTATGCCGAGTCGGTCCTCGGCGGGTTCTCCCGCATTCTCCTCCCCGACCCTCTGGAGATCAGGTGGAACTCGGAGTGGCTCGCTTCGATGGACATGGAGCACATCCTCGAGCTCAGTTCTGCCACAACTGTTGCCCAGATGCTGGAGAGGGCCGACTTCGCCGAGAGGATGGCCGAGCAGCGACCCATCTCGGTGCTCGAGTTCCTCTACCCACTTCTCCAGGGGTACGACTCAGTGGCGGTCGAAGCGGACGTGGAACTGGGGGGGTCGGACCAGCTGTGGAACCTCCTGATGGGAAGGACGGTGCAGCAGCGCTACGGGATGCGGCCCCAGGTGGCAATGACCATGCCCCTTCTGCTCGGCACCGACGGGGTGAACAAGATGTCGCAGTCGCTCGACAACTATGTGGCGGTGGACGATGCGCCCGCAGACATGTTCGGCAAGGTGATGAGCATCCCCGACGACCTGATGCCACAGTGGTACCGCCTGGCCACCGAGCTGCCTGCAGAAGAGTCCGAAGCAGTCATCTCCGGGGTGGCCGAGGGCTCGGTCCACCCCGCCGAAGCCAAGCGGAGGCTGGGTCGGGAAGTAGTACGGCTCTACTGGGACGACGAGGAGGCAGTCGAGGCCGAGGCGGCATTTGACCGAGTGTTCCGCGACCGCAAGTCGCCCGAGGAGGTCCCCGACCACGCCCTCCGCGAAGCGGATCCGGTCCACCTACCCGGCGTGCTGCTCGATGCCGGGTTGGTGACCTCCACCTCCGAGGCGCGCCGGCTCATCGCACAGGGCGCGGTCAAGCTCGACGGGGCCCGGTTGACCGAGGAGGATGTCCCCCGCGCCTCACTGCTCGGAGCGCTGATCCAGGTGGGAAAGCGGCGCTTCGTCCGCTTCGTGTGAAGCCCGGTAGAACCCTTCAGCGATGATTGCCGCCTGCGTCCGGGCGCCCCTCAGGCCGACGCTCACGTGACCTCCCGGGAGCCAGCGGAGCTCAGAACCCGGCCAGTGTCGATGGAGCGCCTCGACCGCGTGAGCCGGGACGTAGGCGTCTCCGGACGGCGCCGCCAACATTGCGGTTGCGGTATGCGGTGGAGGAGCGATCCGCAGCACTGAGGCCCAATCGAGGACGTCGGCGAGCTTGGCGGACGCACCGGAGCCACCAAGAGCCTCCCAATCGACGGCTTTGCTCAGCACGCCTTCGGTGTAGGCGGCGGCGGGGGAGTGTGCCGCCGCCAGCGGGATCGTCGCCAGCGGGCCAGATGAAAGCGAGCTGACCAGGGCGGCGATGGTGCCTCCCATGCTGAACCCTGAAACCCCGATCTCGTCCACGCCCTGGGCGCGCAGCGCAGCGACCAGCGCACGGCCCTCCGTCACCGCGGCGCGTCCCATGACGAGCAACTCGGCGACCGTGGTGACCGCCCGGCCGTCAAGGCGCTGGCGGCGGCCATAGAACGGGTTCTCGAGGATCAGAGAGGCGATGTCGTGTTCGACGAGGTGGCGCCCTAGCCGCATCCGCGTCTCGTACCCATGGTCGTTGTGGGCTGCGAACAGGATCACCACGCGATTTGGCGCCACCGCTGAGGAGAGCAGTTGCAGCACGGCTCTCCTGCTCTCGGGCGGCAAGTCCGGATCCGGGCTGGTAAACCAACCTGCCCGGGCCACCAAACCACCCATCTCGCCGCGCCAGGAAGACCACGTCAGCTCGATCTCGGGGTGAGGGCGCGGGTCCCGGATGCTCTCTCCCACCCGGTCGAGGAAGTCGAGATCGCCCCAGCCACCCGAGAAGAGCCGTGGATACCGTCGGCTGCTCCTCAGTTGGGCTGCGCCGACCCGGTCGAGCCA
>DATADW010000441.1:0-2756 GCA_036258335.1 Acidimicrobiia bacterium
CGACCCACTCGCGAATGGTGTAGTCGTCCTCGCTGCGAGCGTCGTCGAGCTCCCGACGTTGGACGTAGATCGGCCTGCCGGCGAAGAGGTGGTTGCCGCCGCAGTGGTCGAAGTGCAGGTGCGTGTTGACGACGATGTCGATGCCGGCGAGGTCGAAGTCCTGCTTACTCAGTGGACGGAGGCGGGGATCGAGGTCGGCCACCGCCGGGTGCAGCTCCGTCATGCCGGTGTCGACGAGCACGCGCGCATCGGGATGGTCGATGACGTGCACGTCGAGCGGCATCCGCACGCCCTCGGCGAGCAGGTCGGCAACGCGGACTGGCGTGATGGTGATTGAGGCGGGGGGTTCACTGCGTACCGACCGCCGCGGTGGTGGTTGATATGTGAGTCATGATGACCTGCTTTACCGGTTCCCTCGGGGGTGGTCATTCGGGAACTCACTCAAGTGAGAGCACGCTTGGTCATCCGAGTATTCACGGCGACCCGGAGCTTGCGATAGTCGCGAACGTCGACGTTCGAGGTTTCTCGGAGCGCAGCGAGCGCGTCGAGTCGGTACACGCAGCGCTACCAGTGCCACAACCGATGAGATCGGTGCGGCGGTCCGGTCTAATCGAACGACGACAAGACCGAGCGAGAAGGACATGCGACCATGAAACTGACGACGATCACGCACGTCTCCGTCGATGGAGTGATGCAGGGACTCGGCGGGCCGGATGAGGACCGCAGGGGCGGATTCGAGCGCGGCGGATGGGCCATACCGCTCTTCGACAACGAGGCCGCGACGTTTCTCGACCAGGTCTTCGAGCGCGCCGACGCCTTCCTGTTCGGTCGGCGGACCTACGAGATCTTTGCCGGCTCCTGGGGAACCGGCTCCTGGGGGGCAAATCAGGGCAACAACCCGATCTCGGTGGCGTTGAACACGCGGCCCAAGTACGTGGCATCGACCACGCTCACCGACCCGCAATGGGCGGACACGACCGTCCTCTCCGGAGACGTTGTGGTGGACATCGGCGAGCTGAAAGCCAAGCCCGCAGCTGAGCTGCAGGTGCACGGCAGCGGCGCCCTGACGCGCTGGCTGCTCGAAAACGAGCTGGTCGACGAGGTCACCCTGCTCACCTATCCCGTGGTCATCGGCCAGGGCACGCGGCTATTCCCCGCCACCGGCCCGGACACAGCACTTGAACTGGTCGACTCGCAGTCCACCCCCAGCGGGGTGACGATCCAGGTCTACCGGCCCACCGGCCGCCCGCAGTACGCAACGGCCACGCCCGACGTGAACACGTGACCTAGGTGCCGCACGAAACGGCCGACCGATTCCAGGCGTATGGCCATGACCCACCCGCGTTGGAAACGAGAACCTGACCGACAACCTCGCGACGGTAAGCGGATCCAGACACGGAATCTCGTTGTCCACACCACGTCCGAGAACTGACCCCCCGATACCGAAGGAGCACTAGCCATGTCACTCGCCCGCGTCCAGTTCTTCTCCATCTCACTCGACGGTTTCGGCACCGGCGAGCCTCAGAGCCTCGACACACCGTTCGGCCATGCGGGGGAACGGCTGCACGAATGGATGTTCACCACCCGGTGGTGGAACGAGATGGCCGGCGGCCAGCCCGGCGGCACCGGCGGCATCGACGACGCCTTCACGCGGCTGCACGATGTCGGGATCGGCGCCGAGATCATGGGTGCGAACAAGTTCGGCCCGCCCGGATGGCACAAGGACCAGGAGTGGAAGGGCTGGTGGGGTTCCAACCCGCCGTTCCATACACCGGTCTTCGTCCTCACCCATCATCCGCGCCCGTCGATCGAGATGGAGGGCGGCACGACGTTCCACTTCATCGACGCTTCGCCTGCCGAGGCGCTCGAGAGGGCCCGCGAGGCCGCGGGGGGCCAGGACGTACGCATCGGCGGAGGGGCCACCGTGATCCGCGACTTCCTTGCCGCCGGGCTCGTCGACCACATGCACATCGTGCTGGTCCCGATCCTGCTCGGCCGAGGCGTCCGCCTCTGGGACGGGCTGGAGGGCCTGGAGAAGGACTATGAGGTCGAGGCCGTCTCCTCGCCTTGCGGAGTCACGCACGTGACGTTCACGCGCGCGCCTGTGTGAACCGCCTCGGTCGAGAACCGGGGCGGCGTTGAGGCTAGCTCGACACGGAGGCACAAGCCTGACCCGGCTCGCTTCGCCTGAGCCAGCCGCGCTTCCGCAGCCGCTGACTGGACGGAGATCCTTCCCCAGCGGGTAGCGGCATCGGGGCCCCGCGCGACCGAGCTAGTGGAGCTCGTGGATCGATGGGGCGACAAGCCCGGTGACCCCAGCTGGCGTTGACGCGCTCAGTGAGGATCCCGCATATCGACGGCGCGACGGTGACGTTCTCGTAGCTCTGCTCGCCAGACGGCAGCAGCGCATCCTAAGCGAGACGTAGTCGGAGCAGGCAACAGGGGTGGAGCATTTAGGGAGCCAAGCGGTCGCAACCGATGGCAACCCGTGGCAAAAGGCGCGGGAGGAAAAGCGGCCGAAACAGGCCAAAACCGTTGCCATCGGTTGCGACCAGTTGCCGATCGGAGCGCATGGTAAGGAGGGGGTCGACGGTTCGAGTCCGTCAGAGGGCTTCGCGGAAACTCCTGCAAGTCGGTCACTACGCTTGTCCGCCTTGTAAACGGCTGTCACGCGCGGGCACTCGCGGGCATTACCTGACGTTCCTTCCTTAGCTCATCGGCAGGCAGGATTCGGCTTGTTCACGCGGATCCGAACC